>NZ_JAUYQL010000079.1 GCF_030697305.1 Phenylobacterium sp. | reverse complement strand
TCGCACAGCTCGGTGAAGTCCTACAACAACCACATCGGCGTGCCGCTGACGCTGGCGCGCATGCCGCGCGACACCGAGCGGGCGGTGTTCGAGATCGGCATGAACCACGCCGACGAGATCGCGCCGCTGTCGCGCATGGTGAAGCCGCATGTGGTGGCGATCACCACTGTGGGCCCGGTGCATGTGGAGAGTTTCCCGGACGGCGAGGCTGGCGTTGCGCGCGCCAAGGCGGAGATCTTCGCGGGCCTCGAGCCTGGCGGCTTAGCCGTGCTGAACGCCGACAACGTCTGGTTCGATTTCCTGAACCGCGAGGCGCTGACCGCCGGCGCCCAGGTGCGCGCCTTCGGTTCAGGGCCGAATGCGGTCGCCTCGCTGATCGACTTCCAGCCCAGGGCGGGCGGCGCGGTCGTCACCGCGCGGATGGATGACGAGCGACTAGAATTCCCGATCCGCCAGAGCGGGTTCCACTGGGGGCTGAACAGCCTGGCGGTGCTGCTGATGCTCGAGGCGCTGGACGTCACGCGCGACGACGCGCTACGGGCCCTGGAGGCTTTCGAACCGCTGGAGGGACGCGGCGCCGAGCGTGACGTTCGTATCGCCGGCGGCGCCTTCACCCTGATCGACGATAGCTACAACGCCAATCCGATCTCCATGGCCGCGGCGCTGGCCTCGCTCGGCGCGCGCCAGGCCAAGGGGCGGCGGATCGTCGCGCTGACCGACATGCTGGAACTGGGCGAGGAGGCTCCCGCCTACCACGCCGCCGTAGCGAAAGCCGTCGAAAGCGCACGCATCGACCAGGTGTTCTGCGCCGGGCCGCTGATGAAGCATCTCTGGGACGCCCTTCCGCCGACTCGTCGTGGGCGCTACGGCGAGACCGCGGCCGAAATCGCGCCGCAGGTCGCCCATGCCGCAGAGCCTGGCGACCTGGTGATGGTGAAGGGCTCCAATGGATCGAAGGCCGGCGTCATCGCCCAGGCCCTCGCCGCGCTGGACGCCGCGCCCAGGGAGGCCGGCTGATGTTCTATTGGCTCTATGAGCAGCTGTCGGCGGCGGGACACGTTCCCGTCTTCAACATCTTGAAATACCTAACCTTCCGCACCGGGATGGCGATCTTCACGGCGCAGCTCGTGGTGGTCGCGCTGGGCTCGCGGTTCATCCGCTTCATGCAGGCCAAGCAGGGCCGAGGCCAGCCGATCCGCAGCGACGGCATCGAACGCCACATCGTCGAAAAGGCCGGCACGCCGACCATGGGCGGCATGATGATCCTGGCCGGGCTGATCGTCTCCACCTTGCTATGGGCCGACCTGCGCAATCCCTACGTCTGGGCGGTGCTGCTGGTGACCTCCGGATACGGCGTGCTGGGCTTCCTCGACGACTACGCCAAGGTCACCAAGCAGACCACGGCCGGCATCTCCGGCAAGGTCCGCCTGGTGCTGGAGGTGCTGATCGCGGTGGCCGCGGTGTGGATCATCATCACCTTCGGCGCACGCCCGCCGGAACAGCCGCACCTGGCGACCTCCGTGGCCTTCCCGGTGTTCAAGGGCCTGCTGGTCGACATGGGTTGGTGGTACCTGGCGTTCGGGGCCTTCATCATCGTCGGCGCCGCCAATGCGGTGAACTTCACCGACGGGCTGGATGGGCTCGCCACGGTGCCGGTGATGATCGCCGCCGCCGCCTTCGGCCTCATCGCTTACCTGGTCGGCAACTTCGTGTTCGCCGGCTACCTGCAACTGCACTTCGTGCCGGGCGTGGGCGAGGTGGCGGTGTTCTGCGGCGCGATCATCGGCGCTGGCCTTGGCTTCCTCTGGTACAACGCACCCCCCGCCAAGATCTTCATGGGCGACACCGGCTCCCTGGCGCTGGGCGGCGCTGTGGGCGCGGTCGCGGTCGCCACCAAGCACGAGATCGTGCTGGGCGTGATCGGCGGACTGTTCGTGCTCGAGACCCTGTCGGTGATGATCCAGGTGGTCTCGTTCAAGCTGACGGGGCGCCGGGTGTTCCGCATGGCCCCGATCCACCACCATTTCGAGAAGCTCGGCTGGTCGGAATCCACCGTGGTGATCCGCTTCTGGATCATCGCGGTGATGCTGGCGCTGCTGGGCCTCGCCACCCTGAAATTGCGTTAGGGAGGCGGGACGAAACCCCATGGTTCCGGTGCGCGGGTTCGAAGGCAGGAAGGTGGCGGTGTTCGGTCTCGCCCGCACCGGGCTTGCGGCCGCGCGCGCCCTGATCGCCGGCGGCGCGCAGGTGGCGCTGTGGGACGAGAAGGCCGCCGCGCGCGACGCCGCCAAGGCCGAGGGCTTGCCGCTCGAGGACCTGACCACCGCCGACTGGAGCGACTACGCCGCGATCATGCTGTCGCCGGGCGTGCCGCTGACCCATCCGACACCCCACTGGACGGTGGAGAAGGCCAAGGCCTCCGGCGTCGAGATCGTCGGCGACATGGAGTTGTTCGCCCGCGCGGTGAACGCCGCCCCCGAACACAAGCGCCCCAAGGTAATCGCGGTCACCGGCACCAACGGCAAGTCGACGACGACGGCGCTGCTGGGCCACATCTGCAACGTCGCCGGGCGCGACACCCGGGTCGGCGGCAACATCGGCCTGGGCGTGCTGGGTCTGGAGGACATGCACGGCGGCGCGGTCTACGTGCTGGAGATGTCGTCCTATCAGCTAGACCTGACGTCGAGCCTGAAGGCCGACTCCGCGGTGCTGCTGAACGTCTCGCCCGATCATCTCGACCGTCACGGGAGCATGGAGGGCTATGTGGCCGCCAAGCGGCGCATCCTGCTCAACCAGGGCAAGGGCGACACTGCGGTGATCGGCGTCGACGATCCCTGGGGCCAGCGGATCTGCACCGAGGTCACCGCCGCCAACCGCCGCACCATCGTGCCGATCTCCGCCAGCAAGGCGATGGGCCGCGGGGTCTATGCACTGCAGGGCCTGCTGTACGACGCCACCGGCGAGCGCGCCGTGGAGATCGTCGACCTGCTGCGCGCCCGTTCGCTCCCGGGCCGTCATAACTGGCAGAATGCGGCAGCCGCCTACGCCGCGGCCCGCGGCGTCGGCATTCCGGCGGAGGACGCGGCCGAGGGACTGATGACCTTCCCGGGCCTCGCCCACCGCATGGAGACCGTGGGCCATGTGGGGCGCGTACGCTTCGTCAACGACTCCAAGGCCACCAACACCGACGCCGCCCGCCAGGCGATGTCGAGCTATCCGAAGTTCTTCTGGATCGCCGGCGGCCAGCCCAAGGCCGGCGGCGTCGAGGGGCTCTCCGATCTCTTCCCACGCATCGAGAAGGCCTATCTGATCGGCGAGGCCGCGCCGGCCTTCGCCCAGACGCTGCGCGGCAAGGCCGAGTTCGCCGAGTGCGGGACCATCGCCACGGCTGTGGCCCGCGCCTACGCCGACGCCTCGGCCAGCGGCCAGGACGCGGTGGTGTTGCTGTCGCCGGCCTGCGCCTCGTTCGACCAGTTCACCGATTTCGAGGCCCGCGGGGAGGCGTTCCGCGCCGCCGTGGAATCCCTGGGAAAGCTTGAAGCCAAAGGAGCGCGCGCATGAGCGCATCCCCAGCCCACGCCTTCGCCCGCAGCGACCGCTCGCCGGTCGGCGTGTGGTGGTGGACCATCGACCGCTGGCTGCTGGGCGTCGTCGCGGTGTTGATCGGCCTGGGCGTGCTGCTGTCGTTCGCCGCCAGCCCCGCGGCGGCCGCGCGGATGAACGTCGGCGACCCGTTCCACTTCGCCGTGCGCCAATGCGTGTTCGCCATGGGCGCCGCGGTGATCCTCGTGGGCGTCTCGATGCTGGAGGTGAAGGCGATCCGCCGGGCGGCGTTCTTCATCTATCTGGCGGCGATCGCGGTGATGATCGCGCTGCCGTTCATCGGCCACAACGCCAAGGGCGCGACGCGCTGGCTGGAGCTGGGCGGGTTCACGCTGCAGCCGTCGGAATTCATGAAGCCGGCGCTGATCATCCTGGTCGCCTGGATGTTCTCCGAGGGCCAGAAGGGCCAAGGCGTGCCCGGCGTGACCATCGCCTTCGCGCTCTATCTGGTGTCGGTGGGCCTGCTGCTGATCCAGCCGGACGTGGGCCAGACCGTGCTGATCACCGTGGCGTTCGGCGCCGCGTTCTGGATGGCCGGCGTGCCGCTGTCGTGGGTGATGCTGCTGGCGGGGGCGGCGCTGGCGATGCTGTCCAGCACCTATTTCCTGTTCGGCCACGTGGCCAGCCGGGTGAACCGCTTCCTCAGCCCCGACAAGGCCGACACCCATCAGGTCGACCGCGCCGCCGAGGCCATCGCCGCCGGCCATGTCTTCGGTCGCGGCCCGGGCGAGGGCGTGATGAAGCGCCACGTCCCCGACCTGCACACCGATTTCATCTATTCCGTCGCCGCCGAGGAGTACGGGCTGGTCTTCTCACTTTTGCTGATCTCGCTGTTCGCCTTCGTGGTGATCCGCGGGCTCTACAAGGCGATGAAGCTGTCGGACCCGTTCGAGCAGGTGGCCGCAGCCGGCCTTTTCGTGCTGGTCGGCCAGCAGGCGTTCATCAATGTCGCGGTGAACCTCAACCTGATTCCGACCAAGGGCATGACCCTGCCATTCATCTCCTACGGCGGCTCCTCGATGCTGGCCATGGGCCTGACTTTGGGCATGGCGCTGGCGCTGACGCGGCGGCGACCCGGCGCCTACACCCAGGGCGACGGGCTGGCCAAGGGCGGCGGTTTCACCTAGTCCGGCGGCCATGCGCAAGATCGCCGTCGTCGCCGCCGGGGGCACCGGCGGACACCTGTTCCCCGCCCAGGCGCTGGCCGAGGCGCTGATCGCACGCGGCTGGCGCATCGTTCTGGCCTCCGACGCCCGGGTCGCCGCCTTCGCCGAGGACTTTCCTGCGGAACAACGCATCGGCCTGTCGGCGCGCACCTTCCGCCGCGGCGACCCTGTCGGCATGGCGCAGGCGGGCCTGGCGATCGTCGGCGGCGTCATGCAGGCGCGCCGGGCGTTCAAGGTGATCGATCCCGCCGTCGTAGTGGGCTTCGGCGGCTATCCCTCGGTGCCGGGCCTGCTGGCCGGGATCACCCAGGGCCGACCGACCGTGGTGCATGAACAGAACGCGGTGATGGGCCGCGCCAACCGCCGCCTGGCCGCCCATGTGACCACCGTCGCCTGCGCCTTTCCCGTACTGCAGAAGGCTCCGCCTAAGGTCGCCAAACGCGCCATCGTGGTCGGCAATCCGGTGCGGCCCGAAATCCGAGCCATCGCCGAGGCGCCTTATGAGACGCCGAAGCCCGAAGGGCCGCTACGCCTGCTGATCACCGGCGGCAGCCAGGGCGCGCGGCTGATCTCTGAGCTTGTGCCCAACGCCATCGCCGCCTTGCCGGAGAGCTTGCGCGACCGCTTGTCGGTGCAGCAGCAGACGCGGCCGGAATCCATGGAGATCGCCCAGAAGATCTACGCTGACGCCCGCGTCGAGGCGGAGATCGCGCCGTTCTTCCGCGACATGGCCGGGCGGCTAAAGGCGGCGCATCTGGTGATCGGCCGCTCGGGCGCGGGCAGCGTCTGCGAGTTCGCGGCGGCCGGGAAGCCGGCGATCCTGATCCCACTGGCCATTGCGCTGGACGACGACCAGGGCCAGAACGCCCGCCTTCTGGCCGACGCGGGGGGCGCGGAAATCCTGCGCGAGAGCGCGCTTACGGTCGACAGCCTGCGGGAAGTGCTGGCCCGCCTGCTGGGCGATCCAGCCACCCTGGCCAGGATGGCGGTCGCCTCGCGCTCGGTCGCCAAACCGGACGCCGCCGAACGCCTCGCCGACGTCGTGGAGCAAACCGCGCAAGTCCGCTAAGGCATGGCCATGAACCGACGTCCCGTCCCCTTCGAACTCGGCCCGGTGCACTTCATCGGCATCGGCGGCATCGGCATGAGCGGCATCGCCGAGATCATGCTGCGCATCGGCTACACGGTGCAGGGGTCCGATGCGCGCGCCAGCGCCAACACCGAGCGACTGGAGAAGCTGGGGGTCAGGGTGTTCATCGGCCAGGACGCGGCCAACGTCGAACACGCTTCGGCGGTGGTCTATTCGACGGCGATCAAGGCCGACAACGTGGAGATGGCCGCGGCGCGCGAACGTCGCCTGCCGCTGGTCCATCGGGGCGAAATGCTCGCGGAGCTGACCCGCCTTCATTACTCGGTGGCGGTGGGCGGCACCCACGGCAAGACGACGACGACGTCGATGGTGGCGGCGTTGCTGGACGCCGGCGGGATGGATCCGACCGTGGTCAATGGCGGGATCATCAACGCCTATGGCACCAACGCCAAGGTCGGCGAGGGCGACTGGATCGTCGTCGAGGCCGACGAGAGCGACGGCACCTTCCTGAAGCTCAAGTCGACCTGTGCGATCGTCACCAACATCGATCCGGAGCACCTGGACCACTACGGCGACTTCGACTCGGTGAAGCGGGCGTTCCAGCAGTTCGTCGAGAACGTGCCGTTCTACGGCTTCGCCGCGGTGTGCACCGACCATCCCGAGGTGCAGGCGATGGCCGCGCGGGTCGAGAACCGCCGGGTGATCCCCTACGGCGTCAATCCGCAGGCCGAGGTGCGGGCCGAGAACATCACCATGGGGCCGGACGGCTCGCGCTTCGATGCGGTGTTCGATCCTCACGACCCACAGATCCAGGTGGAGCGCTGGGACGACCTGCACCTGCCGATGGCCGGCCACCACAACGTCATGAATTCGCTGGCCGCCATCGCCGTCGCGCGCGAGCTGGGTGTGGGCCAGGACAACATCCGCAAGGGGTTGACCGGGTTCGCGGGCGTCGGACGGCGGTTCACCACCGTGGGCGTGGCGCGCGGCGTGCGGATCATCGACGACTACGGTCACCATCCGGTGGAGATCGCCGCAGTGCTCCGTGCGGCGCGCGCAGTGACCAGCGGGCGGGTCGTGGCGGTGGTCCAGCCGCACCGCTATTCGCGGCTGCACGACCTGTTCCAGGAATTCTGCGCCTGCTTCAACGACGCCGACGTCGTGGTGGTCTCCGACGTCTACACCGCCGGCGAGACGCCGATCGAGGGGGCCAATCGCGACGCCCTGGTGGAAGGCCTGCGCCGCTTCGGCCATCGTCGCGCCCTGCCGTTGTCAGGCGCCTACGACCTCGCCCGCGTGGTGGGCGAGGAAGCGCGCGAGGGGGATCTCGTCGTTTGCCTCGGCGCCGGCGACATCACCGCCTGGGCGCATGCGCTGCCGGCGCAGCTCGAGGCCCAGGCCCAGCCCGCGGCATGAGCTGGCGCGACCGCCTGCCGCCTGTGCGGGGAACGTTGCTGCGTGACGAGCCGTTGGCGCCGTTCACGTGGTTTCGTGTGGGCGGACCCGCCGAGCTCGTTTTCCTGCCCGAAGACGAGGATGATCTGGCCGGCTTCCTGGCCGGCCTGGACCCGGGCGTGCCGGTGACGCCCCTGGGCGTCGGCTCCAACACCCTGGTGCGCGACGGCGGGGTCGAGGGCGTGGTGATCCGCCTCGGCCGCGGCTTCGCTAAGGTCGAGCCGCGGGGTGAGACGCAGATCTTCGCCGGAGCCGCCGTGCCGGACGCCATCGTCGCACGCGAGGCGGCGAGGGCTGGGATCGCGGGGCTGGAGTTCTACCGTGGCGTGCCTGGCGCGATCGGCGGCGCCTGCATCATGAACGCCGGCTGCTACGGCGCGGAGACCAAGGACGTTCTGGTTGAAGCCTACGCGGTGACCCGCGCAGGCGAGCGGCTGACGCTGTCCAACGTCGAGATGGCGTTCAGCTATCGCAAGTCGGCTAGGGCGGCGCAGGGCGACCTGATCGTCACCGGCGCGCTGTTCCAGGGGACGCCCGACGAACCCGCCGCCATCGAGGCGCGGATGGGCGAGATCACCGCCAAGCGCGAGCAGTCGCAGCCGATCCGCGAGAAGACCGGCGGCTCGACGTTCAAGAACCCGCTCGGACGGTCGTCGTGGAAGCTGATCGACGACGCGGGCTGGCGCGGCAAGCCGTTCGGCGGGGCGATGTTCTCGCCGCTGCATACGAACTTCCTGATCAATACCGGCGAGGCGAGCGCCGCCGACCTGGAAGGTCTGGGCGAGGCGGTGCGGGCCGACGTGAAGGCCAAGTTCGGCGTCGAGCTGGAGTGGGAGATCAAGCGGATCGGTCGGCCTGCCTGATCGCACCTTGAGCGGCCTGGACATCGATCCGGGGCACGGGCCAAGCTGAGCGCCCGCCCAATACTCCGATGTGAGCGCGCCATGAAGTCCAGCATGAACCTTCCGCTTGCCGCTCTGGCCATGGGCCTGGCGCTCGCAGCGCCGGCCGCGGCCCAGAACCTGGCGGCCGGCGCGGTCGAGGTGCGCGAGCGCGCGCTGAAGGACACCACCGCTTGGGATCTGGTGGAGTCGTTGACCACCGAGATCGGCGCCCGCCCGACCGGGTCGCCCGCCATGGAGCGCGCCAAGGACTGGGGTGTCGCCAAGCTGAAGGCGCTGGGGTTCCAGAACGTCCATGCGGAGCCCTTCGTGGCCGGCGCCTGGACGCGCGGCCCCGAGAGCGCCGAGGTCGTCGCGCCCTACGCCCAGAAGCTTCAGATCCTTGGGATGGGCCGATCGCCTTCGACGCCGCGTGGCGGAATCGAAGGCGAGCTCGTGTTCTTCGACTCGCTGGAGGCGCTGACCGCGGCGCCCTTAGGCTCGCTGAACGGGAAGATCGCGGTGATCAACCAGCCGATGCTGAAGGCGCAGGACAGCTCCGGCTACGGCTTCCTCAACCGCAACCGCACGCGCGGGCCGGGGGAGGCCTCGAAACGCGGTGCGGCGGCCTTTCTGGTGCGCTCGCTGTCGACCGACGACACGCGCTTACCGCACGCCGGCGCCCTGACCTGGCCGGAAGGCGTCAAGCCGATCCCGGCCGCGGCGCTGTCCGTGCCCGACGCCCAACTTCTCGACCGCATGGCGGCGCGCGGCGCGCCCGTGCGCGTGCGGCTGAACATGACTTCGACCATGACCGACAAGGCGCAGGCCTGGAACGTGGTGGGCGAGATCCCGGGTTCCACGCCAGGCGAGGTCGTGGTGGTCGGCGGCCATCTCGATTCGTGGGATGCCGGCACCGGCGCGATCGATGATGCGGCCGGCGTCGCCATCACCACTGCGGCGGCCAAGCTGGCGGGCTCGGCGCCCGGCGGCCTGCGCCGCACGCTCCGCGTGTTGATGTGGGGCGCCGAGGAGATGGACTACAGCGGCGCGGCCTACGCCGAAGCGCATAAGGACGAGGTCGCTGCCATGGTGATGGTGGGCGAGAGCGACACCGGTCCGGGGCCGATTTGGCGGGTGCGCCTGCCCAAGGGTTCCCTCCAGCACCCGGCGATGCGGGCGTTCACCGCAGCGCTGGCGCCGCTCACCGTGGTGGTCGCGCCCGAGCCCTCGACCTTCGGCGGCTCCGACGTGGCCGGCCTGATCAAACTGGGCGCGCCGGTGGCGAGCCTGAGCCCCGATGCGACGCGTTATTTCGACCTGCACCATTCGGCCGACGACACACTCGACAAGATCGACCCGCGCGACCTCGCCCAGAGTGTCGCAGTGTGGGCGAGCCTGCTCTATGCGGTGGGCGCCAGCGACGTGGACTTCCGCGCGCTGGCGAGCCAGTAACCGCGCGTTCGACACCCGACTCTCAAGAGGATTCCCATGGCCCTGCCGCTCGCCGGACACCACGTCGCCGTCCTGCTGGGCGGGCTGTCGTCAGAGCGTGAGGTCAGTCTCGTGTCGGGCGCGGCCTGCGCCGACGCCCTCGAGCAGTTGGGCGCGAGGGTGACCCGGGTCGACGCGGGCCGGGACCTGGCCGCAGTGCTGACCAGCCTGAAGCCCGACGTCTGCTTCAACGCCTTGCACGGAGAATGGGGGGAGGACGGCTGCGTCCAGGGCGTGCTGGAGACGCTGGGCCTGCCCTACACCCACTGCGGGGTGCTGGCCTCGGCCCTGGCGATGGACAAGGCCAAGTCCAAGGCGGTGCTTGCGGCGGCGGGCGTCACAGTGCCGGGCGGCGGCCTGTTCAACCGCTTTGAGGCGGCGGCCTCCCATGTGATGGCGCCGCCCTACGTCGTGAAGCCCAACGCCGAGGGCTCCTCCGTGGGCGTGTTCATCGTGCAGGAGGGCGCCAACACCCCGCCGCAGGAGATCGCCGAACCCTCCTGGACATACGGCGAGGAGGTGATGATCGAGCCCTATGTGCGCGGCAAGGAACTCGCCGTCGGCGTCATGGACGGCAAGGCGATGACGGTCACCGAGATCATTCCCCGTTCAGGATTCTACGACTTCCACGCCAAGTACGGCGAAGGCGGTTCGGAGCACGTTATTCCCGCCAACTTGCCGATAGAAGTCTTTGAAAAGGCGATGAGACTGGCCGAGCGCGCCCATGCGGCGCTGGGTTGCCGCGGGGCGACCCGTTCGGACCTGCGTTATGACGACATTAACGACATTCTGGTCCTTCTGGAGGTGAACACGCAGCCCGGCATGACGCCCACCTCGCTCGTCCCCGAGCAGGCGGCGCATCAGGGCGTGCCGTTCGACCGTCTGGTGCTTTGGATAACGGAGGACGCCTATGCCCGCAGCTCTGCGGGGGGGATCGCGAACGCAGGCGAAACCCCGGGTAAAGGCGCCCGCTAGTTCCCCGAAGTCGCGGGCTCAACAGAGCCGCGGCGGCGTCTACACGCCTGGCAAGCTGGGCACGGCGCAAGGCGTCGGACTGTCTCCCCATCATGCGCTGCTGGCCGCCGGCGGCGTGCTGGCGGTGGCGCTGATCGCCACCCTGGCCACCGGTCATCGCGGCGAGAGGGCCGGCGCCGACATCTCGGCGCGGATCGACAAGATGTTCGCCAGCCTGGGCTTTCGGGCGCGCGCCGTGCACGTCGAAGGCGCCTCGGCGCTGGCGATGCCGGACATCCTGCAGGCGGCGGGCGTCTACAAGGATCAGCCGCTGCTGGGCATGGACCTGGAAGCGATGCGCAAGCGCGTCGAACAGGTCGGTTGGGTCAAGCAGGCGCGGATCGTGCGCCTGTTGCCCGACACCCTGGTGGTGGCGGTGGTCGAGCACAATCAACTGGCTGTCTGGCAACACAGCGGCAAGAGCCTGGTGGTCGACGACCACGGCCGGGTGATCCCTGAGGCGGACGCGGGGCGCTTTCCGGGCTTGCCCCTGGTGGTCGGCGAGGGCGCCAACGAGCACGCGCCGGAGATCCTGCCGGCCATCGCCCAGCGTCCGCGCTTGAAGGATCGACTGGAAGCCCTGGTGCGCGTCGACGACCGCCGCTGGGACCTGAGGATGAAGGACGGATCGCTGGTGCAGCTGCCGGCGGTCGGAGAACAAGAGGCGCTGATGCAGCTGGACCAGCTCGATCAGCGCACGCGGATCCTGGAGCTCGGTTTCGAGCGCATCGATCTGCGCGATCCGGATATGGTGGCCGTTCGGCCGCGCGACGGGGCCCTTCCGGGCCAGCTCGTCGCCGGCGGGGCGTGAGGGACTTGGTGGGTGGAGCGGTGAAATTGGCGACGCGGGTCGAGGAACGTAAGGACACTCGCGAGGGCCTGAAGGCCGCGCTGGGACGTGCGCCGGTCATGGCGGCGGTGGATCTGGGAGCCTCGAAGGTCACCTGTTTCATCATGAAGCCGGAGGGCGTTCGTCGCGCGGACCGCACCCTGACGTGCGCCGGCGTCGGCTACGTGCAGTCACGCGGCGTGCGCAGCGGCGCGATCGTCAATCTCGACGAAGCCTCGGAGGCGATCGCCCAGGCGGTAGAGCGGGCCGAGAACGTCGCGGGTGTGAACGTCCAGGGCGTCACGGTCGCGACCTCGGGCGGGCAGTTGACCAGCAGCCGGGTCGCCGGGCGCGTTTCGCTGGGCGCCAAACCGATCTCCGACAACGACCTGGTGCGCGGCATCCAGGCGGCGCTGGGCCAGATCCGTCTGCCCGGCCGTCGCGCGGTGCATATTCTGCCGATCGCGTGGGCGGTGGACGGGCAGGGCGGGGTGCGCGATCCGCGCGCCATGTTCGGCCGCACGCTGAGCGTCGAACTGCTGGTGGTTTCGATCAGTGAGGCGGTGATCCAGACGTTGGCGGCCAGCGTCGAGCGCGCTCACCTGCAGTTCGAAGGCGTGGTGGCGGCGCCGTTCGTCTCGGCGCTCGCGGCGCTGGAAGAAGACGAGATGGACCTGGGCGCGGTCTGCATCGACATGGGCGGCGGATCGACCTCGGCGGCGGTGTTCTCCGGCGGCAGCGTAGTCCACGTGGACACCATTCCGGTCGGCGGACTGCACGTCACCCAGGATATCGCTCGCGGCCTTTCGACCTCGATCGCCGGCGCAGAGCGGATCAAGACCCTGCACGGTTCGGCCATCGCCTCGGCCAACGAGGACCGTGAGATGATCGAGGCCCCGCCGCGCGGCGACGACCCCGGCGCAGGCCCCGTGGTCGCGCCCCGGTCGCTGCTGAAGGGCATCATCGCGCCGCGGGTCGAGGAGACGCTGGAACTGCTGCGCGACCGGCTGAAAGCGTCGGGCGCGCCGATCGAAGCCGGCGCGGGCATCGTGCTAACTGGCGGCGCTTCGCAACTGGCTGGCGTGCGTGAAGTGGCCGTGCGGGTATTCGACCGTCCCGTTCGGCTTGGACGGCCCCGCCGCGTGCCGCACCTGGCGGACGCCGCCTCGGGGCCAGCGTTCTGCGCGGCGGCCGGCGTACTGCATCGTTCGGCCTTCGGGCCGCGCGAAGCGGTGTCGGCCAGGGCGCTTGCGTCGGCCAAGCTGCGCCGCGAGGCTCTGGACCCTGGCGCCAACCCGGTCGCCAAGGCCGCAGCCTGGTTGCGTGAAAATCTTTAGCCGCCAGGTTGTCGCAGCAGCGCGCTGGAAACATGCGCTACGCCTTGCGCAGCAAGAAAAATGAGCTGTTTGCGCGGGTCGACGGACCTCCGAGTCAGTGTATGCGGTTAACTCGCAATTAAGGATGCTGGTCGCCTAGTTAACCCATCCTGAAGGATGCGTCGGCAACGCGGGTCGCCGGCGCCTTGCATTGAATCTGGCGGAGGACGCAGGCCCCATGGCAATCGCACTTTCAGCGCCGCGGGCGACGGAATTGAAGCCGCGCATCGTGGTGTTCGGCGTCGGCGGGGCCGGCGGCAACGCAGTCAACAACATGATCGAGGCCGGCCTCGAAGGGGTCGAGTTCGTCGTCGCCAACACCGACGCCCAGCAACTGGCGTTCTCCAAGACCGACCGTCGCATCCAGCTTGGCGTGCAGGTGACCCAGGGCCTGGGTGCGGGCGCGCATCCGGAAGTCGGCATGAGCGCGGCCGAGGAGTCGATCCCCGAGATCGGCGAGAACCTCGACGGCGCCCACATGATCTTCATCACCGCCGGCATGGGCGGCGGCACCGGCACCGGGGCCGCCCCGATCATCGCCAAGTGTGCGCGTGAACGCGGCATCCTGACCGTCGGCGTGGTTACCAAGCCCTTCACCTTCGAAGGCCGCCACCGCATGCGGCTGGCCGACGCGGGCATCGCCGAGCTGCAACGCTACGTCGACACCCTGATCGTCATCCCGAACCAGAACCTGTTCCGCGTCGCCAACGAGCGCACGACCTTCGCCGAAGCCTTCGGCATGGCCGATCAGGTGCTGCACTCCGGCGTGCGCTCGATCACCGACCTGATGGTGCTGCCCGGCCTCATCAACCTCGACTTCGCCGACGTCCGCACGGTCATGACCGAAATGGGCAAGGCGATGATGGGCACGGGCGAGGCGACCGGCGACGATCGCGCGCTGATGGCCGCCCAGAACGCGATCCAGAACCCGCTGCTGGACGAAGTGTCGCTGAAGGGCGCCAAGGCCGTGCTGGTCAACGTCACCGGCGGCATGGACATGACCCTGCTCGAAGTCGACGAGGCCGCCAACGCGATCTCCGAACAAGTCGACCCGGAAGCCAACATCATCTTCGGCGCGGCTTTCGATCCGTCGCTGGAAGGCGTGATCCGCGTTTCGGTGGTCGCCACCGGCATGGACGGCGCAGCGATCGCCGCCACCGACCCGCGTCGCGAACGCGCTCCGCTGACCGCCCCGCCGCTGCGCGTCGACAGCCTATCGGAGCCCTTCCGCGCGAGCTATGTGGAGCCTCGCGCTGCAGTGCAGCAAGCTCAGTACGCCTCGCCCGCGCCGCGTGAGCCTGAGCTGAGCTACGATCCTCCGGTGGTCGCCGCTCCGCAGGCTCCGGAACCTGCGCCGGTCGCGACCTATCGCCACGATGAAGAGCAGGGCGACCTGCTGTCGACCCCGGCGGCTGCGCCTGTTCCGGCGCCGCAAGCGGTCGCACCTGCGCCCCAGATCACCCGTCCGATCACCCGCATCGTCGATCCGGCGGTGGCTGAAGCCGAGGACGAACCGCTGTTCCCGAGCCATGCCTACGACGATCGTCGTCAGCAGCGCGGCGGGTTCATGAGCCTGTTCAGCGGCCGCCCGCGCTACGACGCGCCGCCTCCGCCGGCCCCTCGCGCGCAACCGGCTCGCGGCGGCGCACAGCCGGAGCCGATGCCCGAGGAACACATCTCCGACCAGCAGGACGATCTGGAGATTCCGTCGTTCCTGCGCCGGCTCGCCAACTGATTAACGAACAGCGTTAAGGTATCTTCAGGTTTTCGCGCCGATCCTGAGATTCGCGCACTCTGACCTCGCCCCGGAGCTCGCTCCGGGGCGTTTTGGTTTGGTGGCGTGACCACCTTGAGAGTGCTTGAGCGTCGCTTCCCGGCCTTCGCCAAAAAGGCGAAACAGTTCGAAACAGGAAGTGTTTTGCGGCGCCGCAGCATAGGCCCTATTCGGCACACAGGCGCATCGCGCCCGCAGTGGTGAATGAGAGTACAGGAAGGCGGCAGACGTGGCCCCATCGGCGTTCCAGCACACCGTCCAAGGTCCCGCCGTCTTCGCAGGCGTCGGGGTCCACACCGGCGCCCACACCAGGGTCACGGTGCGCGCTGCTGCGCCCGACACCGGCATCGTCTTCATCCGCACCGACGTGACCGACCGTGACAACCGGCTGCGCCCGACGGGCGAGGCGGTCTGCAGGACCCAACTCGGCACCGTCATCGAAAACGCCGCCGGCGTGACGCTCTCGACCATCGAGCATCTGATGGCGGCTTTGGTCATGCTGGGCGTCGACAACGCCCAGGTGGAGATCGACGGACCCGAGATGCCGATCATGGACGGCTCGTCGCTGCCGTTCGTCCAGGTGCTGGACCGGGCAGGGCGGCGGGCGCAATCCGCGCCGCGTCGTTACATCGAGATCCTGGAACGTGTCGAAGTGCGCGACGGCGACAAGCGCGCAAGCCTCGCGCCCGCCGACAGCTTCGAGACGGCGTTCGAGATCGCCTTTGATTCGGCGGCGATCGGCCGTCAGCGCGTCGACCTGAAGATGGACGAGGCGGCTTTCCGTAAAGAGCTGGCGAATTGTCGGACGTTCGGCTTCCTGCACGAGGTCGAGGCGCTGCGGGCGATCGGCCTGGCGCGCGGCGGCTCGATGGACAACGCTGTGGTGATCGAGGGCGACCGCATTCTCAACCCGGAAGGCCTGCGTCGCCCGGACGAATTCGTGCGCCACAAGACGCTCGACGCCATCGGCGACCTGTTCGTCCTGGGCGGTCCGGTGATCGGCCGATTCGAAGGCGTGTTAGCCGGCCACGGCATGAACAACGCCCTGGTCCGCGCGCTGCTGGCCCGGCCGAACGCCTGGCGTTGGCGCAGTCTGGTGCTGGACGTGGCCGAAGCGGTCTGAGTCCCGATTTGCGCCAGCGATAGGCTGGTGTAGAAGCAGGCTCGCTGCGCGGGGGCGCGCTTTGGTCCATTGAGGTGATGTCCTTGCTTCGTAATCCGTGGGCTCGTACGGCGCTCGTCGCCCTGATGGCGGCCGTGGCCCTGACCGGTTGCGCTGGCAACAAGAAGAAACCTCGTCTGGCCTATGAAGAGCGCCCCGTGGAGCTGCTCTACGCCACCGGGGCCGACCGGCTTGACCGCGGCCAGTGGAGCCAGGCGGTCGACTACTTCCAGGAAGTGGAGCGCCAGCACCCCTATTCGGAATGGTCGCGCCGGGCGATCCTGATGCAGGCCTACGCCCACTACCAGGGCAACAACTATCCCGAAGCCGTGGCCGACGCCGACCGGTTCATCTCGCTGTATCCAGGCAACGCGACGGCGGCTTACGCCTATTACATCAAGGCGATCTGCTACTTCGAACAGATCGTCGACGTGGGTCGCGACCAGGCCGCGACCGGCCAGGCGCTGGCGGCGCTCAGCGACGTCACCCAGCGCTACCCGCGCACAGAATACGCCGCCGACGCGCGTCTGAAGATCGACATGGTCAACGACCAGCTGGCCGGCAAGGAAATGACTATTGGCCGCTGGTATATGCGCCAGGGCGACACCCTCGCCGCCATCGGCCGCTTCAAGACGGTCGTCGACCGCTACCAGACCACCAGCCACACGCCTGAGGCGCTCTATCGCCTGGTGGAGTCGTACATGACCCTGGGCCTGGTCGAGGAGGCCAAGCGCAACGGCGCCGTGCTCGGCTTCAACTATCCGGGCGACGTCTGGTATTCCGACGCCTATCGCCTGCTGACCTCGCGCGGCCTGCGTCCCGCGACCGAGCCCGGCGGCGAGCGGCGCGGAATGATGCGCATCCCGTTCCTGCACCGGAAGGCCGAAACCGTCCGCCCGCCGGCCGAGCGCCTGGCCCCGCCGCCGGCTGCGCCGGCGCCGACGCAGCCCAACTAGCCCTTTCGGCGTCGCCGATTCCGGATCATCTTCGCCCACGATGCTGATCGGCCTCTGGATCCGCGACGTG
Source organism: Phenylobacterium sp. (assembly GCF_030697305.1). Classification (GTDB taxonomy): domain Bacteria; phylum Pseudomonadota; class Alphaproteobacteria; order Caulobacterales; family Caulobacteraceae; genus Phenylobacterium. The sequence continues at coordinate 12,610 of NZ_JAUYQL010000079.1, read as the reverse complement.
GTGCTTATTGAGGCGCTGGACCTGTCCATCGGCCAGGGCCTGACCGCGCTCACCGGCGAGACTGGGGCGGGGAAGTCGATCATCCTCGACGCCCTGGGCTTGGCGGTCGGCGCGCGCGGCGACGCGGGGCTGGTGCGGCACGGCGCGGCTCAGGCCGCGGCCTCGGCGGTGTTTGCGCCGCCGCCTGATCATCCAGTGTGGACCGTGCTCGACGACAAGGGCTTGAGCTATGCCCGCGACGAGGACTTGGTGCTGCGCCGCACGCTGAGCGCCGACGGCCGCAGCCGCGCGTTCGTCAACGACCAGGCGACGGGCGTCGGCGTGCTGAAGGAGATCGGCGAACTGCTGCTCGAGGTGCACGGGCAGCACGAGACGGTCGGGCTGCTGGACGCCCGCCGCCACCGGGGCATGCTCGACGCCTATGGCGGCCTGGACGTGCAGGCGCGGGCGCTGGGCGATCGCTGGGCGGCCTGGCGTGCGGCCCTGGCGGGGATGGACGCCCTGCGCGCGGACGTCGAGCGCGCCGCGGCCGAGAGCGAAGAACTGACCCTGCGGCTGTCGGAGCTTGACCGGCTGGACCCTCGGCCGGGCGAAGAGACCGACCTGGCAGAGCGTCGTGCGGTGCTGGGCGCTGCGGAGAAGGCGCTGGCCGATATCGCCGGTGCGCGCGAAGCCTTCGACGGTCTCGCCGGCCGGCTGGCCAGCGCGGTGCGGGCGTTGGAGCGGGCCCGTGAGCGGGCGCTGGGCGCGGGCGCGGCGCATGACGGCGCGATCGTTCGCCGATTGGCCGACACCGCCGGTGCGATCGACCGGGTGCTGATCGAGGCGCAGGAGGCGGAAGCAGCGGTCGACGCGGCCGCTGATGCGTTCGAGTTTCGGCCAGATGAACTTGAAAAGGCTGAGGAGCGGCTGTTCGAGCTGCGGGGGATGGCGCGAAAGCTCGGCTCGTCGGTGGAACTGCTGCCAGACCTGCGCACGCGGTTCGCCGAACGGCTGCGGGCGGTTGAGTCCTCAGAGGAGGCGCTGCGCGCTGCCGAGGCGGCGGTCGCCCAGGCGCGTGCGGCCTATATGGCCGAGGCCGATGCGCTCAGCGCGGCGCGGGGCAAGGCGGCCGAGCGCCTGACCAAGGCGGTGGCTCGCGAGTTGCCGCCGCTGAAGCTGGACAAGGCGCGCTTCCGCGTGGCGGTGGAGAGCCTGCCGGAGGATCGCGCCGGACCGGCAGGACGCGATCGCGTGGCTTTCGAGATCGCCACCAATCCCGGCGCGCCGTTCGGCGAGCTTGGCGCGATCGCCTCAGGCGGCGAGCTGGCGAGGCTCGCGCTGGCGCTGAAGGCGGCGCTGGCCGGGCGTGGCGGCGTGCAGCCGTTGATGATCTTCGATGAGGTGGACCAGGGCGTAGGCGGGGCGGTGGCCGACGCCGTGGGCCTGCGGCTGCGCAGGCTGGCGGCCGAAGCCCAGGTGCTGGTGGTGACCCACAGCCCGCAGGTGGCGGCGCGCGCCGACGCGCACTGGCGGATCGCCAAGGCAGGCGAGGGCGAGCGTCTGCGCACCCTGGTGGAAGCCCTGTCGCCCGCCGACCGCGAAGAGGAGATCGCGCGCATGCTGGCCGGAGCCCAGGTCACCGACGCCGCGCGCGCGGCCGCGAGGGCGCTGATGCATGCCTAAGTCGCCCAAGGCCAAGGCGGACGCCTCCGCCGACGGCATGTCGGAGGCCGAGGCGCTGGAGGCGTTGACCGCGCTCGCCGACGAGATCGCCGCCCACGACCTGCGCTATCATCGCGACGACGCGCCGACGATTTCGGACGGCGACTACGATGCGCTTAAGCGGCGCAACACCGAGATCGAGGAACGTTTTCCGCATCTTGTACGCGAGAACTCGCCCTCGCTGCGGGTCGGCGCCGCGCGGGCCGAGCAGTTCTCGGCCGTCGAACACGGGACGCCGATGTTGTCGCTCGACAATGCGTTCTCCGACGAGGATGCGCTGGAGTTCGATGCGCGGGTGCGGCGGTTCCTGCGGCTGGAAGAGGTTGTGGCCTACACCGCCGAGCCGAAGATCGACGGACTGTCGGCGTCGCTGCGCTACGAGGACGGCCGGCTGGTGCAGGGGGCGACGCGGGGCGACGGGCGGGTGGGCGAGGACGTCACCGCCAACCTGCGCACGCTCGACGAGATTCCCAAGCGGCTGTCCGGCTCGGGCTGGCCGGCGGTGATCGAGGTGCGTGGCGAAGTCTACCTGGGCCATGAGGAATTCGCGGCCCTGAACGCCGCGGCGGAAGCGGCCGGACAGCGCACCTACGTGAACCCGCGCAACGCCGCGGCCGGGTCGCTGCGGCAGATCGACTCGAAGATCACCGCCGGCCGCCGGCTGCGGTTCTTCGCCTACGCCTGGGGCCTGACCAGCGGGCCGTTCGCCGAAAGCCAATGGGCGGCTCTGCAAGCGTTGAAGTCCTGGGGGTTCGCCACGACGCCGCAATCGGAGCGGGTGGAGGGGCCGGAGGGCTTGCTGGACGCCTATCGGCGCATGGAGGCGGTGCGACCCAAGTTGGGGTTCGACATCGATGGCGTGGTCTACAAGGTCGACCGGCTGGACTGGCAGCAGCGGCTGGGCTTCGTCTCGCGCTCGCCGCGCTGGGCGGTGGCGCGCAAGTTCCCGGCCGAACAGGCGCGCACCATATTGGAAGCGATCGACATCCAGGTAGGGCGAACCGGCGCGATCACGCCGGTGGCGCGCCTGTCGCCCGTAACTGTGGGCGGCGTGGTGGTGGTCAATGCGACCCTGCACAACGCCGACGAGATCGCGCGCAAGGACGTGCGCATCGGCGACACGGTGATCGTCCAGCGGGCCGGCGACGTGATCCCCCAGGTGGTCGGCCCGGTGCTGGAGGCGCGGCCCGAGGGCGCCGAGCCGTTCGAGTTCCCGACGCACTGCCCATGCCCGCTGGAGACGCCGCTGGCGCGCGAGACGACGGCGTCTGGCGCAGAAACCGTCGTGCGGCGCTGCACGGGCGAGTTCGCGTGCCCGTTCCAGCGCCTGCAGCACCTGCGCCACTTCGTGTCGCGCCGGGCCTTCGACATCGAGGGTCTGGGCGAGAAGCAGTTGGCGGCGTTCTATGAGCGCGGCTGGCTGAAGGAGCCGGCCGATATCTTCCGGCTGGCCCTGGATCAGGCGAAGCTGGAAGAGTTGCTGTCCATTGACGGATACGGCGAGACCAGCGTGCGCAACCTGACGGCGGGCATCGAAGCGCGCCGCACGATCCCGCTCGATCGGTTCATCTACGGCCTGGGGGTGCGCCACATCGGCGAGACCACAGCGGTCGGCATGGCGCGCGGCTACGGCACGGCGCAGGCGTTCCTGGCGGCGATGGACAAGATCGCCGAGCGCGATCCCGAGGCGATCGAGGAGCTGGACGCGTTCGACCAGATCGGGACCGCGGTGATCGAGGCGGCGGCGGCCTATTTCGCCGAGGACCACAACCGCCGCGCGGTGCAGGCGCTGGCCGAGCAACTAACCATCCAGGACGCCGAGCAGCCGAAGACCGACACGGCGGTCGCCGGCAAGACCGTGGTGTTCACCGGCGCGCTGGAGCGGATGACCCGCGACGAGGCCAAGGCCCAGGCCGAGGCGCTGGGCGCGAAGGTCTCCTCGTCGGTATCGAAGAAGACCGACATCGTCGTGGCTGGGCCCGGGGCGGGATCGAAGCTGAAGACCGCGGCCGAACTTGGCCTGCAGGTGCTGACCGAGGACGAGTGGCTGGCCCTGGTGGGCGCCGGCTAACCACGTTCACGCAGGCGCGGAGATGCGGCATAGTCAGTCGCATCGGAGGTGCGGGGCGTGGCGGGGCGTTTCCTGAGCGAGCTGAAGCGCCGCAACGTGATTCGCGTTGCGGGGGTCTACGTCGTCACGGCGTGGGCGCTGTTCCAGATCGCCAAGACGATCTTCGAGACCCTCAGCTTTCCCAAATGGGCGGCGCCGCTGGCCCTGGTGCTGCTGGCCCTGGGTCTGCCGATCGCGATAGTTATCGCCTGGGCGTTCGAGCGTGCGCCGGATGGATCGGTCACACGCACCAAGACGCCGGAGGATGCGCCCAAAGCCAGGCTGAACTGGTCGGACTGGGCGCTGGTGGCGGTGATGGGCGGTATGCTGGTGGTGTCGCTGGGCCAGGTCGCCGGCGTGCTGCCGGGCGGCATGGACCGCGCGCGGCCGACCAATGCCCGGATGCTGGAAAAATCGGTGGCGGTGTTGCCGTTCGCCAACTTCAGCGCCCAGAAGGAGACCGAATATTTCGCCGACGGCCTGACCGAGGAGGTGATCAATTCGCTGACGCAGGTCCCTGACCTGAAGGTCGCGGGCCGCACCTCGGCCTTCTATTTCAAGGGCCGCAACGAGGATCTGCGCGAGGTCGGTCGCAAGCTTGGCGTCGCACATGTGGTAGAGGGCAGCGTGCGCCGGGAGGGCGAGCGCCTGCGCATCACCGCCCAGCTCATCAGCGTCGATGACGGCTTTCACCTGTGGTCGAAGACCTATGACCGCAAGATGGACGACGCCTTCGCCATTCAGACCGAGATCGCCGGCGCGGTGACCGAGGCGCTGAAGATTCGCCTGAAGGAGGGCGGACCGCCGCCGAGCGGATCGCCGCGGGACCCGGCAGCCTATCAATTGGAACTGACGGCTCGCGCGCACCTGCGCCGTATGGGGCTGGAGGAGCTGCGCACCGCGCGTGAGCAGTTCGAGCGGCTGACCACCCTGGAGCCGAACAACGCCTCGGCGCTCGCGGGGTACGCCCAGGCGACCATGCTGCTGGCGCAAAGCCACCTGGCGCTCGATTTCAGCGAGGCTCAGCGGGTGAGCGAGGCGGCGCTGGACAAGGCGCTGAAGATCGATCCAAAAAACGTCGACGCCTGGCTGGCGCGCGCCGCCATGGACCGCATCCTGGCGATACGCCAGGGCTCGGCGCGGCACGACCGCGACCGGCTGGTGTCGCTGCGCCGCGCGCTGGCCCTGGATCCGCGCAATCCGATGGGTCTGACACTCTATGCCACCTATCTCAGCGAGCACGGGAGCCATCCGCAGGCGGTGGAGGCGGCGCGCAAGGCGCTGAAACTCGACCCGCTGGATCGGGTGTCGCAGATGGTGCTGGCCGACGCCCTGCGGGCCATGGGGCGGCTGAACGAGGCGGGCGAGCAGTACCGCTCGGTGCTCCAGCTCTACCCCGACTTCAACGATGCGAAATTCAATCTCGGCGAACTGCTGATGGAGCAGGGCCGGCTGGACGAAGCCGAGCCCTGGCTACGCGCGGTGGTCGATACCGGCACCGACCCCGGGGCGGCGATTCAGCTCGCCAGCCTCTACAACAACCTAGGCCTCCTCGACGAGGCGGTGAAGACCCTGGGGCTGCCCGCCACCAGCCCGGCGGCGGAGTTCATGCACGTAGCCTCGCTGGCGGCCCAGGGCCGATATGCAGACGGCGTGCCCTATTCATTGTCGCAGCGGGGCAAGGACGACGACTCGTTCTGGTCGCAGGCCATCGTGGTGTGCGCCACCATGAGCGGCGACGACGTCCTGGCGCTGCGCACGATGAGGTCCGCCGAACCGGAGCTGTTCCTGCCGGAGCCCGGGATCGCGGTGACCGATCTCTCGATGCCGCTGTTCGGCGCCCATCTGCTGAACAAGGTCGGCGAGCGGGCCCAGGCGAGGCGAATCGCCGAGAACGTCCTGGCCAATACGCGACCGTCGGCGGACGGCTATCTGCGGGGTCAGCTTCGGCTGATGCGGCTGAAGGCGTTCGCCGAGATCGGCGAGACCGACAAGGCGCTGAACGAGCTCGAACTCGCGGTGAAGGCCGGCTGGCGGATGCCGTTCGATACCGAGGACTACATCTGGATCGACCAGCACCCGAACGCGGAATCGTTGCGCGCCAATCCGAAATTCCGCGCGCTGTTGGCGCAGGTCCGCCAGGACCTGGCGCGGCAGAAGGCATCGCTGCTGGCCTCGCGCCGCTAGAGCGGGGCGCAGGCCTCCGCCAGCCAGGCCCGCACGTCGGGCGGGACGTTCGGGCCGACCTCGGCGAGCACGCGGGCGTGGTAGGCGTCAAACTGCGCGCGTTCCTCGGGCGTCAGCAGGTCGAGGGCGACCAGCCGGCGGTCGATGGGCGCCAACGTCAGGGTTTCGAAGCCTAGCATCGGACGCTCGCCGCCGGCGATCGGCTCGGCCGGGGTGACCACCTGCAGGTTCTCGATACGGATGCCGTAGGCGCCTTCCTTGTAGTAGCCGGGCTCGTTGGAGACGACCATGCCGGCGCGCAACGCCACAGTGCTGGGCGACTTGGAGATCCGGTGGGGGCCTTCGTGGACGCCCAGGTAGGAGCCGACGCCGTGGCCGGTGCCGTGGTCGTAGTCGAGGCCGTGGGCCCACAGCGCGGCGCGGGCCAGGGCGTCCAGGCTGGAGCCCGTGGTGCCGGCCGGGAAGCGCACGCGAGCCAGCGCCAGGTTCCCCTTCAGCACCAGGGTGAAGCGCTCGGCCATCTCGCGCAACGGCTCGCCGATGGAGACGGTGCGGGTGACGTCGGTGGTGCCGTCCAGGTACTGGGCGCCGGAATCCACCAGCAGCAGCGATCCGGTCTCAGTGCGCTTGTTGAGCCGCGTGGTCGGGCGGTAGTGGACGACGGCGCCGTTCGAGGCCGCTCCGGCGATGGTGTCGAACGACAGGTCCTTGAGGGCGCCGGTCTGTTCCCGAAAACCCTCCAGCCGGGTGACGATCTCGATCTCGTCAGGCGGGCTCGACTGACCTTCGGTGGCCACCCAGTGCAGGAACCGGGTGAGCGCAGCGCCGTCGCGGCGGTGGGCCCGGCGCGCGCCCTCGATCTCGACGTCATTCTTGCAGGCGCGGGGCAGGGCGGTGGGGTCCTCGGCGCGGACCACCTCGGCGCCGGCCTGCGCGAGCGCGTCGAAGTACCAAGCCGACGACTGCGACGGGTCGACCAGCACGTTCTGGCCGGACAGATCGGCGAGCGCCGCTTGCAGTTTGTCGGGCGCCTCCAGCGTCACTTCGTTGCCCAGCCAGACGGCGAGGTCGGGGCTGACCTTGCGCGGATCCAGGAACAGATGCGCGGTCCCGTCGCCGTTCAGTACGGCCTGGCCGAGCGGCAGGGGCGAGCGGATCACGTCGCCGCCGCGGATGTTGAACAACCAGGCGATGGACGCCGGCGCGGTCAGCACGGCGGCTTGAGCGCCGCGCGCGGCCAGAGCCTCGCCGATGCGCTTGCGCTTGGCGGCGGAGGCCTCGCCTGAGTACTCGAGCGGGTGCGGCACCACTGGGGCGGCGGGCTGGTCCGGGCGCGCGGCGCCCCAGGCCTGGTCCAGGGGATTGACCTCGACGGGCTTGAGCTCGGCGCCGGCCTTGGTGGCGGCCAGCCGCAGGTGGGCCAGCGCATCGGGACTGTGCAGGCGCGGGTCGTAGCCGATGGCCTGGCCGTGAGCAGCGGCGGTTTCGATGTAGGCGGACACGCCGCCGTCGACGAGGTCGCGGATCTCAAACATAGAGGCGTCGACCTGATCGCGGACCTGCAGGCTGTAGCGTCCGTCGACGAAAACCGCGGCCTTGTCGCGCAGGATGACGGCCGCCCCCGCCGACCCGGTGAAGCCGGTGGCCCACGCCAAGCGGTCGTTGGCGGCCGGCAGGTATTCGTTCTGATGCTCGTCCTCGTGTGGGACGAGGAAGCCGTCCAGGCCCTGGCGGGCCATGGCTTCGCGGATCAGCGGCACATGGCGCGGTCCGAACGAGGGGTCGGTGCTTTCATCGAAGGTCTGGCGCATGGACGAGATTTAGGCCTGCCAGCGCCGGGCGGCAAACGGCGGGCGTGAAAAAGGCGCGGGCGATACTCTCGCCGCCCGCGCCTTCAGCGAGATTATTGATTCGGAGCCGGATCGGTGACCGCGTCGGAACCTTCGCTGGCGGTATCGGACGCATTGGCGGCCGCGTCGCGGGTCGCCTCGGCTGCGCGATCCGCGGCGATCGCGGTCTGGTCGGCGGCCGCCTGGCTGGCCTGGGCGAGGCTCGCGGCGGCGGCTTGGGAAGCTTGGGTCGCCGACGCCGCTGCGTTCTGAGCGTCAGCGGCTGCGGTGTTCATCAGCACTTCAGTGCGGCCGGAGTCGCGGGCCGCCTGCAGATCGGCGTCGGTGGTGCGGCCGCCATTGAACATGAACAGCATCGCAGCGACGGCGACGATCGCCACGAGGGCGGCGACCCACCAGCCGGCATTGGAGGCCGCGCGCGGCGCCTCGACAACTTCGCGGCGGACGACAGCGGGTTCTTCGATCACACGGCGTTCGACGTAGGGCTCGTTCGGGCTGGACATTCTGACGCCTCCGGGCGGCGGCGCTGGGCGCCGCCTTTAGGCCTCACAAACGGTGCGCCTCGAATGAGGTTCCCGCGCTTCTGCGGCGGTCCTCAGGGGCGCTGCAGCACCAGGGTCGACCATGCGTCCCGATGCAGGCGCCGCAACACGCGAAAGCCCCGTGATCGATAGGCCGCGAACACCCGGCGTTCCTGGGTGCGCAAAAGGCCTGAGAGGATGGCGATCCCGCCCGGCTTCAGGGCCCCTCGGATGTCCTGCGCCAGCGCGACCAGCGGCGGCGCCAGGATGTTGGCGAACACCAGGTCGTAGGGCGCGCCGGCGCGCAATGTCGGGTGCCTCAGGCCGGACGCGTGGACGAAGCGGACCCGCGCGTGGTTCAGCCTGGCGTTCTCGCCAGCGATCCGCACCGAGGGGCGGTCGATGTCGGAACCTACGACCAGGCGCGAGCCGGTGCGCGCGGCGGCGATGGCCAGCACGCCGGTGCCGGCGCCGACATCCAGCACCTTGGGAAAACGCCGCGCCTTCAGCAGGGCGTCATAGGCGCTGAGGCAGCCGACGGTGGTGCCGTGGTGGCCGGTGCCGAAGGCCGCGCCCGCCTCGATGCGGAGGTTGACGGTGCTGGCCGGCGCCAGGCCACGGTCGTGGGCGCCGTAGACGAAGAAGCGTCCCGCGCGCACCGGCGGCAGGCCAGACAACGCCATGGCCAGCCAGTCGGCGTCGGCGAGCGCCTCGCTCGCGACGCGCAGGTCGAAGCCGCGCAGGAGGCCCTCGATGGTCTCCGCCTCGTCGGCGGAGGTCGGGAAAGCGTCGATGCGCCAGATCTCGCGCGCCTCGTCTTCCTCAAGAATGGAATAGGTGGCGGCTTCGGTGACGGGGTGGTCGTCGAGCGCGCGGGCGGCGGCTTCAGCTTCGGCGCGTGCGCCGCGGGCGGTGATCTGCAGGGCCTGCTCGGTCATGACGCCCCGTCTAGTGGCCGCGGCGGCGAAAGGCGAGCCGGTTCAGCCTTCGGGTGGCGGAGCCTCGGGTTCCGGCGCGGGCGGCGGCGGGCCGACGCCGGCCAGGGTGTTTCCGTCGATGGAGGGAATGCTGACCTTCACCGGCGCCGGCGGCTCATAGGCGGCGAACTCGTAACGCGCGGGCGGGTCCTCCGGCGGGATGTAGGCGGCCTGATAGGCTTGGTCTGGCTCGGCGCGGGTAGGGGCGGTCGCCTTCAGCGCATCGGTGCCGATGACGTAGTCGGGAACAGGGCCGTTCCAGGTCTGCACGCCGCCATCGAAGTCGTGCTGCGCGCGCGCGCCGGACGCAGGCGCCTCAATCTGAGGCCCGCGCGGGCCGTCGGACAGGGCGAGGGTTGGCTTCATGGTCGCGCCGGCCCACAGGCCGATGACGGCGGCGATGGCGATACCGGAAAACAGCGCCTTCACGGAAGTTCCTCCGCGGATTCGCTGCATTAGCGCCCGGACGCCGGAAAGGTTCAAGCGGGAGAGGGCATGCGCGTCTGGCCGCCGGCGAAGGCGGCGGCCGCCGAGCGACGGGCGATAGCCGGCACAGGCCCAAGCAACCGGGTGATAGCCGTCACCGCGAGCACCCAGGGCAGGCTGTTTTGCACCAGGATGAAGCTCTCCGAGAACAGGCTGAGCGCGAACACCGCGACGAACAGGGTCGACCAGTAGCCGTCCTGCACCTTGGCGTGACGGCCGACGGCCGCGCCGAGGGCCAGCGCGAAGATGAGGCCGAACAGGGCCACGCCGATCTCGCCCAACTGGATGAGCAGGTCGAGCCAGCCGTTGTGGGCGGTCGGAACCACCCATTGAAGCTGGGCGCGGATCCATTCGGCGGGCGCCGAGTGCGGACCCCAGAAGGCGCCATAGCCATAGCCCAGCAGCGGGCGGTCGCGGTAGGCGCGCAGCACGGCGGCCCAGATGTCGGTTCGTCCGGTGAGCGACGGATCCTTGCCCAGGGCGGCGAAGAACATGTCCGGCGCGACGAGATAGGCCATCGCCAGCGCGCCGAGCGCGGTGACGCCCAACCAGACGATGGCGACCGTGGTCGCAGGCCCCCGGCGCATGATCAGCAGGGTCATGGCGCCGGCGCCGACCAGCAGCAGAGCCAGCAGCGAGGTGGCGGACCGGGTCATGATCACCAGGCCGGCGCACGCCACGAAGGTCAGCGCCCATAGCCAGCGGCGCGGCGGCGACAGGATCATCGCCGCGGTCGCCGAGACCGCGCCATAGACCATCATCGCGCCCATCTGGTTCTTCTCGTACCAAAGGCCGCGCCAGGCGCCGGCGTTGACGTCGGCGTGGACGCCCAGGCTGGGCATGGCCAGGCAGACGAAATAGCTGCCGAGCGCCAGCACCAGGAACGATCCGGCGAGCAGCTCGGCCAGGCTGCGTCCGTTGTAGCTGGCGGTCAGATAGACGCCGAACAGGGTGGCCGCGGCGACCGCGATGGAGCGGCGGAAGGTCACGCCAGGTTCAATGGACCAGTAGGAGGACAGGAAGGCCCAGCCGACCAGCAGGGCGAACGCCAGCGCCGGCGCCCAGTGCCGGGCGAGGTCGCGCCAGCGCAGCAGCGCCAGCCCCGCCACCACAGCATAGACCGGCAGCCAGATCAGCCGCAGCACGGGAATCGCGTCGCCGCCGGTCTGCTTGGGATCAAGGAGGGGGCCGATCAGCGCGTTGGACATCATCAGCACCACGATGGTGGCGAACAGCATCTCGAGGCCGCGCACTGCGGTCAGTCTGGGTTCGTTCGCCATGAGCGCGCGCCTGTGCCAATACGGCGCGGAAAGTCGCCCGCCCGCGCCGGTTCGCACGCCGTGCTGCAAGGTCGGGACCTTGGGGAAACGCTTACGGAGACCCGAGCATGAGCAAGTATCAGCCGCTGTCCGAACGCCTGGCTGCGCGCACTGACGCCGTCTGGCGGGCGGGGTTCGCCGAGCTGGAGGAGGTGCTGGGTTTCGCCCTGCCGAAGGCGGCGCGCAGCACCGGCGCCTGGTGGGCGAACACCCCGGACAAGGCCCACGCGCGCGCCTGGCTCGATCAGGGCTGGGAAGCCTCCCAGGTCGACCGGGAGGCCGAAACGGTGACATTCCGCCGTGTGGCGGAGGTGATCGCCGAGCCGGCCGCGAAGGCGCCGGCCGACACTCGAGCGCTAGGGATGACCGCACTGGTCGGCGCCGCAGCCGCGGTGCTGGGCGTGGCGTTCAGCCTGCTACGGCGTCGGCGCTAAGCGCGATCAGCCGCGCTCTACGAAGCTGTCGATGACCCGCTTCTCGCCGGCTTTCTCGAAGGCGACGGTGAGCTTGTTGCCCTCGACGCCGGTGACTTCGCCGTAGCCGAACTTCTGGTGGAAGACGCGATCGCCGCGGGCGTAGTCGCTGGAATGCGACGGCGCGGAGACGGCGACCAGGCGGCCTTCGCCTTCCAGCACCGGCTGGCGGCCCGGGTGGCTGCCGCGGTAATTTCGTTCCTGGGCGCGGCGCCAGCCTGGAGAGGAATAGCCGTCGCCGAAGCTTGGGCTCTCGTCCCAGCGCGAGCCGTGCTGCTGCTGCATGCCGGGTCCGCCCCCATAGTAGCCCGTCTCCGAGGCCGCCTCGACATTGGCCAGGGGCAGTTCGTCGACGAAGCGCGAGGGAAGCTGGCTGGTCCAGCGGCCATAGACCTGGCGATTGGCGACGAAGGAGATGCGGGCCTCCTCGCGCGCCCGGGTGATGCCGACATAGGCCAGCCGGCGTTCCTCCTCGAGGCCCTTCTCGCCCTTCTCGTCGACGCTGCGCTGGGACGGGAAGACGCCTTCCTCCCAGCCGGGCAGGAAGACCAGCGGGAATTCGAGGCCCTTGGCGGAGTGTAGGGTCATAATCTGCACCGCGTCGGCCGCGGGACCGCGATCGAGGTCCATGACCAGGGAGACGTGCTCCAGATACGAGCCCAGGTCCTCGAACGAACCCATGGACTGGACCAGCTCCTTGAGGTTTTCGAGCCGGGTCTGTGCGGTGGGAGTGCGGTCGAGTTTAAGAGCGTCGGTGTAGCCGCTTTCCTCCAGCACCATCTCCATCAGGCGAGGATGGGCTATGCGGTCGGCCTCGGCGCGCCAGCGGTCGAGGTCGCGCAGGAAGGTGGCCAGGGCCGTGCGGGTGCGCGCAGCCAGCTCGTCGGTGAGCGCCAGTTGGCGGGCGGCGATGCTCGCCGGGACCTGCTGGGCGCGGGCGATCTGCAGCAGCTTCTGCACCGTGGTCTCGCCGATGCTGCGCT
>NZ_JAUYQL010000057.1 GCF_030697305.1 Phenylobacterium sp. | reverse complement strand
CGACCGGCTACGGTCTTGGCCAGGTAGACCCCCAGGATGATCAGCATCAGCAAGGCCAACGCCATGATGTCGACCAGTCGGAAACCCCGCACCCTGCGACTGAACAGACTCATGCCGCTTGCCTCCAGACGGGGGCTGCGGTGCGCACCGCAGCCCTGAGCTTCGCCGAACGCGAACGCGGATTGGCGTCCAGCTCCGCGTCGGACGGGCCGTGCGCGCCGTTGAACAGCAGATCGAAGCTGGCCGGGGCCCCCGCCTCAACCGGCGGGGCGTGACGCGAACCGGCCGGCGTTTTCCCGGCCCGTACCGACAGGAACGACTTCACGATTCGATCTTCCAGCGAATGGAACGTGACGACGCACAGCCGCCCACCGGTCTTCAGCGCCCGCTCAGCCGCGCCCAGGCCCGCTTCGAGTTCGCCCAGCTCGTCGTTGACTGCGATCCGCAGGCCCTGGAAGGCGCGGGTGGCGGGATGGGTCTTGGCGCCGCGACGGCCGCCCAGCACGCGTTCGATGAACTCGGCCAGGTCGGCTGTGCGGGTGAACGGCTGCTCGGCGCGGCGGCGCACGATGGCGCCGGCGATCCGCCGCGACTTCCGCTCTTCGCCGTAGACGAAGAAGATGCGCGCGAGCTCTTCGGCCTCTGCCTCGTTGACCAGGTCGGCGGCGGTCGGCCCCGAAGCGCCCATGCGCATGTCAAGCGGCCCGTCACGCATGAACGAGAAGCCTCGCTCCGCCTCGTCGAGCTGCATCGAGGAGACGCCCAGGTCCAGCGCCACGCCGTCGACGGCCGCCTCGCCGGCGACCTCGTCCATGCTGGAGAAATTCGCCTCGACCAACCTGAACCGGTCGCCGGGCAGGCCTTCGGTGAAGCGCCGCGCAGATGGGTCGCGATCGAACGCCAGGACGCTCGCGCCGGTCTCCAGGAACGCCCGGCTGTAGCCGCCAGCGCCGAAAGTGCCGTCGACGATCACCTGGCCGGGACCGGCCTGCAGCGCCGCGGAGACCTCGTCGAGCAGGACCGGGCGGTGCGCTGGGCTCATGTGGCGGAACCCACGCGCGCGGCGCGCTGTTGGGCGCGCATCTGCGCCAGGCCGTCGCGGGCCAAGTCGCGCTGGGCGGACCGGTGCGCCTGGAAGGCGTCGCGGGACCAGATCTGGAAGCGTTCGCCCATGCCGACGACGGTCACCCAGTCGGTCAGGCCGAACATGTCGCACAGGGTCTCGGGCAGAGTGATGCGGCCGGCGGTGTCGAACGACAGGCGCGCCATGCCGCCCAGCACGGAGGTCTCCAGGGCCGAGCGCAGCGGATCGCCGAAATCCAGCTCGTCGATCACGCCGCTATAGCGGTCGAACAGCGCCTGATGGCCGCCCTCGATGCAATCTGCCTCGATGGACGGAAAGCAGAACACGCCGTCGAATGGGCCTGACGCCAGGGCGCGGAATTCCTGCGGCACCACGATGCGCCGCTTGGCGTCCAGCTGTTTCTCGAAGGTCGAGAGAAACATCTCCGGCCCAGCCCCTGTTCGCCGGCCGAAATGGCCGCCCCGTACGTCCGCTCCGATTTCCCGTCACTGCCCCGAAAGCGACGGATCGGCTTGGTTAGCGGATGATGCTTGGGTTAACATGGGATCAAACGGGAGACAATGACTCCCAATGACTATTATTCACGAATCCAAAGATGTCGCAGGCCGGTTTGGTTAATGCCTGTAAACTATTCACAGAACATACATCGAACGCTTTAACTATAACCAGGGGCAGATGGCGGGAGTGGGATCAGACGGCCTGTAAGCCGGGTTCTGTGCCGCCCGCCTTCACCCTTGCGGGCGCTGGCGGACGCGGCGGCCATTCCTCTGGACCGCCCATTGCTGGACGGTTCTCGCGACCTACCCGGACCCCTCGGCCGACGAAGGCCTGCCGACTTGCGCCGGCGCGGGGTCCCTATTCGGTCTTGCTCCTGGCGGGGCTTGCCGTGCCGCCTCCATTGCTGGAGCCGCGGTGCGCTCTTACCGCACCCTTTCACCCTTACCCGGCGATCGCTCGCAGGGCGGTTTGCTTTCTGTGGCGCTGTCCCTGGGGTCGCCCCCGGCGGGCGTTACCCGCCGCCATCTCGTCGTGGAGCCCGGACTTTCCTCCCTCGCCGCAAAGCGAGAGCGACCGCCCGGCCGTCTGATCCGCCGATGAATCTGAGGGCGCCCGACGCCCGCGTCAATCGAATGGCGCGAGGCGGGCGTAGATCATCTGATCCCAGAACCGCCCTTTCCAGAACCCATGGTCGCGCAACACCCCTTCGCGAACGAAGCCGTGGCGCTCCAACAGCCGCACCGAGCGCGTGTTGCCTGGCGTCACCATCGCTTCCAGGCGATGCAGGCCAAGCCGCTGCGCGCCGAAGCCGATGACCGCGCTCAGCGCCTCGGACGCCAGCCCCTGCCCCCAGTGCGCCTGGGCGAGGTCATACGCCACCTCGCCACGCCGCCCCCGGTCGAGCTCCAGCAGGTTGAAGCCGCAGGTCCCCAGCAGCCGCTCATCCCCGGCCATCCGCACGCCCCAGCGCACGCCAGCGTTATGCGCTCGCCGATCGTTGGCCCAATCAACGACGCCCGCCGCTTCCGCGAGATCGGCCATTGGCGCGATGTCCATGAACTCCGTCACCGCCGGATCGCCGAACAACGCCAGCAACTGCGCCGCATCGCGCGACTCCAGCGGGCGTAGCATCAGCCGCGGCGTGTGTAGGATCAGCGGCTCGCGGGCGAGGTTGGCGATCTGGCTCAACGCGGTTCGCGCAGCAGGGCGATCAACCGCGCCCGGGTCTCGCCATCAGCGATCCCGTCGACCTTCGAGGGGCGCCAATGCCGCTGGAAGGCGGTGACCACCGCGGCGGTGTGCGGATCGTAGGTTCCGGACGGCGCGCTCTCATAGCCCAGCCGCGCAAACCCCGCCTGCAGGGCGAACACGCCTGGACCGGTTGCGCCGAGCCCAAGTGGACCGCCTGGCGCGGCGGCCGGCTCAGTCCACAGGCCGTGGCCGGCCTGAGCCAGCCGCTTCCAGGGGAACAGTTCGCCCGGATCTTCCTTGCGGTCGGGCGCAACGTCGGAATGGCCGACGATGGCGCCGTCGTCGATCGTCCAGCGGCTGCGGATGTCGCCGACCAGGGAGATCACCGTAGCGATCTGCGCTTCCGGGAACGCGCGATAGCCGAACTCGTGACCCGGATTGACGATCTCGACGCCGATCGAGGCGCCGTTCACATCGCGCTCGCCGCGCCAGAAGCTGACGCCCGCGTGCCATCCCCGCCGCTCCTCGGGCAGCAGGCGGAACAGCCGCCCGTCCTCCTCGACAAGATAATGGGCCGACACCTTGGCGTTCGGGTCACGCAGGCGCTCCAGCGCCGCCTCCCCGTTTGGCATGCCGGTGTAGTGCAGCAGCACCATGCTGGGCGGCGCCTTGCGGGCGTCGAAGTTCGGCGACGGTGCGTCGATGAAGTCCACGTCAGTCTCCGCGCCGCATGGATTGAAGCTTCGCCGCCAGCAAATTGGGCCGCGCCACGATCACCAGCACGCCGACCAGCGCAAGCGATGCGCCCAGCGCCATGCGCGGGCCGAAAGGATCCTGCAAGATCACCACCCCAAGCGCGATAGTGGCCAGGGGCGCCATCAGGGTCAGCGGCGCGATGAGGTTGGCTTCGTAGCGACGGATGAGCACGTAGTAGACCGTGTGGGCCAGCACAGAGACCACCAGCGCCGAGTAGAGCACGGCGGCGGCCATCGGCCAGCCGCCCGCCAGGGTGGTCTCGAGCTGGTCCTGTTCAAACACCGCCGAGGCGGCGAGCAGCGGCGGGATCGACGAGAGGCCGACCCAGGCCTGCAACTGCAACGGCCGCAGGGTTTCGACCCGTTTCATCAGCACCGCTCCGACCGATCCAGCCAGCGCCGCGGCGGCGATGAACAACAGGCCGGTGGAGAATTTCACGCCGTGCGGGTCCCAGATCACCACCAGCGCGCCAGCCAGCGTCATGCCGACGCCGATCGCGCGGCGCAGGCTCATCCGCTCACCCAGCAGCAGGAACGAAAGGAGCGTGGTGATCGGAACGCCGATCTGGCCGACCACGGCCCCGGCCGACGGCGTGGCGGTCTTCAGGCCGACGAACACCAGGGCGAAGCTGCCGCCGCCCATCAGCAGGGCGATGATGATGATCCTGCCGAGCGGCTTTGGGGCAGGCAGCAGCCAGGGGAACACCGCCAGAAACACGATCATAAAGCGGATGGCCGCGTAGAACAGCGGTGGCGCGCTCAGCACGCTCACCGCATATTTGCTGACGATGTTGTTCGTCGCCCAGATCAGGCAGACCATCATCAGCAGGAGGAAGTCGCGCAGCGCCATGCTTAGCGCTTAAGCGCGATTGCAGGCCTCGCGGCAACCCCAATCGGTGGCGCTCAGGCGGCGCGCCCCAGCGAGAGCCTCTCATAGCGCGCCAGGTGGTGATCGGTGGAGCCGAACGCACTCTCGATCATCGTCGCGCGCTTGAAATGGTGGCCGATCGCCAGCTCGTCGGTCATGCCCATGCCGCCGTGGAGCTGGATGGCGTTCTGGCCGATGAAGCGGCAGGCCTTGGCGATCTGCACCTTCGCCGCGGAGGCCGCCTTGCCCCGCTCCGTAGCGTCCTCGTCCAGCCGGATGTGGGCCATGTAGGTCATCGAAACCGACTGCTCCAGGTGGATGTACATGTCCACCATGCGGTGCTGCAGCACCTGGAACTCCGAGATTGGCTGGCCGAACTGCCGGCGCTGGCGGGTGTATTCGACGGTCCCCTCCTGCAGTCGCCGCAGCACGCCCACGGCCTCCGCGCAGGTCGCGGCGATCGCCTCATCGATCACCTGCTCGACCAGGGGCGCGGCCACGCCTTCGGGTCCGATCAATGCCGTGGCGGGGACCGACACGTTCTCCAGGAACACCTCCGCCGCGCGCTGGCCGTCGGCGGTCGGATAGCCGCGCAAGGTCACGCCGGGCGTCTCACGATCGACCAGGAACACCGACACGCCTTGCCCTTCGCGCTGGCTGCCGCCGGTGCGCGCGGTGACGATCAGGTGGCTCGCCCACGGCGCTCCGACCACCACCGCCTTGTGGCCGTTCAGCAGGTAGCCCTGCCCCTCGCGCCGGGCGGTGGTGGCGATGTCGGTCCAGGCGTAGCGCGACTGCGGCTCCGCATAGGCGAAGGCGATCACCACCTCGCCCTCGATGATCCGGCCGATCATCTCGCCCGCCCATGACGCTTCGCCGGCGCGCTTCAGGAAGCCGCCCCCGATCACCACCGTCCCGAGATAGGGTTCGACCACCAGCGCCTTGCCGAACTCCTCCATGATGATCATCGCCTCGATCGCGCCGCCGCCGAGGCCGCCGTGGGCCTCTTCGAACAAAGCGCCGAGGATGCCGAGTTCCTGGGCGAACGCCTTCCACACCTTCGGCCGCCAGCCCGCCTCGCTGCGCACCGCATCGCGGCGCTGTTCGAAGCTGTAGTGGTCGCGCAGGTAGCTCGCGAGGCTATCGCGGAGCATCGATTGTTCGTCGGTGAAGCTGAAGTCCATTAGCGTTCTCCCCGTCCGTCCGCGCTAGAGGCCCAGCACCATCTTGGCGATGATGTTGCGCTGGATCTCGTTGGAGCCGCCGTAGATCGAGGTCTTGCGGCCGTTGAAGTAGCTTCCGGCGAGGCCGCGCGCGTAATGCGGTCCGACGGGCGTGTTGTGTCCGCCTTCCCGCAGATGCGGCGCGCCGTAGGTTCCCGCCGCCTCCAGGGCCAGTTCGTTGAGCCGTTGCTGGATCTCGGTGCCGCGGATCTTCAGGATCGAGGACTCCGGTCCAGGTCCTTTGCCGCTGCTCTCGCCGGCCAGCGTCCGCAGTTCGGTGAACTCCAGCGCGGTCAGGTCGATCTCGAGCTCCGCCACCTTGCGGCGGAAGAACGCATCTTCGAGCAGCGGTCCGCCGGTGTCGGAGCGCTCCGTGCGCGCCATCTGGATCAGCTTCTCCAGCGCTCGCTTGGAGCGCGCCACGCCCGCGATGCCTGATCGCTCATGCGCCAGCAGCGCCTTGGCGCAGGTCCAGCCCTGGTTCTCCTGATGGATGCGCTGATCGACGGGGACCTTCACATTGTCGAGGAAGATGTCGTTGACCTCGTGTCCGCCCTCCAGCGTGATGATCGGGCGCACCGTCACGCCAGGCGACTTCATGTCGATCAGCAGGAAGCTGATGCCGGCCTGGGGCTTGGCGCTCGGATCCGTGCGGACCAGGAAGAAGCCCCAGTCGGCGAATTGGCCCAGCGTCGTCCAGGTCTTCTGGCCGTTGACGACGTAGTACTCCTTGCCGTCGTCGGCGGTGATCCGCTCGGCGCGGGTCTGCAGACTGGCGAGGTCCGACCCCGCCCCAGGCTCCGAGTAGCCCTGGCACCACCAGACATCGCCATTCAGGATGCCAGGCAGGAATCGCTGCTTCTGCTCGTCCGTCCCGAACATCAGCAGCACCGGCGCCAGCATGCTCACCCCGAACGGCAGGATCGGCAGGGTGTCTGCGCGAGCCAGTTCCTCCGACCAGATGTACTTCTGCGTCGGCGTCCAGCCCGTCCCGCCCCACTGCGTCGGCCAGGACGGCGCGACCCAGCCCTTGGCCGCCAGGATGCGGTGCCAGGACAGATAGTCATCGCGGGTCAGGGGCTCGCCGCCGTCCTGCCTGGCGCGGAGGTCGGCCGGATAATTCTGGGCGATGAAGGCGCGGGCTTCCTCGCGGAAGGCCCGCTCCTGCGGCGTGAAGTCGAGATTCATCGCTGACCTCCCTGAACTGGCGTCCTGACGCGTCTGCGCGCGTTGTTCGTCAACACCGACGCTACGCGCAGCGATCCGCGATGAAAAGCTGACGATCGCGTCATCGAACGAGTCCGGCCCTTCGCCGTGCGAAACCGGCGGCGCGCCCAGCCGTTCACCGCCTTGCCTTCGCCCCGGAAGCCGCGCAGGACGACCCATGGCCCGCATCGTCACCTACAATGTGCATCGTTGCGTTGGCGCGGACCGCCGGCTGGACGTCGGACGGATCGCCGACGTGCTCGCGCGCCTCAACCCGGACATCGTCGCGCTGCAGGAGCTGGACGTCGGCCGCGCGCGCACCGGCGGCGTCGACCAGGCGCACGAGATCGGGCGGCGGCTCGACATGGCCTGCCACTTCCACGCCGCCCTTCGCGTCGAGGAGGAGCAGTACGGCGACGCGATCCTGACGACCTATCCTGAAACGCTGATGCAGGTCGGTCCCCTGCCCGGCTATGCGCGAATCCGTTCGCTGGAGCCTCGTGGCGCGCTGTGGATCTGCGTCGAGATCGATGGGCGCAAGGTGCAGATCATCAACACCCACCTGGGCCTGGTGCCGCGCGAGCAGCAACTTCAGGCCGCATGCCTGGCCGGCCAGGGCTGGCTGAAGCACCCCGAGTGCAAGGGTCCGACGATCCTGCTGGGCGACTTCAACGCCACCGCGAGCTCGCTGGTCTACCGCACGCTCACCACGCGGCTGAAGCCCGCCCGCGGTCTTGCGCCGCACAAATCGGCCACCTCGACCTTCCCCTCGCCGCTACCGGTGCTGCGGATCGACCATGTGTTCGTGAGCCCCGAGGTGCGCGTGCTCGACGTATTCGCGCCGTTCGAGCCCCTGACCCGCGTGGCCTCGGATCACCTGCCGCTGGTGATGGACTTCGAATTGGCCTGAAGCCCCAGCGCATGCAGGCTGGTGACCGCGCGAGCCTCGCTGTACAGCCGCTCGCGCCGGCGCCCCACCCGCCAGGAGTCGCTGACGTTGGCCGGGTCGCCCAGGTGGTAGCGCGACACGAACGCCCCGAACGGCGTCATCGGCGCGGGCTCGATGCTCGCCAGCCTGCCCTCCCGGTTCAGCGAATCGATCGCCGCCACCATGCCGCCCAGCTCCGCGCTCGCTCTGGCCACCGCTTCGCCTGTGTAGCCGATGAAGTGGCCGACCAGCCGGTCACGGAACGCCGCGATGGCGATCTGCGTCTCGGGATCGTCGCTCTCGATCGCCAGTTCACACTCAGTGTCGAAGCCGCCGGAGCGGTTGTTGAGGTTGGCCGAGCCCACCCGTACGATCCGGTCGTCCACCACCGTCACCTTCGAATGGACGATGATGGTCACGCCCCCCGGCGTGATCGGCCGCAGCGCCCGGAACCGGCCGTAGACGTCGGCCGCGCGCAACCGCCAGATCAGCGCGGCGCGCGACCGGTCCATGGTCAGGCGATCGAACCAGCTCGGCGCCTCACCTGTCGACACCAGCACCACCGCTGGCCCGTCGGGCTGGCCCAGCCGCTGGGCGATCACTTCGGTGATGACGGGCGAGGTGAAGTACTGGTTCTCCAGATAGATCAGCTTCTTGGCGGCGTAGATCGACTCCAGCGTCAGATCGCGGATCTCCTCGACCGGCGCGCGAGCCTTCCACGCGGGCTCGGTGCGGGCGATAGCGACCTCGGCATGGGTGATCGCGGCCGGCACGTGCTCTGGCCAGGGATCGCCATCGGCCGGCCGAGGCTCCAGCGTCTCCCCGGTGGCGCGGAACCAGCGTATTCGGGCGAGATCGCCGAGCGCCCGGGCGGCGTCGCCATCGACCATCATCATCACCTCGTGCCGGGGCGCGTGGTGATCCTGGTCGGGCATGATCCGGCGTTGGTCGTCGTCCAGGTGGGCGGCCGTGTCCCAGCGGTCCACGGCGATATCGCCCCCGCCGCAGAACGCCAGCGCCTCGTCGATGACCAGCACTTTCTGGTGGTGGCAGGCGCCGAACGGCACCTGGTCGTCGAGCCGGAACTTCACCGGCGTGTTCTCGAACCACTTGCGCGCCTTGTGGGGGAAGAACTGCTGGCTGGCGCTGATCGGCAGCGCCGATTTCCAGATCAGCAGCCGGATATCAAGCTCGGGCCGGCTGCAGGCCAGTTCGACCAGGACGCGGCCCACCTCGTCCGGGTCGTCCGGGCCATCGTAGCCATCGGGGAACAGCCGTGTGCGCGGGTCGAAACCCCAGCCCAGAAGCAGGATCGAGCGCTTCGCCTTCTGGATTGCGGCGAACACCGCGGCGAAATAGGCCTCGGTGTCGATCAGGAAAGCCGCTCGGTCGGCGTGGGCTTGCCGCCAACAGGTCTCGCCGGGACGAAGCACGCTCATGACCGCTCGACCGTTCTCAACTGGCGCCCCTCGCATCGCGTTACGGGGCGCGACGCTTGCTGCCGAAGGTGACAGGGCGTTCGCACCACGCAAGCTAAAGCTCCACCGCGCAGGTTTGTTGCGCAGCCGACGCTTGCCATGATTTGGCCCTGCGCCCAGTAACCCAAAGATGGCCGTCCAGCCCCCCAGACCGATCGCCACGCCTTGCATCCTCGTCTGCGCGATCGACGATGAGAGCGGCCTGTGCCTGGGCTGTTTCCGCACCATAGGCGAGATCGCCGGATGGGGCGCTCTGCCCGATTCCGAGCGGGCCAGGATCATGGCCGAGCTCGTTTCACGCGAAGCGCTTATCTCCCCAGAAAAACTAGGTAAATAAGGACTTAGCGGCGGATTCATCGGTTGCAAACGCAACCCCGCTATCTTGTCATCACAACAGGCCGAGAACGGCCGCAGGCCTTTGATGAGGCGGGTGTCGAAATGCTCAAGCTAACGGTGATCGCCATGGCGAGCGCCATCTCCGCGGTTGGCGCGGCCAAGGCGGTCGAGGCGATGACCGCCGCGCGTGAGCCGGCGGTGCAGATCCAACAGTCTGCGATGGTGGCGCGCGCCGCGCCCGAACCCGCCGCCGATCACGCCGCCCAGATCAGCAAGGCCAGCGACGGCCACTACTGGGCCGAAGCCGACGTCAACGGCGCGCGCGTGCGCTTCCTGGTCGACACCGGAGCCACCGCCGTGGCGCTGACGCCAGAGGACGCGCTGCGCCTGGGCTTCGCGCCCAAGGACCTCGATTATCGCTATACGGTGACCACGGCTGCGGGACCCGCACGCGGCGCGGCGATCAAGCTGGCCAGCGTCTCGGTGGCCGGCGCGCGCGTGAACGACGTCGACGCCCTGGTGATCGAAAAGGGCCTCGACGCCTCGCTGCTCGGCATGACCTATCTAGGCCGCCTCTCCCGTTTCGAGGCCACCCGCTCGGCGCTGATCCTTCGACCCTGAGCCGGCGACCGCCGCCAGCGCGGCGTCCAGCACCTCAAGGCCCGCACCGGGCTTCACGCCTTCGACAGTGAGGATCCGCCGCCACGCCCGCGCGCCCGGCGCACCGTGGAACAGCCCCAGCATGTGCCGCGCCATGGCCGGCAGATGCACCCCGCGGGCCAGCTCGCGCGCCATGTAGGGCCGGTACCGCTCCACCGCCTCGAACGCGCTGACGTGGGCGTCCTCGCCGAACACCTCGGCGTCCACATCCCCCAGCAAAGCCGGCGTGTGATAGGCCGCGCGGCCCAGCATCACCGCATCCACATGCTCCAGATGCGTGCGGGCCTCCGCCAGCGAGGCGATGCCGCCATTGATGCCGATGGTCAGGTCCGGCCGCTGGGCCTTCAGCCGGTAGACCAGCCCATAGTCCAGCGGCGGGACGTCGCGGTTCTCCTTCGGCGACAGGCCCTTCAGCCAGGCCTTGCGCGCGTGCACGACGAAGGTGCGAACGCCCGCCTGGGCGCACAGGTCCACAAGCGTGAACAGGCTCTCTTCCGGGGCCTGGTCGTCGACGCCGATCCGGCACTTGACCGTCGCCGGGACCGACACCGCCGCCCCGATCGCCGCCATGCATTCGGCGACCAGTTCCGGCTCGCGCATCAGGCAGGCGCCGAACCGACCGCTCTGCACCCGGTCCGACGGGCAGCCGACGTTCAGGTTGATCTCGTCGTAGCCCTCCGCCTCGCCCAGCCGCGCGGCCTCGGCCAGCAGCTCGGGATCGGAACCGCCAAGCTGCAGGGCGACGGGATGCTCGCACGCATCGAACCCCAGCAACCGCGCCCTGTCCCCATGCAGCACCGCCTGGGCGGTCAGCATCTCGGTATAAAGCAGCGCCCGCGACGTCAGCGCCCGATGCAGCACGCGGCAATGCCGGTCCGTCCAGTCCATCATAGGTGCGACGGACAGCCGGCTGCTAGGAGATTGAGTTTTCACAGAAATTTTTGAAGGGCTCGTGCCGATGCAGTTTCGTGCATGATTTCATGCACTTGCCCAATAACACGTGAACCCTCGGTCGCGGAAGCGCTGGGTCCGGCGCCGCGTAGGCACCGGTCGCCCAAACCTTCTATCGGGTCCTTTTAGGCATTGAGTTGCTTCCACGCTGCGATCATGCGGTCGAGCATTGCGACCTCGCGGACCTTCTGCGCTCGCCACTCCGCAGTGATGTTGATGCGCTCGCCGTCAACCGACAAATCGAAATGCTCGATATGTCCCTCATCAATGTCGGTGATCACGCCCAGCGCCGCTTCGCGCTGGCGCCCGTACACGTCAATCCGCTCATCTTCGTCCATGATCGCATCATAGCGGCGCCCGCGCCTGAGCGCGATGCTTGTCAACGGGGCCGGATTTCAAACTGAGACACCACCCAGATCTGTCGAGAACAAAATAGTAACCGCGACGCCGATCCATGAGCCGTGGTCACCGAGTGTCAACCCGCCGCCAGCGCCTGCTCCGTCCAGGCCACGATCTGGTCCGCGCTCATCAGGCCGGCGGTGCGAGCGGCGACCTTGCCGTCCTTGAACAGGATCAGCGCAGGGATGCCGGAGACGCCCAGTGCGCCGGCGGCCTGGGGCTCGGCTTCGGAGTTGAGCTTCAACAGCCTCACCTTGGGCTCCAGCCGCGCTGCGGCGGCGGCGAACTGCGGGGCCATGGCGCGGCACGGTCCGCACCAAGGCGCCCAGACGTCCAGCAGCAGCGCCGCGCCGCTGGTCGCGCGGCGGTGAGCGTCGAGCTGCGCGGCGGTCACCTCGACGGGCGCCGCGCTCAGCAGCTTCTCGCCACAGCGGCCGCACTTGGCCGCCGCGGGGTCCTTACCCTCCGGCGTGCGGTTGACCGCTCCGCACGACGCGCACACCAACTGACCCATCGACATGATCTCCTTTGCCCCTCTCAGATCGCCCCGACTCGCGAAAAATCAACGCCCACGCGGCAGGCCAGGTTCACGCCGCGCCGCGCCGGGCGTTAGACTGCGCCGCGTCCGGCCTTCACGGCCGACGTGGACCCCACGGGGAACCCGCAGGCGGCCAACGCCGCTTGCAAGGACTGACAGGGCGGAGACGGCATGGCGATGCGCAATCCCAACGACTGGATGTGGGCCGACGCGCTGGGCATGATCGCCCGCGCCGAACGCCTGCATCGCCAGATGTTCCAGCCGACGCCGGCGCGCAGCGCGCACCTGGGCTGGGAGCCGCCGGTCGACGTGCTGGAGACCCCCACCGAGGTCCTGATCCTCGCCGCCCTGCCCGGGGTCGCCGAGGGCCAGGTGGAGGCGGTGATCGACGGCGCCGAGCTGGTGATCTCCGGCGTGCGCGCCCTGCCCGACGCCTTCCGCACCGCGGTGATCCACCGGCTGGAGCTGCCCCAAGGGCGATTCGAGCGGCGCGTACCATTGCCGGCCGGCCGCTACGACCAGGTCAGCCGTCAGATGATCGACGGCTGCCTGGCCGTCACCCTGCACAAGAGCGCGTGAGAGGTCCCATGCCCGACGAGGCCCCCGCCCAACCCGTCGCCCCGGCAGCGCCCATGACCACCGCGCCCGAGGTCCCGCGCCATCCCCCTGCCGACGCGCTGATCGTCGTTCCGACCCGCCAGCTGGTGCTGTTCCCCGAGGTGGTGCTGCCGATCACCGTCGGCCGCCCGGCCTCGGTCGCCGCCGCCCAGCAGGCGGTGCGCGAGCAGCGGCAGATCCTCGTGGTCCTGCAACGCGACCCGGACCTGGCCGAGCCCGGCGCGGCGGACCTCTATCCCGTGGGGGTGGTGGCCAACATCCTGCGCTACGTCACCAGCCCCGAAGGCGAGCACCATCTGATCTGCCAGGGCGTACAGCGGTTTCGCATCACCGAGATGCTCGCCGGCTATTCCTATCTGGCGGCCCGCGGCGAACTGATCCCCGAGCCGACCGACGCCGGCCCCGAGGTCGAGGCGCGTGTGCTCAACGCACGCCAGCAGGCGCTGGAAGCGCTGGAGCTGCTGCCGCAGTCGCCCGAGGAGCTGAAGCAGACCATCCGCGGCATCGAGGCGCCCGGCGCGCTCGCCGACCTGATCACCGCCTACATGGACGCTAAGCCGCCGGAGAAGCAGGCGGTGCTGGAGGCCGTCGCCCTGGTCGAGCGGCTGGACAAGGTCTCGGCCTTGCTGGCCGGTCGCCTGCAGGTGCTGCGGCTGTCGGCGGAGATCGGCCGTCAGACCCAACAGGCGTTCAGCGAGCGCCAGCGTGAAGCGGTGCTGCGCGAGCAGATGGCGACCATCCAGCGCGAGCTGGGCGAGGACGAAGGCGGCGCTCGGCTGGTGGCCGAACTCACCGAGGCGGTCGACAAAGCCCAGATGCCGCCGGAGGTCGATGAACAGGCCCGCAAGGAGCTGCGCCGCCTCGCGCGCACGCCGGAAGCGGCGGGCGAACACGGCATGATCCGCACCTACCTCGAATGGCTGATCGAGCTGCCATGGGCCGAACCCGCTCCGGCCGAGATCGACATCGCCGAGGCCCGCCGCATCCTCGACGCCGACCACTACGGCCTGGAGAAGATCAAGCAGCGGATTATCGAGCACCTAGCGGTGCGCAAGCTGGCGCCCCCAGGCAAGGCTCCGATCCTCTGCTTCGTAGGCCCGCCCGGCGTCGGCAAGACCTCGCTCGGCCAGTCCATCGCGCGCGCCATGGGCCGCAAATTCGCCCGCATCAGCCTGGGGGGCGTCCACGACGAGGCGGAAATCCGCGGCCACCGCCGCACCTATATCGGCGCGCTGCCCGGCAACGTGATCCAGGCGCTGCGCAAGGCGCAGTCGCGCGATTGCGTGCTGATGCTGGACGAGATCGATAAGATGGGTTCGGGCATCCAGGGCGACCCGTCCGCGGCCCTGCTGGAGGTGCTGGACCCGGAACAGAACAGCACCTTCCGCGACAACTACCTGGGCGTGCCGTTCGACCTGAGCCGCGTGGTGTTCATCACCACGGCCAACATGCTGGACACCGTCCCGGGGCCCTTGCGCGACCGCATGGAGATCATCTCCCTGGCTGGCTACACCGCCGGCGAGAAGCTGGAGATCGCCAAGCGCTACCTGCTGCGCCGCCAACTGGAGGCTAACGGCGTCAAGGCCGAACAGGTCGAGGTCGAAGAGGCGACGCTCGCCCGCATCATCCAGTCCTACACGCGCGAATCCGGGGTGAGGAACCTGGAACGCGAGATCGGCCGCGTCCTGCGCCATGCCGCCGTGCAGATCGCCGAAGGCTCCACCCAGCATATCAAGATCACGCCCGACGACCTCGACGAGATCCTTGGCCAAACCCGCTACGAGAACGAGACGGCGATGCGCACCAGCGTGCCGGGGGTGGCCACCGGCCTCGCCTGGACGCCGGTGGGCGGCGACATCCTGTTCATCGAGGCGGCGCGCACGCCCGGCGCCGGTCGACTGATCCTCACCGGCCAATTGGGCGAGGTGATGCGCGAGAGCGCCCAGGCCGCGCTCAGCCTGGTGAAGACCCAGGCCGTCGCCTTGGGGATCGACCCAGCTTCGTTCGAGAAGAACGACATCCATGTCCACGTGCCGGCCGGCGCGACGCCGAAGGACGGGCCCAGCGCCGGGGTGGCCATGTACATCGCGCTGGCCTCGCTGATCACGGGGCGCACGGTGCGTAGCGACACCGCCATGACCGGCGAGATCAGCCTGCGCGGGTTGGTCCTGCCGGTGGGCGGGATCAAGGAGAAGGTCGTGGCCGCCGCCGCCGCGGGTCTCACCCAGGTGATGCTGCCGGCTCGCAATCGCCGCGACTACGACGACATCCCCGCCGACGCGCGTGACAGGCTGAAGTTCGTCTGGCTGGAAAAGGTCGAGGATGCGGTGACCTCGGCGCTGGAGCCCCTGAAGGCTGAGGCCCCGACGACGGTCTGAGCGCTCAGCGCTCGGCGGCTTCGCTTCGGCTACGCCATACGCTGAGCGCCAGCCTGCCGGCGAAGGCCCAGGCCGCCCCCAGCGTCCAGCCAGCGACCACATCGCTGGGCCAATGGACGCCCAGGTAAACGCGGCTGATCCCCACCGCGACGGTCAACAGAACCGCGACCGCGAGGATGAAGACGCGCGCGCTGCGGCGCTCCTGCAGGGACGACAGGATCGCCGCCATAGTCAGGAAAACCACTGCGGACAGCATGGAATGGCCGCTCGGGAAGCTGTGCGAATAGACATAGCTGCCGTGCGGAACGAGGTCCGGGCGCGGTCGGGCGTAGATACCCTTCAACAGGTCGGCCGAAAGCTGGGCGGCGATGACCGTCGCCGCCAAGACAATCGCCTGACGCCGCTCGCGATAGAACAGCAGGGCCAGCACGGTCAGGGTCACCAGCAGCGTGAGGAAGGTGAAGCCGCCGAGCGCGGTGACGTCACGCATCGCCTCCTCGAAGGTGCGAGATCCAATTGGATCCGCAGGGTGTCCCGGCGTGCGCAGCGCCAGCAGCAGGGTGCGATCGAGGCTGGCGGTGTCGTTCTCGCTGACGTCGTCGGAAATCTCGAGAAAGGCCCAGAGGCAGGCCCCGGCTGCGACGATCAGCGCCAAGGTGCGGAATTCCAGCCGCTCGCGCACCGATCGAAGCCATGAACCTTGGGGCGGGGAGATCATTCGTCCTGCTTGGCTGGTCGCTATCTGAACCCCGCGGCGGGCGAGGCATTACGCACGAAGCGTGAAGGAGGTTCCATGGCCAAGGCGATCCTCGTGGCCGTGGACTCTCGCGGCGCCTTGCTGGCGGCCGACGAGGTGGGCGACAGCATCTGGCGCGTCGCCGCCCGTCCCGAATAAGCCCGCCTCAGTAGGTCCTGCGCAGTTTCAGCGCGATCACCCGGCCCCAGCGCAGGTCGCGGACCTCGTCGAACAGCAACGGGGTGCGGTCGCGCGCGCCCACGAACACCACCCGCTCACGCTGGAAGCTGCGCTCGGTCAGGTTCTGTACTTCGAGCCGGATCTGCAGGTTCGGGTACGGCTTGTACTCTGCGAACAGGTTCACCCACGGGTCCCATTTGCGGTTCTCGATCTCGTTGAACCGATAGATCCGGTCGCGGAAGCCGCCGTTGTCGGACGCGCCTTTGTTGATGTCGATCCCGACCGTGGTCTTCAGGTGCGCGAGGTCCTGGACGTAGTGCAAATCCCATTCGATGGGTCGGGCGGAGGAGATTTCCCGCTCCACGCCATTCAGCGGATCGGTGACGCTGCTGCGGCGGATCGTGACGCTGCCCTTGAGGAGACCGCTGGTGACGCCCCAGCGATCGAGGGGCACGCTCAGGTCCAGGGTCAGCGTCGTGCGCCGCCCCTTGCCCAGGTTGCCCGGTCCGTCGGCCACTGGCACGCCGCCGATGAAAAGCGGCACGCGGTCGACGACGTTCTTGATATCGAGATGGCGGAAGGTCAGCGACACTGCGGTCGCCGGCCCGAAGCGTCGCTCGTAGACCCCCTCGTACATCCACCCGTCCTGCGGCGCGAGGTCGGGGTTGCCGGCGACGACCGAGCCGGTGTTGGCCACCGTCGGCGAGGCGACGAAATCGTTGAACTCCAGTTGCCCGACCTCCCGCTCGATGCGCAGGCGCACCTCGTCGGTGGAGGTCGGCGACCAGTTCGCCTGGATCCGCGGCTTGGTGTATTTATACGTCTTGTCTACCGCGAAATCGCCGACCGATGTGACGTGGGTGCGTTCCTGGCGCACGCCCGCTTCCAGGTTGAAATGGTCGCTGGCCCGCCAGGTGACGGTGCCGAACACCTCGCCGCGTTTCTCCTCCACCGCCACGCTCGCCGCGGGCAGCACGACGGGCACGCCGTTGGAGACCAGCTTGGTTTCGGCCTCCAGCGTGTTGAGCGCCGCCTCGCCGCCGAATTCCCAGGTCAGCGCCGGCGATTGGCGGAACTGCACATGGCCCCGCCCGACCGTCTCCTCGAGTTGCCGGTTGAGCGAGAACAGTCGCCGCACAACGCCGCGGAAGTTGGAGTCCTGCTGGGCTTCACGCCATTGCTGGAAGCCGACCGCCTCGACGGTGATCCGCTCGGACATGTCGCGGGTGTAGCGGGCGCCGAACTCGGTCTGATCCCAGGCGTAGGTGTCGTGCTGCAACTCCACCGTTCCAGGCACGATCAGGCGGTCGGTGACCTCGAAGTCCTGCACATAAGGCTGGTAGGCGCCGTTCAACCGCAGCTTGCCGCCCGCCAGGGGCGTCTCGTAGGCGCCGGTCACGAACTTGCGGTAGATGCGCCCCTCGGCCTCGTAATTCGACTGGATCTGGGTCGCGCCGTTGGGGCCCAGGCGGACCCGCGGCCCGTCGCCCCAGTAGTCATCGGGAAACGCCCCGTAGAGGATCGAGAACTCGGCGATGCGCCCGCCCGGCCAACGCCACTGGCCCTCGGTGCGGATATTCGACAGCACGCGCCCGTCGTCGATTGACGAGGCGCTCAGCGTGGTTGCGCCCTTGAAGCCGGAGGTGTCGCGCTGCACCACGTTGGCCAGCACCGGCCGGCCCTGCATGTCGTAGCCGCCCGCGCCGCCGCGGATCAGCTCGATCCGCAGCACCGCCGAAACCGGGATGCGCTTGAGGATCTCGTCGAGCGTATCGTTCTTGGCGACCGGCGCTTCGCCGTCGATCAGTACATTGCCGGCGGCGGCCGCTAGGCCGCGGACGGCCTGACCCTTGTCGAACTGGAAGCCCGGCAGGCGTTGGACCATGTCCAGCGCGCTGGTCGGCGAGGTGTCTGCGAAGAAGCTGGCCGGGTAGGCGATGATGCCCTGGTCCGGCGCCACGGCGGGCGGCGGCAACGGCGCAGCGGCCTGTGTTTCGACTTGCGCCGCCGCGGGCGCAGCCGCCGCGACGAGCATCAGTATGAGGCTCATTGCGGCCCTCCCCTTATGATCAAGGCTAGGTCGCGACCGCACACCGTCAAGGTGGAATATGTTCGATGGGCTGACCTGCAGGGCGGTCAGACCAATTATCTTTGCAGACGTGACAATTCCGCGCCGGTCGGCCCGTCAAAGTCTGGAGCGGCGCCGGCCAATCACCGGCGCCGCCGATTGTCAGAGCCGTTCGACGATCGTCACATTGGCCATGCCGCCGCCTTCGCACATGGTCTGCAGGCCATAACGCTTGCCTCGCGCCTTCAGGGCATGGACCAGGGTGGTCATCAGCTTGGTGCCGGATGCGCCCAGCGGGTGGCCCAGCGCAATGGCGCCGCCATTGACGTTCATCCGCGCCGGATCCGCACCAGTGTCCTGCAGCCAGGCCACCGGCACCGAGGCGAACGCCTCGTTCACCTCGAACAGGTCGATGTCGTCCATCTTCATCCCGGCCTTCGCCAGCGCCCGGTGCGTGGCGGGAATCGGCGCCTCCAGCATGATCACCGGGTCGTGGCCCAGGATCGACACATGGTGGATTCGCGCCAGCGGCGTGAGGTTGTGCTCCTTCAGCGCCCGCTCCGACACCACCATGACGCCCGAGGCGCCATCGCAGATCTGGCTGGCCGAAGCCGCGCTGATCATGCCGCCTTCACGCAGCAGCTTCACGGTCTGGATGCCCTCGAGCGTGATGTTGAAGCGGATGCCTTCGTCGACGTCGTGGCGCACCGCGCCGCCTTCGGCGTCAACGCCGTCGAGCGCCAGGATCTCGTCCTTGAAGGCGCCTGCCTGCGTAGCGGCGATCGCCCGCTGGTGGCTGTCGAAGCTGTATTCGTCGAGCTGGTCCTTCACGAGGCCGTACTTCTCGGCGACCATCTCGGCGCCCATGAACTGCGAGAACGCGATGCCCGGGTAGCGGGCTTCCTGGCCTGGACTCTTGGGGTGGCCGAAGCCGTTCTTCTCCGGAAGGTCGGTGGGCATGAACATCGGCACCCGCGTCATGCTCTCGATGCCCGCGGCGATGACCACGTCCATGGTGCCGCTCATCACCGCCTGGGCGGCGAACTGCAGCGCCTGCTGTGAGGAACCGCACTGGCGATCAATGGTGGTCGCCGGCACGCTCTCAGGCAGCTTGGAGGCAAGCACCGCGCCGCGGCCGACGTTCACCGACTGCTCGCCGGCCTGGGAGACGCACCCCATTAGCACGTCCTCGACCCGCGCCGGGTCGATGCCCGTGCGGTCGACCAGATCGTTGAGGACGGCGGCCGCCAGATCGGCCGGGTGCCAGCCCCGCAGCCGTCCACCCCTGCGCCCGCCTGCGGTGCGCGTCGCCGCGACGATATAGGCCTCGCCCATCATTGACTCCCTGGATAAATTCTTGCCGGGCGAAACCTTAACCGGGCGACGCCGCGTAAGCCAACAGGCGTTTGAATTGACGGCTCAGAGGGTTTCCAGCACGCCCGGCTTGGCCGGATCGAGCCGGAACGTCGGCGGCAGCACGCGCTCGTTCGGTGCATGCAGCTTCAACGCCTTGGCCGCCCGGGCCACCGCCACCTTGCCGACGGCCAGCGGGGTGAAGCCCTGCTGGATGCGCGGTCGCGCGCCGGCGCGCCGGCGCAGCACCGCGTTGGCGTAGATTACATTGGCGCGCAGCAGCGCCCGCGGCGTCATGAATTCAATCGACAGCGAGACGTTCAGCATCGACCCGTTCTCGATCCTGTGCGGCGCGTTCTGCCGCCAGGTGACCATGCGGCCAGGCGTCAGCTCATGGACCTCGGCCGCGGCGTCCCACTGCGGCTCGAAGGCGAACTGCTCAGCGGTCTCGCGCAGCACGATGCGCTCCAGCGCCTCTTCGGGGATATAGGGCGCGGCCACCGGATAGACCCACACCCGCTTCACCCCGCGGATTTGCCACAACGACACCAGCGCCACGTCGAGATGGTAGAACACCTGGGCGTTGGCGGAGGAGATCAGCACGCCCAGGTCGCGCTTCAGGGTGCGCACGGACGGCGCGTGGGCCGCCTTGTCGGCGAAGATCTCGTCGCACAGCGCTGAATAGGCGGGCAGATAGCGGTTGGTTTCACGCAGGTTCAGCCAGATCCGCCCGGCCTTGGCCGCTTCCAGCAGCTGCTCGCCACTGAGCTGGCCGGGCGAGCCGCGCCGCCACGTGGTCCAGGCGACCGGGTCCTCGCCCATGGTGAAGACGCCGAGCTTGTCGCGTGGATAGCGGTCCAGCAGCTCGGCAAGGCCCTCGTCGGTGAACATCGGGCGTTCGTGCAGGCCGTGCTCGAACCCCAGGTTTTCGTGGGTGAAGGCGCGCGCCTTCTGCGGGGTCCAGTCGAGGATCACACTCATGCCGTCACGCTCAGACCGTAGAACTGCACCTTGAATGGCCCCCACCATAAGGTTTTGCCCAGCCCGCGCGCCGCCCGGTCGAGGGTGAAGGCGAAATCCTGCGCGTGCACCGCCCACTTCACCAGCGCCAGCGCGCCGAACGCCGCGGCCTGTCCCAGCCCCACCGCCATCCACTTGGCGACGCCCAACCGGTCCGGCGGGCTCTGAGCCGCACAGGCCGCCGAGGGCCCCTGACCATAGGCGAAGGCCCGCGCCAGCGTATAGCGCAGGCTCAGCCGTCCCGGTGCGGGGTCCTCCCACACCCAGGCGTCGGGCGCCCAGGCGAAGCGCGCGCCCCGCGCTTTCATCTGACCAAACAGCAGATCGTCCTCGCCGCCGATGTGATTGCGCTCTGCGCTGAATGGCGCGTGCGCGTCCGGCAGCGCCGCACGGCGCACCAGGCTGTCGCCGCAGCCATAATAGTGATCCAGCAGGCCGGCGTCGTCCGGACCGACGCGCGAGAAGAACTGTTCGAGATAAGGCCGATGCTGCTCGGCCTCATCGGGCAGGCGGCCACGCACGGGGCCGAACACCACGTCGGCGTCGAAGCGCGCCTGCACGTCAAGCAGCGCGTGCAACCAGCCGCTCGGCGCTTCCTCGTCGTCGTCGAGGAAGGCCACGAAATCTCCGCGCGCCTGGGCCATTGCGGCGTTGCGGGCATGGGCGACGCCCGCCCTGGGTTCGTGGATGTAACGCACCGCGAACGGGGCCTGGACGGCCAGGGCCTGCGTCATCGCCTCCGCCGACGGCGCCTGGTCGTTGTCCACCACCAGCAGCTCAACGCTGGAGGGATCGACGCCAGTCTGCCGCAGCACCGAACCGGCCGCCGCGGCCAGGCCTACGGGACGGCGTTGAGTGGGGATCACCACGCTCACAAGGATCATCCGGCGATCTCCGAGTCCGCCGCCTGACGCTTGCGGGTCTGGGCGGCGAACGCCTGGGCCAGCGCGCGCGCGCGGCCCGGCAGCGACAGCTCCACCGTGGCGATCACGTCCAGCCTGCGCCGCAGACGCTCCACCGCCCCGCCGCGCCGTGCGCCGGCCAGCGCCCAGGTGTCCTCGAACGCCTGCATGGCGCGTCCCGCCGGGCGCAGCGTCGTCGCCAGACCCTCGTGGACGCTCACCGTCTGCGACGCGAAGGGGCGCTTGTAGTGTTCGTGGCCGGGCCCGAGGTCGTAGCGCACGAGACCCAGCGACGGCATGGCGGAGATCGCCCGCGACAGGAACACCTGCCCCGGCGACCAGGCCGCCAGCTCCGGGTCCATTGAGGCGATCCAGGGATGGAACTGGGCGCCCAGGCGCACACCGAAATGTCCGCCGACCAGACGCTCGCCTGCATACAGGTTGACCATCAGGCCCTGGAAATCCCCGTCCGTGCGCGCCAGCAGGCTGCGCATGAGCCGGTCGGTCCAGACGGGACGCAGGAAGTCGTGGCCGCCCGTCCGCTCGAGCTGATCGCGCTTCCAGGCGATCAGCGCCTCGAAGGCCTCGATCGACCGATCGGGCGCCACGACGCTCAGCGGGCCGACATCGCGCTCCAGCTTATGGTCTAGGCGGCGATAGTTCTTGAACCGCTTGGGACTCGCAGCCCGCAGGGCCTCCAGGTAGTCCTCGGCCGAGCCGTCGAGGACAATAACGAACGCCTCGCGGCTGCTCTTGATCGCGCCCTCCAGGGCGCCTGTCGGATCGATCAACCCGGTGAACCGAAAGGCGTTCAAGCCTGCCGCGGCCAACGCCTCGGCCGGGTCCAGCCGCTGGCGGGCCACTAGCCCGTGGTAATCGGACAGGGGCGCCCCGATCGGACGTGCAAAGGCGCCTGGGCGGCGATGATGCGCCAGGAACCCCACGGCGGCGGCGTCCTCGCGCCACACCGTGACCCGGGCGTCCTCGCGCACCGTTCCGACCGCGCGCGCGAAATCAGGGCCAAGCAACGGCCCCGACAGGCCGACTTCTGAAGCACACAGCAAGCGCCAGGCGGCGTCGTCCGCCGGCGTCAGGTCTCGCGGGTGCAGGGTATCGGCTTGCAACATCCTCTCCCTATAACGCCCGCGGGTTATGGAATCGTGGAACGACCGTGACATCGTGATCGCGCGCCCAGATTGCAGCCCCGTGCTTTGGCATGCCGCGACCCGATTTCTCGATCGGCCCCTTCCCTGCGCATGCGCGCGTGCTCTTACGGGGGCATGGCCTGAGCTACGGCCTTGAGACCTTCGACCGGTCTCAGCGCTTCAGGGCCACCAGCACCGCGCCCACGGCGATCAGCGCCACGCCAGCCCAGTTGCGCGCCGAAAGCCGCTCGCCGAGGAAGGCGACGCCAAAGACAGCGACCAGCACCACGCTCATCTTGTCGATGGGCGCGACGCGCGCGGCGTCGCCCAACTTCAGCGCCCGGTAGTAGCAGATCCACGATGCTCCGGCGGCCAGCCCGGACAGCGCCAGGAACAGATAGGTCCGACCCGAAACACCGTTCAGCGACTGGAACTGCTGCGTCGCCAGCACAATCGTTCCCAGCACGAAAAGGATCACGATGGTCCGGATGAAGGTCGCGAAGTCGCTGTTGATGGCCTCGACGCCGACCTTGCCGAAGATCGCGGTCAGCGCCGCGAACACCGCCGAGAGCAGCGCCCATCCCTGCCAGGGTAGCATGGTCATCGGCCGTGCCCCAGATCGTGGTCGTGCATCGCGCGGCTCAGGGCGCGACCGGGATGTGGAGGCTCATCACCGTCAGGCCCTGCGTACCGACCTGGGCGTAGTAGTGCGGAGTACCTGCGGGGACCAACAAGAAGTCCCCCTTGGACAGGGGATAGGTCACGCCTCCACTGACGCCCGTGCCGGTGAAGTTGCTCGCGTTGGCCCGCTTGGCGTCAGTCAGGGCGCCGCCGACGATCATCGCGCCGGAACCCTCGAGCACGTAGAACAGCTCGGCCTCGTGCTCGTGAATCGAGGCCGGCGTCGGGCCGACCCGATACTCCACCAACGCGCGCAGGCCTGGTGCGCGAACCATGGTCTGCACCGGCGCCATGGCCGTGTCCTTGCGCTCGGCCTTGGCCTTGGCGATCAGCGCCGCGGTCTGCTCGGCGCTGATGAACGTGATGTCCGGTTCGACAGGCGGGGCGGGTTGGGCCATCGCGCCCGCCGACATCGCCGCCCAAGTCACTGCAATCAAAGACAGGGTCTTCCGCATCGCATCCTCCCGCCGCGCTCTGATGGCGCGCTGGACGAGGATACGCATCGCGTTCACGCCTCGCCCAGATGAATCGGCCACCTGGGTCCAGAACTGAGCTTGCCGCACCCTCGCACGCCACTAGGTTGGGTCGAGCGCGGTGCCTGAGAGCCCGCGTAGGGGATGGAGATGATGGCCGCGCGCCTGCCGGAAAACATAACGCGCCGCCTCCGCCTGCCTTTGATCGCAGCGCCGATGCTGCGCGTCTCGGGGCCTGATCTGGTGATCGCCGCCTGCAAATCCGGCGTGGTCGGCTCCTTCCCCACCGCCAACGCTCGTTCGGGCGAGGAGTTGGATGCGTGGCTTACGCGCATCAACGCCGAGCTCGCCGCCGTGGAGCCCCCCGCTGCGCCGTGGTGCGCCAACCTGATCATCCGCTCGCCGAGAATGGCCGACGACCTCGCCAGGCTGATCCGCGCCAAGGTCGAGGTCGTCATCACCAGCGTCGGCTCGCCGGCCGCCGTCGTCGCGCCGCTGCGTGACGCCGGCTGTCTGGTGCTGGCCGACGTCGCCACCCTGCGCCATGCGCAGAAGGCGATCGAGGCGGGCGCCGACGGGCTGGTGCTGCTCACCGCAGGCGCCGGCGGACAGACCGGCTGGATGAACCCCTTCGCTTTCGTGCGCGCCGTCCGGGCGATCTTCGACGGCCCGATCGTGCTGGCTGGCGGCGTCGCAGACGGCCAGGCTCTGTGGGCGGCCCGCGCCCTCGGCTGCGATCTCGCCTACATGGGCACCAAGCTGATCGCCACCCACGAGAGCATGGCGAAGGACGCCTATAAGGCGATGTTGGTCGAGGCGACGCTCGACGACGTGATGACCACCAAGGCCTTCACCGGGCTCAACACCAACATGCTGCTACCGTCGATCCGTGCCGTCGGCCTCGATCCCGCCTCGCTCGACGAGGCGGTGAGCGTCAGCAGTTCGGCGGAGATGTACGGGGGCGGCCAGGCGGGTCCCGGCCGCCAGCGCTGGGTCGACGTTTGGAGCGCCGGACACTCGGTGTCCGGCGTCGGCGCGGTGCAAGGCGTGGCCGAGGTCATCGAGACGACGCGGCGTGAATACCTGGCGGCCGTCGCTGAAGTCAGGGAGATGCAGCCATGACCGACCAGCCTGTACGCGCGGGCAGCACGCTCAGCGGCCTGTCGCTGCGCGTCCTCGCGCGCCACCCCGACCGCGTGGCGTTCAGCTGGGAGGGCGGCGAAATCACCTACGCCCAGACCCTTGACCTGATCGCCCGCTTCCAGAGCGTGTATGCGGCCCACGGACTGGTTCGTGGGAAACGCCTGGCGCTGTTGGCGGGCAACCGCGTCGAGGCCTGGTGCGCCGGCGTCGCGGCCCAGGCCAACGGTCTCAGCCTGACGCCGTTGCACCCCATCGGCTCACTGGACGACCATCTGTATCAGGTCGGCAACGCCGAGGCCGACGCCCTGGTCGTCGATGTGCCCCGGCACGGCGCGCGCGGCGCGGAACTGGCGGCTCAGGCCGGCGTCGGCGTGTTCTTCACGCTGGGCCAGGCCGACTACGGGATCGACCTTCTGGCCGCGGCGCAAGACGCCGGCGCGGTCACCGCCCGCGACCTCGCCCAAGCCGACGACCTGGCGGTGCTCAACTATACCGGCGGCACCACCGGGCGGCCGAAGGGCGTGGTCACCCGCCATGTCGCCGCCGCCGCGCGGCCGGGCGCGGTGCTGGGCGCTTTCGAGATCCCCGATAATCCCATTTACCTCGCCGTCGCCCCGATCAGCCACGTCACCGGCCAGAAGATCCTGCCGACCCTGTTCAAGGGTGGTCGGGTGCACCTGATGAACGGCTTCTCCAGCCGCGGCGTGCTCGACACCATCGCGCGCGAGCGGATCAACATGGCGCTGATGGTGCCGACGATGATCTACGGCCTGCTGGACGACCCCGATCTGGATACAGCCGATCTCAGCTCCCTGGAGTTGCTGCTCTACGGCGCATCGCCGATGTCCCCTAGCCGGCTGATCGAGGGCATGCAGCGCATCGGCCCGGTGTTCTCGCAGCTTTACGGCCAGTCGGAATGCTATCCGATCAGCGTCCTCAGCAAGGCCGACCACGACCCGGCCAATCCGGAGCGCTTCGGCTCATGCGGCGTGCCGGTTCCGGGGGTCGACGTGCGCCTGTTGAACGAGGACGGGTCGGAGGTGGCGCAGGGCGAGCCCGGCGAGATCTGCGTGCGCAGCGTCCACGCCTTCGAAGGCTACTGGAACCTGCCGGAGCTGACCGCCGAGGCCACCCAGCACGGGTGGCTGCATACCGGCGACGTCGCCCGCGCCGATCCGCGGGGCTATCTCTACATCGTCGACCGCCGCAAGGACATGATCGTCACCGGCGGCTTCAACGTCTATCCGCGCGAGGTCGAGGACGCGCTCAGCGCCCACCCGGCGGTCTCCCAGGTCGCGGTGTTCGGCGTTCCCGACGCCAAGTGGGGCGAGGCGGTGGCCGCCGCCGTGGTGCTGCGCGCCGGCGCCCAGGTCGAGGCCGAGGCGTTGATGCAGCACGTGCGCGCCCGCAAGGGTCCAGTGCAGACGCCAAAGCGCATCGACTTCATGGACGCCCTGCCCGCCACCTCGGTCGGCAAGGTCGACAAGAAGCAACTGCGCGCCGCCTTCTGGGCAGGGCGCGACCGGATGGTCGGTTGAACCCGCTCCCCGTCGCCGGGCTCGCCGCGGAGCCAAAACAGCGCTAGCGAATAGGCGGTCTGCGAGCCTGCGTGGAGGACGAATGCCAGTCGTTGCGGCCTATGTGTATCGGAACGGCGAGCGGATCCGCGAGATCGACCCGATGTCGCCGGAGAGCCTCGATGTGGCGGAGCACGAGTTCGCCTGGGTTGGGCTGGTCGACCCGGCGGTCGGCGAGCTGGCCGTGCTGCAGGCGCGCTTCGGACTGCATCCCCTGGCGGTCGAAGACGCCACTAACGCGCGGCAGATGCCTAAGGTCGACATCTACGGCGATGATCTCTTCGTGGTCGCCCGCACCGCCCACCTGGAGGGCGGCGAGATCGCCTATGGCGAGACCGCGATCTTCATCGGCCCGCACTACATCATCACCGTGCGGCACGGCTCAGCCCGCGGCCACGTCGAATTGCGCCAGCATCTGGAGGCCGCGCCCAGCCAGCTCAAGCACGGGGTCGACTACGTCCTCCACGCGGTGCTCGACTTCATCGTCGACGGCTATCTGCCGATCGTCGAGGAGATCGAGGAGGAAGTGCTGGCCATGGAGCGTTACGCCCTCGACGCCTTCCTGAACCGCGAGCAGATCACCCGCATCTTCACCCTGCGGCGCGAGCTGATGCGCTTTCGGCGAATCCTGGGGCCCATGGAAGAGGTGATCTCGCGGCTGGTCCATCATGACATGCCGTGCATTGACGCGGAGGTGCGCCCCTACTTCCGCGACGTGCTCGACCACATCCGCCGGGTCGCCTCGCTGGTCGAGACCCTGCGCGACGTGCTGTCGTCGGTGTTCGAGGCGAGCACCCTGCTGGAGCAGCAGCGACAGGGCACGATCACACGCCGCCTCGCCGCCTGGGCCGCGATCCTAGCCGTGCCCACCGCCATCGCCGGTATCTACGGCATGAACTTCGATTTCATGCCCGAGCTGCGCTGGCGCTACGGCTATTTCCTGGTGGTCGGCGTGATCGTCGTGCTCTGCGCCATCCTCTATTCGCGCTTCAAACGGGCGCAGTGGCTGTAGAAGCCGCGGACGACACCGTCGACCACCCGCTGCACAGCGCCTGCCGCCCGCGGCAAGACACGCAGTCATCAAGCGACAGCTCTGCCAGTTCCGCGCCTTGCTGGCGAAAAGGCGAGAGTTCGCATGCGTGCAGATCGCATACTTATTGAGCACGACTACGCCTCGTTCGGACGATTCACTGCAAGCTTTCAACGATCGCATCGGACTTCGTTGACCCGTCTCCGCCCGGCTTGCTGATGCTCAAGGCAGACATTCGGGCAAAGGGCGAATTCATGAGTTCCAATCAATCGCGGGCGCAGGCGATCGCGCAGATCACCAACCGCGTCTCCAAGACCTACACCCAGACCGAGCCTCTGAAGGACATCTGGGCCAGCGACGTCTTCAATCTCGCCACCATGGAAGAGGCGCTCTCCAAGAACGCCTTCAAGGCGATGAAGAACACGGTGATGACGGGCGCCGCGCTCGATCCCACCGTCGCCGAGGTGGTCGCCGCCGCAATGAAAGAATGGGCGATGGCCAAGGGGGCCAAGTTCTTCTCCCACGTCTTCTATCCGATGACGAACATCACCGCGGAGAAGCACGACGGCTTCATCATCACCAATCCGGAAGGTGGATCGATCACGGAATTCACTGGCAGCCTGCTGATCAAGGGTGAGCCGGACGGCTCTTCCTTCCCCAATGGCAGCTTGCGCATGACCAACGCTGCGCGCGGCTACACCGCCTGGGACCCGACCAGCCCGGCCTTCGTCATGACGACCGCCAATGGCGCCGTCCTGATGATCCCCAGCGTCTTCGTCTCCTGGACCGGCGAAGCGCTGGACAAGAAGATCCCGCTGCTGCGCTCGAACCTGGCGGTCAACAAGGCCGCCCAGAAGGTCCTGACTCTGATGGGCGAGACCGAGATCGGCACGGTCAATTCAAGCTGCGGCGCCGAGCAGGAGTACTTCCTGATCGACGAGAATTTCGCCAACGCCCGCCCAGACCTGCTGCTGTGCGGACGCACCCTGTTTGGCGCCTCGCCCGCCAAGGGTCAGCAATTCGACGACCATTACTTCGGCGCGATCCCGGCCCGCGTCCAGGTCTTCATGCAGGACTTCGAAGACAAGCTCTATCGCCTGGGCATCCCGGCCAAGACGCACCACAATGAGGTTGCGCCCGGTCAGTTTGAACTCGCACCCTACTTCGAAGCCGCCAACGTCGCCGCCGATCATCAGCAGTTGATGATGACGATCATGAAGTCGACCGCGAAAGAGCACGGGTTCATGTGCCTGCTGCACGAGAAGCCGTTCGCTGGCGTCAACGGCTCGGGCAAACACGTCAACTGGTCGGTCGGCAACGCCACCCAGGGCAACCTGCTCGATCCGGGCGACACCCCGCACAGCAATCTGAACTTCCTGCTGTTCTGCGGCGCAGTCATCCGCGGCGTGCATCTCTATGGCCCGCTGTTGCGCGCCGTCATCGCCTCGGCCTCGAACGACCACCGACTTGGCGCCAATGAGGCGCCGCCGGCGATCATGTCCGTCTATCTGGGCGACCAGCT
The DNA here is from genome assembly GCF_030697305.1 of Phenylobacterium sp. Lineage (GTDB taxonomy): Bacteria > Pseudomonadota > Alphaproteobacteria > Caulobacterales > Caulobacteraceae > Phenylobacterium. The sequence goes on along the minus strand of NZ_JAUYQL010000057.1, from coordinate 6,480 downwards.
CGAAAGCGTCTTCCAGGACATCAAGACTGGCGAGCTGCTGGCCAAGGCCGAAGGCGGGATGATGGACATGGGCCTGTCCCAGATCCTGAAATTCAAGCGCGACCCGGGCGATCGCAACCGCACTTCGCCGTTCGCCTTCACCGGAAATCGCTTCGAATTCCGCGCCGTCGGTTCGTCGCAATCGGTGTCTGGTCCGCTGGTGGCGATGAATACGATCCTGGCCGACTCGCTGAACTGGATGGCCGGAAAGCTGGAAGCCGCCCTCGCCTCGAAATCCGACCAGACCCAGGCGGTCATCGTCGTTCTGCAGGAAGTGATGGAGAAGCACGGCCAGGTCGTCTTCGGCGGCAACGGCTATTCGATGGACTGGCACAAGGAAGCGGTCGAAAAGCGCGGGCTGCGCAATCTGCGCACCTCGGCTGAGGCCCTGCCCGTGTTCAAAGAACAGCCAATCGTCGAGCTGTTCGAGACCACCGGCGTTCTGTCGCCCAAGGAACTGGCGAGCCGCTTCGACGTCTATGCCGAGCAATACGTTCAATCCATCGAGGTCGAGGCCAAGCTGGTCATCAACATCGCCACCACCAAGATCTATCCGGCGGCGGTCGCGCATATCACGGCGGTGTCGAAAGCGGCCAAGCTCGGACTCTCCGACAATGGCCTGGGCGGCGCCGTCGAGAACGCCAATGCGATGATGGCGGATGTCGCCAAATTGCAGGCGGAGATCGGCAAGCACGATTTCGATTCGATCGAAGCCCATCTGAAATTCTGCTCGGAGAAGATCTGCCCGCTCATGCTGTCGGTGCGCAAATCCGCCGACGCCCTGGAAGGCGTGATCGACGACGAGCTGTGGCCGCTGCCGAAGTATTTCGAGATGTTCAACATCAAATAAGACGCGCAGGTGCGGCGGGGTCAGAGAGACGACTTCGCCGCGCCGGCATGTCTCTGGCGGATTTGCATCAGGCAGATCGCTGGAACGCCGCCGGTGGGTCCGGCAGGACTCACGTCGGCCACGGGGACGCTGTCCCCGGTCACCAATAATCGCTCTTTCCGCCGTCGGCCAACAGCGTGCGGCCAGTGAGCCAGCGCGACTCCTCAGAGGCCAGAAATCCGACGATCGCCGCGATGTCGTCTGATTGGCCGATCCGTCCAAGCGGTGTTTCGCTCAACGTCCGTTCGCGATAGCCGGGCGGCAGATCAGCGGAGCCCTCCGTTTCGATCATACCGGGCGCGACGCAGTTCACCGTGATATTGCGGGGGCCGAGTTCCTTCGCAAAGCTTTGCGTCAAGCGCCGAACCGCCGCCTTGGTCGCGGCGTAGACCGTGTCGCCGCTTCCGCCGCTGAATGAAACCCGCGACGACAGATTGATGACACGGCCGCCCGATGCAGGAAAATGCGGCAGCGACGCCTGCGTCACCATGATAGGGCCAAGGACGTTCGTACCGAACATTTCGTGGAAGTAGATCGGATCGACATTCGGAAACGGCTGCCTGCGTTGCATCGCGGCATTGTTGACGAGAATATCGATCCGCCCGAACTGCTTGACCGTCTCATGGATCAGGGCGACGACATCGGATTGCTGGGAGACATCGCCCTGCACACTGATGGCCGTCCCCCCGTTGCTTTCGATGACGCGCACGACATCCTTTGCCGCCGTTGCGTTCGAAACAAAGTTGACGACGACCTTCGCGCCCCGCCCGGCCAGCTCAACCGCGATCGCCGCGCCGATGCTGCGAGAGCCGCCGGTGATCAGCGCAACCTTATTCTGCAAGTCGGAGCGCGCCATTTGTAGTCAGCCCTTTCGAATGCCCTTGGTTCAGTGCGAGGACGGCTGCCCATCCAGTCTGAGTGCGAAAAGTGGGCTTGCCGTCTTAGATTGGCGCCGAGGATGAAATCGTATCAACAAACTTCGTGGCAGCCCGCGGCAGTTCGCGGGCGAGCCTGGAAGATAGATTATAGATTCAACGTCTTATGCTAGCATCGTGGATGTGACTGGACACTGGCGGAGCCCTGCTGGTGCGTCCGGCAGAAGCCCGACTATAGCGCCAAATCATCCAGATAAATCGAGGCGAGCTTCTCCACCTCAGCGCGGCCGAGCAGTTCGATCCTGCCCGGGACAGCCCGTGTTCGATAGTCCCTCTGGCCTCAAGCTCAGCGCGAAGCGTTTTGAAGTGCTCCGCGATCTCAGCCATTTCGGAGTGATACCGCCCGACCGCGTCGTTGCGGCCCGAGGTCTTCAAGCTCCGCCTGATGTCCGACGACCCTAAACCTGCCGGAGATCGTCCGGGATCCGCTTCCTCACGCACCAAACACCGCCATCGCGGCGAACAATCCGGGATACTTCGCCAACTCACGCTCACTCATGGCGGCGCACGAATGTGTCACAGTGCGACGTGAGAAGCTGTTTGCAGACAGGGACTTAAGGTAGATCCGCCCCTTGAAAGCGCGCTGGTGGGCCCGGCAGGACTCGAACCTGCAACCAGACCGTTATGAGCGGCCGGCTCTAACCATTGAGCTACAGGCCCAGCGGGGCCGTGTGTAGCGTCCGCCACGGCGCTTGTCGACGCGCTCGCGGGCCTTGCGCGCAGCCCGCCAGCGCGTACAGCCTGCATTCAGGTGGCGCTCGCTAGGTCTGCGCAGCCGATCCCTGCTGCCCTCTGGAGACTGCCCCGATGAAATCCTCGCTCCGCGCCGCCACACTTTGCGTCCTGATGGCCGCTGCTGTCGCCGCGCCGCCCGCGTTCGCCCAGACGGCGCCGGCCGCCGACACCATGTTCCGCGCCACCACCCTGAACCTGCAGGCCTACGGCGAAGTGCGCGCCGCCCCGGACATCGCCACCATCAGCCTGGGCGTGATGACCGAGGCCAAGACCGCCAGCGAAGCGATGCAGGCCAACGCCACGCGCATGACCCAGGTGATCGCGGCCTTGCGTCGCGCGGGTATCGCCGAGCGCGACATCCAGACCTCGGGCCTCAACCTGAACCCCCAGTATGTCTATGAGCAGAACGTCGCCCCGCGCCTGAGCGGCTACCAGGCGACCAACCAGGTGAGCATCACCGTGCGCGACCTGAAGAAGCTGGGCGCCGCCGTCGACGCCACCGTGGAGGCCGGCGCCAACCAGGTGAACAGCATCAGCTTCGGCCTGAATGATCCCACCACGGCTGAGAACGCCGCGCGCGAGGCCGCGGTCAAGGCGCTGGGCGCCAAGGCCGACCTCTACGCGCGGGCCACCGGCTATCGGATCGGGCGACTGGTGTCATTGAGCGAAGGTGGCGGCTACTCGCCCTCCCCGCCGCCGATGCCGATGGTGTCGATGGCGCGGATGGAGAAGGCCGACTCCACGCCGGTGTCGCCGGGCGAACTGCGGGTGCGGATCGACGTTTCAGGTCTCTACGAGCTGACCCGCTAGCGGGCGAGGCCGGCATTGCGCAGGGCTGCGTCTATGCGCTCGGTCATGATCCGGCTGGGGAACGTGCGTTCCCCATCCATGACCGCGGCATAGACCAGCTTGCGTCCGGTCACCGGCCCTGCGCTCCAGGCGATGGTGCGCGCGGCGTCCTTCGGATTGTCGCAGGTCGACGCGCGCGACCGCCCGTCCGCGGCCACCGCCTTGAGCAGATCGCCAACCCGGCGGCTGTCGGGCGCGTCGCAGGCCGCAAGCTGCCGCGCGCAGACCATGTGGGTGTTGTAGCGGTAGATCACGCGCCCCGATGCGGCCTCGGCCACCAGCAGGCAGGTGGACGGATCGCCTACCGCGCCAGAGATCGCGTCGGTGAGCGCCGTCTGGTCAACGTCGGGCGGCAGGTCGGATCCGCAGGCGGCGAGCGCCAGCGCGCAAACCGCCGCGATGAAGGCGGCGGCCACCGCGCGCGATTTCACGCTACGGACTTGATCTCGTTGCCTTCGCCCAGCAACACGACGGAAGGGTGGTAGTTGCGCGCCTCTTCCGCGGCCAACTGGCAGTAGGAGATGATGATCACCTTGTCGCCCTGCTGGACCAGGCGGGCCGCGGCGCCGTTCACACCGATCACCCGCGAACCACGCACGCCCTCGATCGCATAGGTGGTGAAGCGCGCGCCGGTGTCGATGTTCAGCACGTCGACCTGCTCGTGCGGCAGGATGCCCGAAGCCTCCAGCAGATCGCTGTCGATGGTGATGGAGCCTTCGTAGTGAAGATCGGCCTGGGTCACCGTCGCGCGGTGCAGCTTGGCCTTCATCATGGTCAGCATCATCGGCGCGAACACTCCAATGCGACGGCGTCGGCCCGCTGAACATCGCGGAGCCAGAGCCGGGCCAGCGGATATACTTATCACAAGCCCTCAGCGCAATCACCGCGCCCGGTCGGGCGTAGCGCGCATCGCCGCAGGCCGAACAAGCGCAAGGTTCGGTTCACCACGCTTCCACGCGAAAGCTTAAGCTTGAACCCCCTATGGTTGTATTCGGGGAGGCGCGAACCATGGACCCAATCGCTGCGGCTTTTTATGGCGTTCTGGCGGCGCAACGCCGCATGACCGAAAGACTTGGCCAGATCGAGCAGGCCCTAGATCCTGAGTTGGAGCCGGGCGCGTCGACGGCTCCGCAGGCCGGGTCCCTGCCCGCCCCAGCCAGATAACGCCCTAAGGTGCGCGGCCGGACAGGCGACGCTCTCGCAGGCGTCGCGGCACGTCTGGCGCGGTCAGTTCTGCGTATCCGCAGCGCCCTGGCGCGTATCGTCAGGCGCGACGGCCCACCCGCCGCGCGATCACGCGGCCCGCAAGGAGCCGCGCCCTTGACCTCCAGGTCGGAGAACCGCCTCAAGCCCGCGTCAGCCGAAGCCGATTGGCGCGCCGAACTGCTGGGCGTGCTGGCGCTCATGCCCTCGGACGGGTTCGAGCGGCTCTGCCAGCACCTGTTGCGCGAGGCGGGCTTCACCAAGGTTGAGGTCACCGGCCGCTCCGGCGACGGCGGCATCGACGGGGCCGGCGTATTGCGGGTCAACTTGCTGTCGTTCCGGGTGTTCTTCCAGTGCAAGCGATGGAAGGGCTCGGTGGGGCCAGGCGTGGTGCGCGATTTCCGAGGCGCCATGGTCGGGCGCGCCGACAAGGGACTGATCCTGACCACGGGGGTCTTCACCGCCGAGGCTCGCCGCGAGGCGACCCGCGACGGCGCGCCGCTCATCGACCTGGTCGACGGCGAGGCGCTTTGCGACCTCCTGAAGCTCCACGTCATCGGCGTGCAGGTGCGCAACGTCGAGGAGGTCGTGGTGGACCCGGCCGCCGTGGTGGCGTTCTCCCTGCCCGCCTACGGCTGAGCGAGCGGCCTTTGACAACCGCCGGCGGACCGCCTAGCCGCTGCCTCATGCCGCTGCGCCCGCTCTTCGTCACCCAGGTCTATGAGGCCAGCCTCGCCGAAGAGCGAGGGTTCGCCGCCTTCAACGCCGATCTGGAAGACGCCTGCCAGATGCTGGCGGCCGAGGACGCGGCGGGCCGCTCCTGGAGCCGCCGCGAAGGCTACGGCGGCTACACCTCCTACGCCTCGCTAGACGACCTGCCCAAGCGCGCCACGGCGTTCGCGACGCTGAAGACCAAGCTGGACCGCCACGCCGTCGCTTTCACCGACGCGCTATCGCTGGATCTTGGCGCAGGCCGGCTGAAGCTCGACAGTCTGTGGGTCAACGTCCTGAAACCCGGCGCCGCGCACTCAGGCCACATCCACCCGCATAGCGTGATCTCCGGGACGGTCTATGTGGCTGTCCCTCCGGGCGCGAGCGCGCTCAAGCTGGAAGATCCCCGCCTGCCGCTGATGATGGCCGCTCCGCCCCGGCGCACCGACGCGGAGGAGACCGCCCGCAGCTTCGTCTATCTGACGCCGAAGGCCGGCACGGTGCTGATGTGGGAGAGCTGGCTGCGCCACGAGGTGCCGGCCAATCGCGCCAAGGCCGAGCGGATCAGCCTGAGCTTCAACTACGGCTGGCGCTAAGGGCGCGCCCTAATAGACGGTAGGTTCGCCGTCGCGATGCTGGGCGCCGTAACGCGCGTCGAGCTTCAGCGCCTTTCGCGGCTCCAGGATGCTGAACCAGCTCGCGCCGTCCAACGACCGCGTATCATCGCGCCGCTCGGCGTGGCTGACCCATACCTCGACCTGCTCGCCGAAGTAGCGGGCGAACCGCTTGACCAGGTCTTCGTTCGGAATCGCCGCGCCGGCGACGATCTTGGCCATGCGCGATCGCTCGAGCGCGAGCTGTCGCGCGACGGCGCGCACGCTCAGCTCCCGCTCCTCCATCAACGTGGTCAGCCTGTCGGTCAGCCAGCTCATCGAAGCAGACCGGCCGGCGTCAGCTGTCGAGGAAGCTGCGCAGCTTGCGGCTGCGGCTGGGGTGCTTGAGCTTGCGCAAGGCCTTGGCCTCGATCTGACGGATGCGTTCGCGGGTGACGCTGAACTGCTGGCCGACCTCTTCGAGGGTGTGGTCGGTGTTCATGCCGATGCCGAAGCGCATGCGCAG
>NZ_JAUYQL010000128.1 GCF_030697305.1 Phenylobacterium sp. | reverse complement strand
GAGTGAGGTTGTGGACGAACCAACGATGCCGCTCACGCCATAGGTGTTGTCGCTCATGATCGCTCCTCTAGGATCAAAGCGTGAAGCCCTCGCGCCAACCAGGGTTCCCTAGATCCTGCGCGAAATCACTTGCCCAACTGTCTACTAGCCGGTCGATCGAACTCCAATGTGAGCACAGGGGCGGTAAGCGCTCGGCCGCAACGCGCCATAAGCAGACCTGAGGCCGTCACCCGGGAGGAGACCTCGCGCCTTGGTCGAGCGGAACTCCGTAGGAAGCTAACCAACTCATGGCGGAATCTTTCGCACGATCAGGTCGCCCTTTACCGCTACGGCCCCGCTCGTCTCCAATCGACCGATGCCTAAGTGAAGAACCTCGCGCAACTGCGTGCTGGTCGCCGCGAAGCCGAACGCGCGTGACGCCGCCTGCACAAGGTCATCACGACCCGCCCCGAAATTGGCGTCGACGATCATCAGGAGGGTGTGATCGATCTCGGCGGGCGGCAGTGCCTCCGGTTTACGGAGGGTCAGCGACACGACCAGAGAGCGGTCCCTGGTGACCACGGCCTGCTCCGGCGTCGAGTAGAACGGGCCACCAACGATCAAGCCATGTTGCGCCGCCGCCTTGGCCGCCCGCTCTACGGCCGCGCGAATACGCGAGCCAGCGCGACCGAGACCCCAGAGGATGCGGATGCGGGCGGTGATCTCGTCCAAATGGATCGGGCCCTCGGTCTCGACGACCTTGACGACGTAGGCCGCCATCTGGGCCATGGGCGTTAGGTGCGGTTCGATAGACCGGTTTACCGGGAAGTCCGCTTCCACATAGCGGTTGCCTTGCGACACGAAGGCGGAGCCCGCCTCCATCACGGCCGTGACAACATCGAGATCCTCGCCGACCCGTTCGCCCTCAAACGACACCGGCACGGCCCGGGCGGGTTTGAAGCCGTCGTCGTCGCGTGCCGACCACTCGGCTCTGGCCGCCGCAATGGCGTCCACGATCTTTTTCAGTTCGGCCTGCGGGCGAAGATACCAATCGGCGCTCCAGACGCGATGAATGATCCAGCCATGGGCCTCCAGCACCTGCTGACGTAGCCTGTCGCGATCTCGGGCGGACCGCGACGAATGGAACTGTGCGCCATCGCACTCGATGCCGAGGGTAAACCGGCCCGGCTTGTCGGGGTCCGAGACGGCAAGATCGACGCGGAAACCCGAGGCGCCGATCTGGCGCTTGACGTCATAGCCTAAGGCCTGAAGCCGCTCGCAGACCTGGATTTCAAACTCGCTGTCGAAATCCTCGCCGGTGACTTCGCCCAAGCCGAAGTTGCCGGTCTCGGCGAAGGTCAGGAACAGCTTCAGGGCGGTGACGCCTCTAGCTCTGGACCGTTCAAGATCGATGTCGGCGCCAGTGAAGTTGCAGAAGACCTCGCACCGCAGCTTGGCCCGCGAGATAAGGACATTCAGCCGACGCTCGCCCCCTTCGCCACTAAGGGGGCCGAAGGCGTGGGCGAGATACCCCGTCTCGGTTTTGCCGTAGCCCACCGAGATGAAAATGACGTCGCGTTCGTCGCCCTGGATGTTCTCCAGGTTCTTGACGAAGAACGGCTCGTTCGAAGCCGCACTGAAGAAGTCCTCGACGTCAGGGTTAGCGCGACGCAGCAGTTCCAATTCCTTCAGGACCGCCTGACGCTGCGCCACCGAGAACGTCGCGACACCCAGGGTCTGATCGGGGCTGGTTCGGGCGTGATGGATCACGGCCTCTGCGATAGTCTTGGCTTCCTTGGGATTTGTTCGCGTTCCGCCCCGATCGTAGGCCGTGTCCTTCATCAGGTTGAACTTCAAACCCATGCCGGCAACGGCGTCGTAGGGACTGGGCACGATGAACAGCTTGTTCTCGTAGAACTCCCGGTTCGAGACCGCGATCAGCGACTGGTGCTTTGAGCGATAGTGCCAACTCAGCATGCGGTGCGGCACACCCTTGGCTAGGCAGAGTTCCAGAATGCTCTCGGCGTCCTTGGCCTGAATGGTGATGCCGTCGTCGGTCTCCTCAGGATCGTCTTCGCCGGTCAACTTCTTGAAGAAGGCGGTTGGCGGTAGCTGACGCTCGTCGCCGACGACGACGATCTGGTTGACGCGGGCGATGGCGCCCAGCGAGTCCACCGGCTCGATCTGACTAGCTTCGTCCATGACCAGAAGGTCGAACTGCGTGCCCCCGGGTTTCAAGAATTGGGCGACGGACAGCGGACTCATCATGAAGACCGGCTTCAATTGCTGGATCGCTGGGCCAGCCTGGTCCAGCAGGACGCGAATGGGCTTGTGGCCACGTTTGCGGGCGATTTCAGCGTTGAGCACGCCAAGCGGACCGATCCCTGCCGCCCCACGCGGGCGGCCGTCGGCATGAGCGGCGACGATCTGTTCCTGCGCCAAACCGATGCGTGCCTTGTCGAGTTGTCGAAACAAGGCGACCTGATTGTTGTGGCCCTCGCCGTCGAAGGCCCGCAGTTCTGGCCACGCGGTGAACAGGGTGACGCGCAGGACCTCGGCGTAGGAACGCTCGAAAGCGGGGCCGAGCGTCTTATGGTCCAGGCTGCCGTCATGAAGACCATCAACCAAGGCTCCGGCGCCCAGTTCCGCCAGGACTCTGGCCCGCGAGGCGAATGCAATGAAGCGGCTAAGCCCCTCCAGGTCGTCGAGCCATTCGCCCAGACGAGCATCCATAGCATCGAGCGGGATCGCCGGCACGGCGGTGACGCCAAACGCTCGCTTCAGGTCGAGATCGAGTTCTGCGACAACCGCGTCGAGCCGGGCGTCGAAGTCCGGCAAGGCTTTGTCCAGACCGATCCGCGCGTTCTCGATCAGCGCGATGTCGCCGGTATCGGAGAGGTGTGACCAGACGGCCGGCGGCAAATCGCCGTGGGACCGGCGCCATGCGAGGACGGCTTCGAGCTGGTCCCAGTCTGATCGTTCGCTTTTCCAGGCGGTCCCGAACGCAGAGCCGGCCGGTTCGGCGGCGACGAATGCGGCCTTGGCAGTCTGGGCGGTGGTCATCCTGTCGATCAGGGCCACACGCTCCGAAGGCGTCTTCGGCAGTGGGTCCGTGACATACGAGCGAAGCAGCGCGATCTGAGCGCGATAGTCGCCGTCTAGAAATCGAAGGAGGTTCGCCCCCTTGGTCACGATCGCCGCGCGGACCGGTCCGTAGTCGGCGGTCCGGCCCGCCGCGTTGAAGGCCGGTTCGGCGCTCGCCCAGGCATCGACATAGCCGCGCCCAGCTTCGATCAAGCGTTGAAGGTCGTCGAGGTCACTCCACGCTGCCGCGGTCAGGGCGGACCGGTCGAGGCCTGCCGGAAGCGGCACCAACGACAGAAACGCCAGTGACGAGTGCAGGTCGGCACCTGTCTTGGGCGACGCCGCTCCGAGCGCGTCCGTTGCTACGCGCGCGTGCCGCTCGGCCTCCGCGTTCGCGGCGGCCAATGCCTGAAGACGGCCTCCCAGCGCCTGCCGTTCGACGGGATCAATAGCGTCACGGCGGACCCCGCGCCAGACGTTGCCTGGCACGGGTCCCAGGGCCCTCGATCGCTCGGCGACATCGGCGATCACAGCGCGGCGCGCAGCTACGGCTTCACGGTCCCACTGTTCGGCGTCAGACAGCAGGTAGCCCGAGGGGGCAGTCGATTCCTGCGACCGCGCCAGAAGGCCTAGGATCGTTTGCGGTGTCAGACCGCTGGGTTTCAGCGGCTCATGCAACCGCTTGGCGAAGGAATTGAGGAAACCGCTAGTCTCGCCCAGCTTTTCGATGACGCTCAAGTCACCGCGCGCAGGGCGATGCTGGGCGTCACGGGTGCGCTTCAGTTCTTCCAGCACCGTTCGTTTGTTGACCTTGTTCGAATGCAGTTCCAGCGTCAGCGGGCCGAGCCCGACCTGACGCAGACGGCGGTGGACGACATCGAGCGCCGCCATCTTTTCTGCGACGAACAGGACCTTTTTCCCGCGCGCGACGGCGGCGGCGATGATGTTGGTGATCGTCTGGGACTTACCCGTGCCGGGCGGCCCCTTGACCACCAGCGATCGCCCGCCGGCGGCCTCCGCGATGACGACCGTCTGGGAACTGTCAGCGTCGACAACGTGGTGGAGTTCGATCGGCCTGATTACATCATCAATGGCGTCATGCTCGCCGACGAGAGGATCGCTTTCAGGAAAGCCGTCGCGCAGCAACGCGCCGATCATCTCGCGCGTGTCGATTCCCGCTTCCTTGGGCCAGTTGTCGGGATCGAGGTCCCGATACATCAGGAACTTCGAGAAGGAGAAGAATCCCAACACCATGGAGTCAGGCAGCACTTCCCAACGCTTGTTGTTGGAAATGGTCTCGGCGACCCGCGCGCAGTAGGCGGCCAGATCGACCTCATCCTCGTCCTTGAAATCCTCGATCCTGAGGGCAAACTCGGCCTTCATCTTGGCCTGTAGCGTCAAGTTCGGCGAAGGCGGCTCGTCCCGCCAGCGAAGCTTGAACTTGTCAGCCGCGCTGGTGCGCTCCAGCTTCACGGGTAGCAGGATCAAAGGTGCGTGCCGGGGCACGTCGGACGTGTCCGTATCGAACCAGCGAAGTAGGCCGACCGCGAGGTAAAGGATGTTGACACCCTGCTCCTGCTCCAGGGTCTGGGCGTCATACCAGATGTCGAAAAGGCGCTTCTGAAGGCCCTCTGACGTAAGACGCGTTTGCAGGCGGGTGTCGGTATGGCGCGACGCCCGGCCCTTATCGTCGACCGTGTCATCCTCCGGCTGTGGGATTCCGCCGGTGACCGTATCGTCCGGATCGAGTTCGGCCCGGTCCGCCTCGCTGAGTTGAACACCGGGGATGAAGCTGAGCGCCCTGTTCGACGTCAGCAGTCTGAAGACCTCGGTCGACTTCTCGTCGACGATCTCGATTGCGCGATTATTCTTGGTCCGCAGGGGGGTGTTCAGCAGGCGGTTGCGAGTGGACAGGTCCAGAAGCGCAGTGCGCTCCTTCAGCAGCCGATCGCGAATAGGAATAAGAGCGTCGCCGTCGGCCATGCTCGGCCCCCTAGGTTGATTAAGCTGAACCATACAATCATTTCAGCATCATGCGGAAATTCACAATCCGCAGTTGAGCCGGTCCACGGCGGCGTCAGCGCTCCAGAGTGAGGCGCGTGGCCTCGACGACATGTCGGTAGGCTGAGGTGCGGCAACTGAGAACGATGACCTGCATGCGCGACGCGGCCTCCGTGAGGATTTCGGTCATCGTCTCGAAGCGGTCGTCGTCGGCGAACACCAGGGCGTCGTCGAGCACTAGGGAGGCCGGCTTGCCACGGGCGAGCAGCAGGTCGGCGAAGGCGAGTCGGGTCAGGACCGCGATCTGCTCCTGAGTCCCCTTGCTGAGGTCGTCGGCAGCCTCTTCAAGGCCCCCGCGAGTTAGACGGCTTGGCCGGAGATCCTCCCCGAACGCCAGCGACGCCGTCGGCAGCAGACGCCGGATGTAGGGGGCGACGCGTTCAGTGATCGGCGCCAGATACCGCCGCGACGCTTCGGCCTGAGCGGTGTCGATGGTGGTCTTCAGCAGTTGAAGCACCACCGCTTCTTCGGCGAGCCGCGCCGCATTCGTCCGCGCCAGATCCGCAGCCTCCTGGGCGGCTTGGGCGCGCGCGGCAGGCCCCGCGGCGCCGAGCGTCTTCGCCTGCTCCTCAAGACGTGCAAGCGTCTGAGCGAGTTCAAGCTGGGCGTCGAACAGGCTTTGGCGCCGCCGCTCCGTGGTTTCGAGGCGCCGCGCCAATACGGTCGGGTCCAGGCCCTCGGCGGCCCTCTGCGCCGCTGTCAGGGCGTCATTGGCCAGGGCCTCCGCCGCGGAGGCTTGGCGGAGTGCCTCGCCCAAAGCCTCGTCGCTCGCCTGCTGCTCGGCCGCTGTGAGTTCCGACGTCATTCGATCATGGTGGGTCTTGGCCGCGTCCAGCAAGCCGGCCAGGCGCACTTCGGCCAACTGGGCCGCCTGCAACGCCTCTGCCGATCCGTCGCGGCGGCCAAGCGCGGCCTTCTCTGCCGCCCGCGCCGCCTGCAAATCTGCGTCGGCGGCCAGCGCCCCCGCCTTGAGCGCCGCATCGTCGGCTTCCTTCGGCGCAGGACGGGTGACATCAGCCAAGCCCGCGCGCAGGGCTGGGAGTCCTGCCGCAAGGCCGAGGGCAGAGTCCGCCGGGCATTCGCCCGTGAGCCGCCCTTCGAGGGTCTTGTGCTCTGCCTCCGCTTCGCGACGACGACGGGCGCCAGCCCGGGCGGCGGAGACATCGCCGTAGCCCAACTGAGCCAACAGGGCGCCGAGATCCTGCTCCGCCGTACGCAAACGGACGGCCGCCGCCTCACCCGTGGCGGGCGGAGTGACGTCAATGCGCCCGACGCCATCGATCACCAGCGATAAGGGGTGGGCCGCGGCGCGGCGTAGGTCGCCACGGAGCAGCTCGCCGTCGACGCGGACCTCCGCCGCACCCGGCTCAAGACGGACTTCAACCACGGCCGCCCCGGCTTCACAGGCTGATCGCGCATCGAGCACCGCGCGATCCAACTGATCGAGGCGCTCAAGCCGCCCCGCATCGATCGCCTCGGCCTTGATGATAGCTTCCTGAACGACCAGCGCGTCGGTGATCGCCTTACAGCGATCCAACCTGGCGAAGGCCGCCTGCAGAGCGCGCGTGCGATCGGCGGCCAGCTGCGCACGGACCGCTGACTCCCGTGCGGTTTCGGCTTGGGTCAAAGCCTTCCGCGCCTGTTCGAGCGCCTGGGCGTGGGACGTCTCGGCGGATTTCGCGGCGCTCAGAACCTGGCCGTGCTCGTCGGCCTTCGCCTGCGCCTGCGCGAGGCTGATCGCGGCCAACTCAAGACGAGCCCTCTCCTCGACCCTGGTCTCGACCTGGGTCTGGGCTCGAGCGCGTTCCCCAACCGCCCGCTCAAACAGCAGTTGGTTGTTTTGCAGGCGCTCCGCAGCCAGCCGAGCGCGGTCCAGATCCGCACGCAGAGCGTTCGCCTGCTCTGTGGCTTCGGCGTCACCGAGATCGCGCACGACACGGCGCAGTTCGCCGCGCTTGGCCTCGAGCTGCCCCAGCACCTCCTCGAACTGACGAAGTTCCGCCTGAGCTTCGTTAAATGCCTGCTCGGCATGGCCAGCCGCCTGCTGCGCTTCGAGAAGACGGCGAGTCGGCTTACCGGTGGCGGTCAGGAATTCCGTCAGGGCGCGCTCGACCGCCTGAACGACCGCCACGGTGCGCCGCCCGCCGGTGACGGCGCCGACCTCGCCGGCCAGGACATCTTCCAGGGTGCGACGCGCCGTTTGGCCGGGCGCCCCCAGGATGAAAGACTGGCCCTGTTCGACCCAGAGCAGACCGAGCGCGCCGCGGCTGTCATCATCGGCCCCGCGATTTCCCGCCCGCGCGAAACCGAGCAGCGACTGCAGCTTCTCCTCGGCCTCATCACTCTGATGGCGGGACGTCGGGCCGATGAGGCTGACGCTGGGATGTTGGAGGAATTGCTTGGTGACGGTCCAGGTCTCGCCGGCCACCTCGAAGACGATGGTCACCGTCGGGGCCACTTCGTCGCCGTGCGGCCTGAACGACTTGATCCGTTCGCTCTTGGCGCCGTGGCGCTCGAAGAACGCCGCCCGAACCGCCTCCAGAACAGTCGACTTGCCGGTTTCGTTGGCCTCGCAGACCAGGTTGAGCCCCCGGCTGAAGCCCGCGACTCGCACCGGCGCCCGAAACTTTCGGAAGTTCTCGATCGTGACCTCGCGGATCAACATCAGGCGGCCCCGATCCGCTGGGCCCTCTGATGTTCAACGTAGAGGCGTTCGAGAGCGGCCATGGCCCGCAGGCCCTGTTCGCCGGGCTCACCGGCCAAGGCGCGGAGTCGCTCGGCCGCTTCGCGCAAGACCCCCTGCGCGTCGATCTCGGCGAGATCATTGTCGGTCGGTCGCGCGAAGAGATCGGTCAGGGACAGGTCGAGCCATCGGACCTCATGCGCCAGTCCGGCTTCGAGCCGCTCGCGGACGGCGACCCGCTCTCCGAGCGTGAGCAACCCCGCAAGCTTTATCCGAGCAACCAGGTGCTTGAGGTCCTGCCCGGCGCTCAGGGCCGCCAATGGCGCGTCGAGATCTGCCGCCGCCGACAGCGTCCAGGTGTCGGTGATCCACTGGTAGCGGCCGATCGGCACGGGTGTGATGCGCGGCGCCTCGCCCGGCGAAGCGAGTTCGACCAGCAGCGCCTCGCCGCTGGCCTCCCGCCCGAAGTCGTCGGGTTCGGGCGTTCCGCAGTATGCGGTACGCGCGTCGATCTGCCGGCGGCTGTGCCAGTCTCCTAGCGCTAGATAATCGAGCCCTGCGCGCCGAGCCCGATCAGGAGCGATCTGGTTGGTCGCCGTCTCCCCGACGCCGAAATCCTGGATAGAGCCATGCGCCAGGCCGAGCCGCCGCGCGCCAGGCGGTGTTTCCGCCGTGTCGAACCAGGCGGTGGGATCGTGCACGGTACGCTTGAAGGCGAGCGGCGCCGGCAGAAGATAGAAGTCGCTTAGGAGGGCGAGCGGCGTCGGCTCGGTTGCAGCCACGACATTCTGCGGCGCCTCGGCCGCAAGCCTGGACCATAGTCCATCGGGACGCGCCGGGTCGTGATTGCCGGGCAGTAGAATCCAGCGCAAGTCCGCAGCGCTGCTCATGCGCGACAGCGCCTGGCGAAAGACCCTGTCGCCGGGTTCGGCGGAATCGAAGACATCGCCGGCGACAAGGACAAAGGCCGCGCCATGCGTGCGCGCCGCCGCCGCGAGCGTGCCGATGGCGTCGAGACGGGCCTCCTGGAGCGCTATGCGTGCGTCATCCGGCGCCTTTCCGAACGGCTTGCCGAGCTGCCAATCGGACGTGTGGATGAAGCGCGTCACCGATTTTTCCCCGAAGCGACGTTAAGACGGCGGGCCTATGGCGCAGCTTGCACCTGTCTGGTCTTGCGGGACAGACACTTCCGGAAGCCATCCGCTTCGGCTTCGTCTGATGGTTGGCTCGTGGCCGTGAGAGTCCCTTCGGTCCACGCAAGCGCGGCCAGTCACAGCACGCTTCGCGCCAGGAAGCGGAACTCCTCAATGTCGCCTCAGAGTCAAAGGCAGCCGCAGCCCGCTAAACCCTCGCCCCCCGCGCCTCGCGGATCGCCCGCTGCAGCGCCCTTGCGAACTCCTGGCGTTCGTCGGGGCTGAGCGCCTGGGCCACCGGCACCGCCTTGCCGGACAGCGCCAGTTTCAGCCCCACCAGCTGCTCGTCGACCACCTCCAGCGCCACGCGGGTGAAGGCGGTGGGCGATTCCCAGATCACGTCGGAGCGGCGGGGCGTCTCGCGCACCACGCGCACGTCGCGGGCGGTGACCTGCACGCGTTCCACATGCTTTGCGGCGGCGAAACTGACCAGGAAGGCGATCACCACGGCCAGCACGTCGAGGCCCAGGAACAGCGGCACGAAGGTCGCGCCCATCGACATGAACACCGCCGCGGCCACGCAGTTGAACCCCGTGACCACGCCGATCAGCACGACAAAGCCGCGCTCGGACAGCGAGCGGTTCGGCGTGATCACCGCATCCATGTAGAGGGCAGCGTCCATCGGGCGCCATGAATACGCCCCTCGCGGGCTTGGCGAAACCATCCGATGCACGTCATGGTCGCCTTTCCCATGGCCAAGCCCAAGCTCGCCCGTCCTGCGCTCAAACCTGCCGAGCGGCGCCGCATCGAAGAGATCTTCGAACGCCTGAGGGCCGAGTCGGAGGACCCGCGCACCGAGCTCGACTACGCCAGCCCCTACCAGCTCGTCGTCGCCGTGGCGCTGTCGGCCCAGGCCACCGACAAGGCAGTGAACAAGGCCACCGAAAAGCTGTTCGCCGTCGCCGGCACGCCGCAGCAGATGCTGGCGCTCGGCGAGGCCGCCCTGATCCCCTACATCGCCTCGATCGGGCTGTTCCGCACCAAGGCGAAGAACGTCATCGCCACCGCCCGCATCCTCATCGAGCGCTATGGCGGCGAGGTGCCGCTGGAGCGCGAGGCCCTGCAGAGCCTGCCCGGCGTCGGGCGCAAGACCGCCAGCGTGGTGCTCAACGAGCTGGACGTCGAACCGGCCATCGCCGTCGACACCCACGTGTTCCGCGTCGCCCACCGGCTGGCGCTGTCGCAGGGCAAGACGCCCGACCTGGTCGAGGCCGACCTGATGGCGGTGGTGCCGCAACCGTTCCTGACCCGCGCCCACCACTGGTTGATCCTGCACGGCCGCTACACCTGCGTCGCGCGCCGCCCGAAGTGCGAGGAGTGCGTCATCGCCGACCTCTGCCCGTCCCGCCATCTGTTCGCCCCCGCTTGACGCCGCCCGCTTGACGGCCCTGTCTTGACGGGGCCGGGCGGCGGTGACCAGGATCGCCATCACGCGTTCGTGATAGAGACGGCATGCACCCCTTCCCGCGAGCCATGACCGCCGCCTTCCTCGCCCTGACCCTCGGCGCGTGCAGCAACCTCGTCTACTCGGACCAGCCGCTGTTCACCGCGACGGACAGCGCCGGCGCGATCCCCATGCGCCCCGGCGTGTGGATGGTTTCCGGCGACGCCGAATGCGCCTTCGACGCCACCGCCCCCCTCGCCACGTGGCCGGAATGCGCGGAGGGCAAGGCGGTGACCCGCCGCGAGGCCCGGCGAGGGGCCGCCGCGTTCGTCGACGACGACGCCATGGTCGCCGCTGGGGACCCGATGGTCGTCCAGGACCCCGGAGACGCGCCCGAGACCCGCACCTCCTACTTCGGCCTGCGGGTCACCAGGCGGGACGCGCGCCGCCGGGCGGTGGAGTTCGCCGTCTGGATGGTCCACTGCGGTCCGCCGCCGCCGCCCGATCCCGCCGATCCCGATCGGCCCAGCGTCACCGACAGGCCGCTGCCGGGCCTGGAAATCCGCGACGCCAACTGCGTCGCCCGTGACAAGGAGGCCGTCCGCGGCGCCGCCCGCGCCAGCGAAGCCTGGGACCACGGCGGCGCCCGCTTCCGCTGGATCCGCGACGGTCGGCGCTAGGGGGCTCCTCAACTCCGTTCACCCAATCGGACGCGGGGTATTGGTGGGGGTCGCGCTCGCCGGCCCATCCAGGCTTAAATCTCATGGCGGCCAGTTTGCCTGGCGTCCCGGGCCTCTCAAGGACGAGCGCGCACGCGCTCGCCGCGGCGCGGCCGGCCAGGGGCCGGTCCTTGACAGGCCCGGGACGTCAGGCTCGCATCATCCATGAGATCTATGGCAGGCCCTCCGCGGACGCGGCGTTCCTCCCCTTCTCCCGCAAGGGGAGAATGACGCGAAGCGCACTCTTGTCCTGCTCACCCATCGAAAGCCGGGGCCCAGGCGGAGATGCGGTTCGCGCGTGGACAGCCCGCTTGGGTCCCGACTTTCGTCGGGATGAGCGGAGTGGGGAGCGCACCCCTCCGTCCCCCAACATTGCCCGAGAGGCCCTTTGCCTATAGTCAGCGCGCATTCCTCGCGCGAGACACGGCCCCTCCTCCATGACCCAGCTTTTCGACGTCGCCGCGATCGGCAACGCCATCGTCGATGTGATCTCGCCGGCGGCCGAAGCCTTTCTGGCGGGCGAGGGCTTGGCCAAGGGCTCGATGGCGCTGATCGACGAGGACCGTGGGAACCAGCTTTATGCGCGGATGGCCGCTGGCGTGGAGACCTCGGGCGGCTCGGCCGGCAACACCATCGCCGGGATCGCCAGCCTGGGCGGCCGCGCGGCCTATCTCGGCAAGGTGGCGTCCGACCAGTTGGGCGAGGTCTTCATCCACGACATGCGCGCGATCGGCGCGACGTTCGACACCCCGGCGCTGACCGGCGGCCCGGCCACCGCGCGCTGCCTGATCAATGTCACCCCGGACGGCGAGCGCACCATGTGCACCTACCTGGGCGCCTCGACCCAGTTCGGGGCCGACGACGTGGATGCAGCCGTCGTCGAGAACGCCGCCATCCTCTATCTGGAAGGCTATCTGTTCGACCCCGAGGAGGCGCGGCGCGCCTTCGCCAAGGCCGCGGGCCTGGCGCGCGGCGCCGGCCGCCGGATCGCCATCACCCTCTCCGACGCCTTCGTGGTCGAGCGCCACCGCGAGGCGCTGCTGGGGTTCATCAAGGGCCAGGTGGACATCGTCTTCGCCAACGAGGTCGAGGTCACCGCCCTGTTCCAGACCGACGACTTCGATGCGGCCGTGGCCTCGCTGGCCGCCATCACCGACATCGCCGCGGTGACCCGCGGGGCGCAGGGTTCGGTAGTCGCCTCCGGCGCGAGCACCCACGCCGTCCCCGCCGAGCCAGTGGAGAAAGTCGTGGACACCACCGGCGCGGGCGACCAATACGCGGCGGGTTTCCTCTTTGGCCTGTCGCAGGGCCGCGCGCTGCCCGACTGCGCGCGCCTGGGCGCCATGGCGGCGGCCGAGGTGATTTCGCATTATGGCCCGCGGCCGCAGGTCTCGCTCCGCGACCTCGCCGCGTCGAAAGGACTCTAGGCCGATGGCCCGCACCGCCGAGGTGGTCCGTGAGACCAAGGAGACGCAGATCCGCGTCTGGGTTGACCTGGACGGGACCGGCGCCGCGCAGGTGACCACCGGCGTCGGCTTCTTCGACCACATGCTGGACAGCTTCGCCCGCCACGCCGGCATCGACCTCAAGGTCGAGACCAAGGGCGACCTGCACATCGACATGCACCACACCGTCGAGGACACCGGCATCGTCCTGGGCCAGGCGGTCGCCAAGGCGCTGGACGGGCTGAAGGGCATCCGCCGCTTCGGCCACGCCTACATCCCGATGGACGAGACGCTGACCCGCTGCGCCATCGACCTGTCGAACCGCCCCTACCTGATCTGGAAGGTCGCCTTCGTGCGTCCCAAGGTCGGCGAGATGGACACCGAGCTGTTCAAGGAATTCCACCACGCCTTCGCCATGAACGTCGGCGCCTGCGTGCATCTCGAGACCCTCTACGGCGACAACTCGCACCACATCGCCGAAAGCGGCTTCAAGGCCCTCGCCCGCGCTTTGCGCACGGCGGTGGAGCCGGACCCCAAGACCCTTGGCCAGGCTCCGTCCACCAAGGGCGTGCTCTAGGAAGTTTGGTCCCATGCAGAGCGTCGCCCTGATCGATTACGGGTCGGGCAATCTCCGTTCGGCCGAGAAGGCCCTGGTGAAGGCCGCCGGCGATCGCGCCGTCGAGATCCGCGTCACCCACGATCCGGAGATCGTCGCCCGCGCCGACCGCCTGGTGCTGCCGGGCGTCGGCGCCTTCGCGGCCTGCAAGGCGGCGCTCGACGCCCGTCCGGGCCTGGTCGAGGCGATGACTGAGGCCGTGCGCACCCGCGCAGCCCCGTTCCTCGGCGTCTGCGTCGGCATGCAGCTGCTCGCCACGCGGGGGCTCGAGTTCGGCGAGACCGCAGGCCTCGATTGGATCGCCGGCGACGTGCGTCGCATCGAACCCGCCGACCCCGCGCTCAAGGTTCCGCACATGGGCTGGAACGACCTCGAAGGCGTGGCCGCGGGCCAGCCGATCCTGGCCGGCGTGGATGAAGCCCAGCCGATGTACTTCACCCACTCCTTCGCCTTCTTCCCCGACGACGAGGCCGACGTGGCCGCCTGGGTCGACCATGGCGGACGTTTCCCGGCGGCCGTCGCGCGCGGCAACGTCGCCGGCGTGCAGTTCCACCCGGAGAAGTCGCAAGGCGCCGGGCTATCCCTTTTGGCGCGCTTTCTGGAGTGGCGACCGTGATCCTCTACCCGGCTATCGACTTGAAGGACGGCCAGTGCGTGCGCGTGCTGCACGGCGTCCTCGACACCGCCACGGTGTTCAACACCTCGCCCCCTGACCAGGCGACGCAGATTGTGAACGATGGTTTCCAGTGGATCCACGTCATCGACCTGAACGGCGCCGTCCAGGGCAAGGCGGTGAACGCCGATGCGGTGCAGGACATCCTCAACGCCGTGTCGATCCCGATCCAGCTCGGCGGCGGCATCCGCACCCTCGCCGACATCGAACGCTGGATCGAGGCCGGCGTCAGCCGGGTGATCCTCGGCACGCTCGCCGTGCGCGAACCGCAGATCGTCAAGGAAGCCGCCAAGCTGTGGCCAGAGCAGATCGCCGTGAGCGTCGACGTCCGCGGCGGCAAGGTCGCGGTCCAGGGCTGGACCGAGAGCTCCGACCTCGACGCGGTCACCGTCTCCAAGCGCTTCGAGGACGCCGGCGTCGGCGCCCTGATCATCACCGACATCGACCGCGACGGCGCCCTGCTGGGCTTCAACGTCGAGGCCTTCGGCGCCATCGCCGACGCGGTGACCATCCCGGTGATCGCCGCGGGCGGCCTGGCCTCGGTCGACGACATCACCCGGTTGAAGGCGCGCAAGGGCGTGCCGATCGCCGGCGCGGTGCTGGGTCGCGCCCTCTACACCGGCGGCATCACCCCGGCCCAGGCGCTGGCGGTCGCGGCCTGATGCTCAAGGTTCGCGTCATCCCCTGCCTGGACGTCAAGGACGGACGCGTGGTCAAGGGCGTGAACTTCGTCTCCTTGCGTGACGCGGGCGATCCGGTCGAACAGGCGCGGGCCTACGACGCGGCCGGCGCCGACGAATTGATGTTCCTCGACATCACCGCCAGCCACGAGGGCCGCGGCGCGATCCTCGACGTCGTCGCGCGCACCGCCGACGTCTGCTTCATGCCGCTCAGCGTCGGCGGCGGCATCCGCCAGGTGGAGGACGCCCGCCGGCTCCTGCTGGCCGGCGCCGACAAGATCTCGATCAACACCTCGGCGGTGGAGAACCGCGAGCTGATCACCGCCTGCGCCGACGCCTTCGGCAGCCAGGCCACCGTGGTCGCCATCGACGCCAAGCACGCCCACGAGCGGAACGGCTGGGAGGTCTACATCTACGGCGGCCGCAAGGCGACCGGCCTGGACGTGGTCGCCTATGCGGTGGAGGCCGAACGGCGCGGCGCGGGCGAGATCCTGCTCACCTCCATGGACCGCGACGGCGCCAAGTCCGGCTACGACCTCGACCTGTTGGCCGCGGTCACCCGCGAGGTGGGCATCCCGGTGATCGCCAGCGGCGGCGCGGGAAACGCCGCCCACATGGTCGACGCGGTCTCCCAGGGCCACGCCGACGCGGTGCTCGCCGCCTCGATCTTCCACTTCGGCGAGGTCGGCATCGCCGAGGTGAAACTGGCCATGGACCGCGCCGGCCTGCCCGTGCGCCACACCGAAGGGGTCCCCGCATGAGCCGCTTCGACGAGACGCTTCAGCGCCTGGCCGCGACCATACAGGCCCGCAAGGGCGCGGAGGCCGCCAGCTCCTACACCGCCCAGCTGCTTGCCGACCCCGCGCGCGCCGCCAAGAAGCTCGGCGAAGAGGCCGTGGAGACGGTGATCGCCGCGACCCTGCGCGACGCTGATGCGCTGGCCGCCGAAAGCGCCGACCTGATCTACCATTGGCTGGTGGTGTTGGCCGCAGCCGGCGTCACCCTCGACGAGGTCGCCGCGAAGCTGGAAGCCCGCGAAGGTCGCTCCGGCCTCGACGAAAAGGCCTCGCGCGGAGGCTGACGGTAGGCCTCAGCCGCCCCCTAGCCGAACACCGCCGTCAGCAGGAAAGCAGCCCCCGACGCCAGCGCGCCGACCGCGAACCACAGCATCGGCGGCGCGCCGGCCGGAGCCTCAGCAGCAACCACCACCGGCGCAACAGGCTCCGCCAGCCGCGCCAGGTTCCGCAACGCCAGCGTCGCGTCCTGCAGCAACCGCTTCACCTGAGCCGGCGGAGACAACTCCCGCAGCATCCAGCGGCGCACCACCGGGTCGGCGGCCGCCCAGATGTCGTGTTCGGGATGGATGCGCCGCGCCACCCCCTCGACCGTCATCATGGTCTTCTGCAGCAGCACCAGCTCAGGGCGCAGGCGCATGTCGAACAGGGCGGTGATCTCGAACAACTGGGTCAGCACCCGGCTCATCGACACCTGGGAGGCGTTGCGGCCGAACATCGGCTCGCCCACCGCGCGCAACGCCTGGGCGAAGGCCGGCACGCTATGTACGGCGGGCACATAGCCGGCCTCGAAGTGCACATGGGCGACCCGTTCGTAATCACGCTCCAGGAACCCCAGCAGGATCTCGGCGAGATAGCGCCGTTCGTCGGCGCTCAGCCGCCCGACGATGCCGTAGTCCACAGCGGTGAGCTGCGCCGGCGCTGCGGCGAACAGGTTGCCCTCGTGCAGGTCGGCATGGAACACCCCATGGTCCAGCGCCTGGGCCAGGAACGCGCGGATCAGGTTGTCGGCCAGCGCCTTGCGGTCCAGGCCCGGTTGCTCCAGCGCGGCGGCGTCCGATAGCGCCATGCCGCTCGCCCATTCCAGCGTCAGCACCCGCTTGCCGACCCCGTCCCAGATCACCTTGGGCGCGCGCATGTAGCCGTCCCTGGCCATCACCTCGCCCAGCTCGTCGGCGCCGGCGGCCTCCAGCCGCAGGTCCAGCTCCAGTTCCGTCGCGCGGATCACGGTGGCGGCGAAGGCCCGCGGCTCCAGCCGCCGCGCCGGGACCGACCAGTGCTCGGCGAGACCCGCCGCCAGCGCCAGCACCTCGGCGTCGCGCGCCACTCGCCGCTCGATCCGCGGGCGCAGCACCTTGACCGCCACGCGGCGCCCGTCGATCAGCGTCGCCTCGTGCGCCTGGGCCAATGACGCGCCGGCGACCGGCGGACCGAAATGGGCGAACAGGCTGTCGATTGGCCGGCCGAGCGCCAGCTCCACCTCGGCGCGCGCCACCTCCTGGGAGAACGGCGCCAGCCGATCCTTCAGCCTCGACAGGTCCTGGGCGAACTCGGCGCCGAACACATCGGCCCGCGTTGACATCAACTGCCCGAGCTTGATGGCCACCGGCCCCAACCGCTCCAGCGAGCGGGCCAGTCGTTCCCCCGGTCGCCCGTCCCGCGACTGGCGCCCTGCGAACGGCCGCACCGCCCGCGACGCGGCGAGCAGCGGCGGCGGATAGAGCGGTTCGAGCTCGCGCGGCAGCAGCACATCGTTGCGCGCCAGGATCCAGCCCGCGCCGATCAGCCGGCCATACGCGCCCAGCGATCCCATCGGCCTACAGCGCCCAGCCGTGATGCAGGGCCGCGACGCCGCCGGTGTAGTTAGTGTAGCCGACCCGTCCGAACCCGGCCTCGCCGATCATCGCGGCGAACCGGCCCTGGTCGGGGAACCGACGGATGCTCTCTACCAGGTATTGATAGGACTCCCGGTCGCCGGCCACCCGCGCGCCGATCTCCGGGATCACCTTGAACGAGAAGGCGTCGTAGGCCTTCTGCAGCAGCTCCGTGGTCGGCTTGGAGAACTCCAGGCACAGGAACCGCCCGCCGGGCTTCAGCACCCGCCGCGCCTCGCGCAGCGCCTGGGCGATGTCGGTCACGTTGCGGATGCCGAAGGCGATCACATAGGCGTCGGCGCAGGCCGCCGGCAGCGGCAGGCGCTGGGCGTCGCCGACCGACCAGGCGATCTCGGGCTCAGACCCGCGCTCGCGCCCCGACCCGATCATCTGCTCGTTGTAGTCGACCACTATGATCCGGGCGTCGGCGCCGCCACGGCGCAGTTGCGCGCGCCGGGCCATCTTCGCAAAGCGCCGCGCCATGTCGCCGGTGCCGCCCGCGCAGTCGACGATCACCTCGCCCGGCTGCGGGTTCAGCCTGGCCGCCACCGCGTCTTTCCACAGCCGGTGGACGCCGCCGCTCATCAGGTCGTTCATCAGGTCGTAGCGATGGGCGACCCGGTCGAAGACGCCGCGCACCAGGCCGGGCTTCTCCTCCGGAGGCACGTCGCGGAAGCCGAAGGTGGCGTCAGGTCCGGTCATGCCAGCGGTCTTAGCCTCGCGAAGTCGCCCGCGCCAGTCGCCGGGCCAGTCGCCGGCCAGTCGGCAGCCTCGAGGCGAGGGATGACACGCAGCCCTCACCGTGCGAAGCGCAAGCCATGCCCGAACTTCCAGAGGTCGAGACGGTGCGCCGTGGCCTGGAGCCCGCGCTGGCCGGCCAGCGGCTGGCGCGCGTCGAGGCGCGCCGCCCGGACCTGCGCTTCCCACTGCCCATCGATTTCGTCCAGCGTCTGACCGGCGCGCGCATCGGCGCGCTGGCCCGCCGCGCCAAGTACCTGCTGGCGCCCCTCGACCGCGGCGACACCCTGGTGATGCACTTGGGGATGAGCGGCCGCTTCGAGATCGAACGTCCGGCGGGCGCGGCGCGGCCCGGCGGTTTCCACTACGCCGCCGATCCCGACCCCAAGCACGCCCACATCCTGTTCGAGACCGAGGCCGGGACGCGCGTCACCTACTACGACCCTCGACGCTTCGGTTACATGGCGCTGCTGGACACCGACTCCCTCGACCAGCATCCGTGGTTCGCGGGCCTGGGTCCCGAACCGCTGTCGAAGGCGTTCGACGCCGATCGCTTGGTCGAGCAGTTCGCCGGCCGCAAGCAGGGCCCCAAGACCCTGTTGCTGGACCAACGCGTGGTCGCGGGCCTGGGCAACATCTACGTCTGCGAGGCGCTGCACCGCGCGCGCATCTCGCCGTTCAAGCCCGCGGGGCGCATCTCGCGACCGAGGCTGGAGCGCCTTGCGACGGCGGTGCGCGAGGTGCTGATCGCGGCCATCGAGGCCGGCGGCTCGACCTTGCGCGACTACGCCGCCGCCGACGGCGCCCTGGGCTATTTCCAGCAAAGCTTCCGCGCCTATGGCCGCGAGGGCGAGCCCTGCCCCAATCCGGGTTGCAAGGGCGTCATTGCGCGCGCCGTGCAATCCGGCCGCTCCACCTTCTACTGCCCCCGGTGCCAGACGTGAGGCGCTGCGCGGTGGTCGCAGCGCTGCTCGCCTTCGCGCCGGCCGCCGCACGGGCGGAGCCGCCGATCTGGACCGTCAGGGACCACGATTCCGAGATGGTGCTGTTCGGCTCCCTGCACGTCCTGAAGCCCGGTGCACAGTGGATGACGCCACAGCTCACCAGGGCGCTGGAGCGTGCCGACGACATCTGGTTCGAACTGCCCGTCGATCCCGGGACCGAGTTCGAGGCCGCTCGCCTGGCCGCGCAGCGCGGAACCCTGCCGCCGGGCCAGACCCTGACCACCCTCCTGAAGCCGGACACCCAGGCCAGGCTGCTGCGGGTCGCGGAGAACTACGGCGTCGCCCTGCCGCTGATCGATCGGCTGGAGCCCTGGCTCGCCGAGGTGGTGCTGGGCTCGGCGATCTTCCGCAAGGCGGGCGCCAGCGTCGACAGCGGCGTCGAGAAATCCCTGAACCAGGCCGCGCCGTCGGTCACGCAGCGCCATGCCTTCGAGACCCCCGCCGAACAGATCGGCGTCTTCGCCGACACCCCTCGCGCCGAACAGATCGCCTCTCTGGAGGAGACCCTGCGCAGCATGGAGGAACGCCCCGGAGAGTATGAGAGCCTGGTCGACGCCTGGATGGACGGCGACGTCCGCCGCCTGGATCACGAGGCGCTGGACCCGCTGCGCGAGGCGACACCCGGAGTCTATCGTAGTCTCGTGGTGGAGCGGAATATCCGCTGGCTCACCAGTCTGCGGGCGCGCATGGCGGGGTCGGGGCGCACTGTCGTCGTGGTCGGCGTCGGCCACCTGGTCGGCCCCGACGGCCTGCCCACCCGACTGCGGGCGCTTGGCTATTCGGTCGAGGGACCGTAAGCGGAAGGGGAGAGCCAAGGAGCGCCCGTCATGAGCTACCAGACCCTGATCGTCGAAACCGCCGACGGCGTCACCCTGATCCGCCTTAACCGCCCGGAAGCGCTGAACGCGCTGAACAGCCAGTTGATCGGCGAACTGATCCAGGCGCTGGACGCCGCCGAAGCCGACGACGCCGTCCGCTGCCTTGTCCTGACCGGCTCGGAGCGTGCGTTCGCCGCCGGCGCCGACATCAAGGAGATGTCGGACAAGAGCTACGCCCAGATGTTCCAGTCGAACTTCTTCGCCGCCGGGGCGACCCGGCTCGAACAGTTCCGCAAGCCGATCATCGCCGCGGTGGCCGGCTACGCCCTGGGCGGCGGCTGCGAACTCGCCATGCTCTGCGACTTCATCATCGCCGCGGAGACCGCCAAGTTCGGCCAGCCCGAGATCAATCTGGGCGTCGCGCCCGGCATCGGCGGCACCCAGCGACTGACCCGTTTCGTCGGCAAGTCCAAGGCCATGGAGATGATCCTCACCGCGCGGATGATGGACGCCGCCGAGGCCGAGCGCTCGGGCCTGGTCTCCCGCGTCGTCCCCGCCGACAAGCTGGTCGAGGAGGCGATGACCGCGGCGCGCAAGATCGCGTCGCTCTCGCCGCTGGCGGTGATGGTCAACAAGGAGCTGGTCAACGCCGCCTACGAAACCACCCTGGCCACCGGCGTGGTGATGGAACGGCGCCTGTTCCACTCCCTATTCGCCTTCGAGGACCAGAAGGAAGGCATGGCCGCCTTCATCGAAAAGCGCCCCGCCGCCTTCAAGGGCCGCTAGGCCGCTCAACTCGCACCTGACCCTCCGCTCATCCCGGCGAAAGCCGGGACCCAAGCGGGCTATCAGATCGCAAGCCGCAACTTGCCTGGCCGAGATCAGCGACCGCTGCGACCAGCGGCGGGCTGCGCCTTAAACCCAATGGTAGATCGCGAGCCTGGCGACCCGGGCAAGATGGCGCCATGGGATTTAAGCCGAAGCGACACCGACGGCGCGCCCATCCACGTCGCGCACCCCACTCCCGCTCATCCCCGCGAAAGCGGGGATGAGCGGAGGAATGGGTTGCGCGCTCCGCTCTCCCCTCCCTCCCCTGCTTCGCAGGGGAGGTGCTCACGGACACGCGGCGCGCGCCTAGCCCCCGCCCAGCTCCACGAGCTCGATCTGCGACTTGCCTTGCGGCTTGTCCGGGCGCGGCGTCGGCAACGCCAGACCGATGATGATGGCGACCAGAGTCACCGCGAAGAGTAGGACTTTCACCGTTCAAGTTCCGTCAGGTAGCCGTCCCCCCACGAGCCGGCTGCGATACGCCAATACTGTCGGCGCACGGAATAGTTCGGTTTTTCTACGAGAAACCCTGACTGCGTAAGGATTTGCGGCTATTCCGGGCGCCGGGCGCTCCGGCAGGCGACGGAACGAAGGCGCCGGCTCACGCGCTGATCAGGGCCGTCCCCATCAAGCGAGCCTGTGGGAAAAACCTCATGACCGACGAAGCACAACCTCAACCGACCCGCTCGCTGCATCGCCTGATCTACTTCAGCCGCCAGCGGCTCGCCGACGACCCGCCGCCCAATGAGCAGGTCGAGGCCATCGTCCGCGCCTCGATCCGCAACAACCGCGAGGTCGCCGTCACCGGCCTGCTGCTGGTCCACGACGGCTGGTTCATCCAGGCGCTGGAAGGCCCGATGACCGC
Source organism: Phenylobacterium sp. (assembly GCF_030697305.1). Taxonomy (GTDB): domain Bacteria; phylum Pseudomonadota; class Alphaproteobacteria; order Caulobacterales; family Caulobacteraceae; genus Phenylobacterium. The sequence continues at coordinate 3,674 of NZ_JAUYQL010000128.1, read as the reverse complement.
GGTGCTGACCACCTATCGCCGGATCATCGAAGACCCGCGCCACGAGGCCCCGGTGGTGATCAACGCCGCGCCGGCTGCGTCGCGCGAGTTCGCCGACTGGAACATGTGCGCGCGCAGCCTGTCGGCCGCCGACGAAGCGATCATCGACGCGCTGGAGATGCGCGACGCCTTCGAACCCACCCGCCTGAACGAGCGCTCGGCCCTGCGGCTGCTGAAGGCGGTGCGCGATATCCAGGACCGCACCGCGCTCAGCGCCGCCACCCGCTAGCCGCAGACTCCGCGATCGGCCATAAGCGCGCTCATGACCGCTTCGCTCGACGAGGCGCGGGAGGTCCTGCGCCGCACCTTCGGCCACGCCGAGTTCCGGGGCCTGCAGGCGCCGGTGATCGCCGAGGTGATGGCAGGCCGCAGCGCCATGGCCGTGCTGCCCACCGGCGGCGGCAAGAGCCTGTGCTACCAGATCCCGTCCATCCTGCGCCCGGGCCTGGGCCTGGTGGTCTCGCCGCTGATCGCCCTGATGACCGACCAGGTGGCGGCCCTGCAGCAGTCCGGCGTCGCCGCCGCGCGACTGGACTCCAACGTCGAACCCGAGGAGCGCGCCGAGACCTGGCGCAGGCTGGAGGCCGGCCAGCTCGACCTGCTCTACCTGTCGCCCGAGGGCATGATGCAGCCGTCGATGCTGGAGCGGCTGTCGCGCATGCCGTTGGCCCTCTTGGCCATCGACGAGGCCCACTGCGTCAGCCAGTGGGGCCACGACTTCCGCCCCGAGTATCGCATGCTGGGCCGGCTGGCCGACGTGTTCCGCGACGTGCCCCGGCTCGCCGTCACCGCCACCGCCGACGCCCGCACCCGCGACGACATCCGCAACGAGCTGCGCCTCGACGACGCGCTGGAGTTCGTCGCCAGCTTCGCCCGCCCCGAGCTCGCCCTGTCCGCCGAGCGCAAGCGCGGCTCCAACCAGAAGCGGGTGCTGGAGCTGGTCGCCGAGCGCCCCGGCCGCTCGGGCGTGGTCTACGCGGGCTCCCGCGACGGGGTCGACAAGCTGGCCGAGGCGCTGAACGCCACGGGCGTGCGCGCCATGGCCTACCACGCCGGCCTCGACAAGAAGGTCCGCGCCGACCGGCTGGAGGCCTTCCTGGAGGCCGAGGCCGCGGTGATGTTGGCGACCATCGCCTTCGGCATGGGCGTCGACAAGCCGGACGTCCGCTTCGTCATCCACGCCGATCCGCCGGGCTCCATCGAGGCCTACTGGCAGGAGATCGGCCGCGCCGGGCGCGACGGCGACCCGGCCGAGGGCATCACCCTCTATGGCTCCGCGGACATGGCCTGGGCGCTGCGCCGCATCGACGGCCGCGAGATGGAGGACAGCGTCAAGCAGGTGCAGAACCGCAAGGTGCGCCAGCTCTACGCCATGCTCGACGGCGCGACCTGCCGCGCCGCGTCCGTCCGCCGCTACTTCGGCGAGGAGGGCGTCAAGGTCTGCGGCCAGTGCGACGTCTGCCTCAACCCGCCCAAGGCCATCGACGCGACGCAAGCCGCCCAGAAGGCGTTGTCCGCCGTCCACCGCATGGGCGGGCGCTTCGGCCGCGGCCGCATCGTCGACCACCTGCTGGGCAAGACCAAGGACGTCACCGACTGGGAGGCCGGCATGTCCACCTTCGGCGTCGGCGCCGAACTCGGCGTCCAGGGCTGGCGCGACCTGCTCGAACAGCTCGTCTTCGAGGGCCTGCTGCGCGAGGAGAACAACGACAACCGCCCGCTGATCCGCCTGGGCGACGCCGACGCCGTGCGCGAGGTCTATCGGGGCGAGCGCAAGGTCTCCGTGCGCGACGCGCCGCCCAGCGAGGCCGCCGCGCGCAGCCCGCGCAAGGGCTCAGGCCGCCGCGGCCGCGACGCCGCCGTGCCCCTGCCGCCGTCCGACCAGCCGCTGTTCGAGGCCCTGCGCGCCTGGCGCCGCGACGAGGCCGCCCGCCAGCACGTGCCGCCCTACGTCATCTTCCACGACCGCACGCTCGCCGAGATCGCCCGCATCCGCCCGGGCAGCCTGCCCGCGCTGGCCGGCGTCAGCGGCGTCGGCGAAGGCAAGCTCGACCGCTACGGCGAACCCGTCCTCGCCGTCGTCGGCGGCTTCGAGGGGTAGCCGCCCCTAGGCCGACCGACCCCCGACCAGCCCGAACGCCGCGCCCTGCGGGTCCACGCAGTTCAGCGTGAAGTCGCCGCCCGGGATCTCCTGCGGCCCCTGCAGCACCTGGCCGCCGCCGGCCTCCACCGCGCTCTTGGCCTTGTCGATGTCGGCGACACGGAAGTACTGGCCCCAGCGCGGCGGCCCCATCTCGCCGCCGCTGTTGCCCATCATCGCTCCGATCAGCCCGCCGTGGCGGACGAACTCGTAGCTCCCCATGGGCCCCATCTCCATCTCGCCGTCCTTGGTCCAGCCGAACAGCGACCCGTAGAACTCCCACGCGGCCGCCTTGTCGGAGGTCACCAGCTCGTTCCACGCGCAATGCCCCACCCGCGGATGGTCATAGGCGAAGGCCAGGCTGTTCCCCGGCCCCTGCGGCTTCATCACATAGAACGGCGCGCCCTGCGGGTCGGCGACCATGGCGATCCGCCCGACCATGGGGATGTCCATCGCCGGCATGTGCAGCGACCCGCCCTTGACCTGGATCGCGGCGACGCTGGCGTCCACGTCGTCCACGGCGATATAGCCCAGCCACGTGGGCGTGGCCCCGCCGGCCGCCATCTCGGCGGTGATCCCCATCAGCCCGCCGACCCCGTTCGGCCCGGCGCTGATGATCTTGTAGTCCATGTCCGGCTGGCCGCTGTCGCTGAACGTCCAGTCCAGCACCGAGCCGTAGAACGCCTGCGCCGCGGCCGTGTCCGAGGCCAGCAGCTCGTACCAGATGTAGTCCCCGGCCTTGTTCACGTGCGCCGCTTCCAGCGTCACCACCGGCTCGAACCCGCCAAAGATCATCCGCGCCCCGTCGAACGGCATCGGGTTCTTGGTCGTGTCGAACCGCGGGTCGCTCGCCATGTCCGCCTGCATCTTGGCCATAGCCGCGTCGCGGATCTTTTTGTCCGGCCACTCGACCCAGGAGAACGCCACCGTCTCGTCGGCCGTCGCCTGCACCGCGCGGCGGAAGTCGGTCTGCTTGCCGTCGGGCACGTCGTCGCCCCAGCACTCGACGATCCGCACCGCCCCCAGCTCCATGAAATAGGCGTCGAAGGTCTTGGCGTGGTCGATGAACTTCTGCTTGTTGGCGGTCGGCACCGCGATCACGAACCCGTCGATATAGGCCATGGCTGGATCCTCTACTTCGCTGCCGGGGCTGCCGGCGGATTGGAGCTGAACTCGGTTTCCCGGTTTATTTCGCGGCTGCTGGGGGGTTGGAGCTGAACTCCGTTTCTATGACGAATTCCACCGCATCGCTGACGCCCATGGTCGAGCCCGGCGCCGGGATCCCCGACGCCACCCCGAACTCCGAGCGCTTCAGCACGCCCTTGCCGGAGAACCCGACCCGGTCGCCGTCGAACGCGTTCTTCGCCCAGCCGCCGTTATAGGTCGCCTCGATCGTCACCGGCTTGGTCACCCCGTGGAACGAGAGATCGCCGCTCACCTTCGCCGTGCGCTCACCGGTGGGCTCCACCTTGGTCGAGCGGAAGGTGATCTTCGG
>NZ_JAUYQL010000074.1 GCF_030697305.1 Phenylobacterium sp. | reverse complement strand
CTCAAAAGTGGGAGGCCACCATACCCGTTTACAAAGCGAACAGGAAAGTCAATGAAATCAACGGTCTACCCAGACCACCCCCGCGCCAGTGCTAGCTTTGCGTACCGTCACTTATTGCACTGAAAACGAGGAGACCCCTATTTGTGTTTTCATCAGTTCAGTGTGGCGGTGGCCTGCATGGTGAGCCAGCCTTCATGGTCGCAGGCCCACAGGTCTATGGTTTTGCCGTCGGCCGAGGGGCGGCCGTTGACGCGAAAGGGGTGCAGGTCAAACGTGGGGCGCACCGCCTTGAAGTTGAACGTGCGCAGCACGGCATCAGGCACCTGGCGGCGCAGCAGATCCACCAGCAGTGTGGCGATCAGCGGGCCATGCACGATCAGGCCGGGGTAGCCCTCTACACCGGTCACGTAGCGCCTGTCGTAATGGATGCGGTGGCCGTTGAAGGTCAGCGCCGAATAGCGAAACAGCAGCAAGTCGCCCAGCACGATCTCGCGCGACCACACCGCCGCATGCGGCGCGGTGGCGGGCGGCGGCGCCGGGTCGCCGGGCTGCGCTGCGGCGCGGTACACGATGTCATGTTCCTCAGAGATGGCCAGGCCCTGCGCGTTGGTGATCTCGTGCTTCACGCCCACAAACACCAGGTCGCCGGTGCGCCCGCTTTTGTGGCTGACCGATTCAATGCGCGAGGTGCGTTGCACGCTGTCGCCCAGGCGCAGCGGCGCATGCCACTGCAACCGCCCGCCGGCCCACATGCGCCGTGGCAGTGGCACCGGCGGTAAAAAGCCGCCGCGCTTGCCATGGCCGTCAGGGCCGATCTCGCTGTGGCGGTGGTGCGGCAAAAAATACAGCCAGTGCCACAGCGGCGGCAGCACCGTGCCGGGCACGGGCAGCGGGTCGTCGCGGTCCAGCGTGGCGGCCAGCGCGCGTACCGGGGCGGCGGTGATGTCGTCTTGCAGGGTCTCGGTGCGGCCCTGCCACTTCTGCAGTTCAGCAATCATCGGGTGCATAGTGGACCGCCGGCCGCGCCAGTGCAATGCGGCTTGTGCAAAGCAAGGCTTCGGCAAAGGCGAAGACCGTGCGGCCAGCGCATTGCATGCTGCTGCGATATCTTTGGCTGCGGGCCCGTTGCGGCACCTAGCCCGCCATCACGGCACGTCGACAATGTCCTTGTCCGGATCGTTGTGCGGCCGGGCTGGGTGCGGCGAGCGCAGCGGCTCGGCGTGAACCGGAACCGCCCGCGCGAGAAATTCGATGACGGCACTGGTGAAGATGTCGTTGCGATCGCCGGCCACCATATGGGCCGCCCCGGTGACGCTGACGTATTCGGCTGTCGGGCACAGCTTCAGGAAAGCCTGCGCGCCCTGTTCGCTCAGCAGGTCCGACAAGCCGCCACGCACCAGCAGGGTCGGCAGATCCAGATTCACCGCGCACGTTTCCAGGCGTTTGGTGCGCAGTTCGACGTTGCGCGTGGCAGCGCGAAACAGCGGGTCCCAGTGCCAGTGGTACTTGCCGTCCGCGCCCATCCGCACGTTTTTGGCCAGGCCATCGAGATTGCGCGGACGGCTACGGTGCGGCTGATAAGACGTGATCGCCTGCGCTACCTCCTCGAGCGAATCGAAGCCTTCCGGCTTCAGATTCATGAAAGCCTGGATGTTCTTGACGCCCTCGGATTCGATGTTGGGTGCGATGTCCACGAGCACCAGCGCCGTCGCATCGACGTGCTCCTCACCCACGGCGACAAGGCTGGTGCCGCCCCCCATCGAGGCTCCCACCAACACCGGTCGGCGATTGCCCAGGGCTGCGACGACACATTCGAGGTCCCGTACCATCACATCCTGCCCGTACAAGCCGTCAGGCGCCCAGTCGCTGTCGCCATGGCCGCGCGCATCGAAGGCGACCGCGCAGTAACCGGCCGAACCCAGTGTTTCGCCGGCACCCTTCCAGGCATGGCGCGTCTGACCGCCGCCGTGCTGCAGCAAGACCAATGGCCCGTCCGCAGGACCCCACAAATCGCCAGCTATGCGAATGCCGCCGTGGCCCGGCCAGTACTGCATCGGCTCAGGGGTCCCCGGCAAGCGGATGTAGCGCGCGTTCGAGTTCATGAATGAATCCAATCCAAACAAAAAAAAACTCAGCCTTCACCAGCCTGACGATGAGCCAGGACGGCGTTATTCAGCACTGGGAAATATAGGCGACAGATGGAGCAAGGGAGAATGAACGAACAAGCTTTGGATTTCGCCGAACCGCGTGCAGCTGTGCATGGATGCGAACGTCCAACTTCTCGCCTGCTTGAAAGGGCCTTCTTGCCTTGCCGGTGCGTTTGACATAGCTTCGCACCAACTCGTCGCGGAGGTAGCATCGCGTTGATGATCAGCGCGCTCAATGGCTGGCATAGATATACCGGCGCGACCACGGCAGGGTGCCGGCCTGCTGTCCTGCCTTGCGAGCCACGATCTGGTAGATGGCCACGTCGTCGCACTCGAATGCATGGGCGCAGCCAGCCAGGTACACGCGCCAGATGCGGAATTTCTCCTCGTCCACCAACTCGCGCACCCTGGCGCTTCGGGCCTCGTAGTTGACGCTCCAGATATGCAGCGTCGTCACATAGTGGCGCCGCAGGTTCTCGACGTCGAATGTCTCCAGTCCGCCCTCCTGCATCGCCAGTAGCGTGGCGCTGATGTGCGGCAGCTCGCCGTTTGGGAACACGTATCGGTCGATGAACTCGCCGCCGCCGTACGAAACTTCGCCGCCCTGCGGATCCGTCGAGGCGATGCCATGGTTCATCACCACGCCGTCCTCAGCCAGAAGCTCGTGCACGCGCCGGAAGTACGCCGGCAGGTTTTTGCGCCCGATGTGCTCGAACATGCCCACGCTGGTGATCCGGTCGAACTGGCCGGTTACGTCGCGGTAATCCTGCAGCCGAATCTCGATGCGATCCGCCAGGCCAGCGGCCTTCACGCGCTCGCTCGCCAAGTCAAACTGGTTTTGCGAGAGGGTGACGCCCACGCACCGGGCGCCGAACTTCTGCGCCGCGCGAATCACCAACGCACCCCAGCCACAGCCGATGTCCAGCAGCGTCTGACCAGGCTGCAGTTGGATTTTGGTCAGGATGTGATCGATCTTCTTGAGTTGCGCGGTCTCCAGGTCTTCGTCGCCATTCTCGAAATAGGCACAGGAATAGACCATGTTGGGGTCGAGCCACAATTGATAGAACTCGTTCGATACGTCGTAGTGATACTGGATGGACTTCTTGTCCGACGCCTTGGAATGGGCAAAGTAGCGCACCACCCGTTGCAGCTTGTTCGGCTTGCCGATGGAAGCTTTGGCCAGCGCATAGGCGATGTCGATGATGTCGGCCAGCCGGCCGTCCAGGTCGATCTTCTGCTTGATGTAGGCCTCGCCCAGGCTGTCCAGACTCGGATCGAGCAGCAGCGGTATCGCCGCCGGCGATTTCACGTGCACCGTGACGGCGGGTCGGTCGAATGTCCCGAAGTCATACGACTGCCCTTCCCACAGGCTCAGGCGCGCGGGCACGTTCGCCTGCTCGCGGACTGCCGCGCTCCACTGGGCCACCTTCTTTTCCCAAAGCATCACTTTCTCCGTAGCAGGTTGAATCGGCACACAACCCAATCGCCGCTCGAAGCGAGGAGTGCAGCGGCGGTCACGGCGCAATCTTCTCCGCAACGCCCTTATTTCCAGCCGTAGCCGGACTGCAGAACCGGCGCAACTGAGACGGCCATCGACGATGGTATGGTAGGGCTGTCAATGTGAATGGCATGCCGCTTCGCGCGGCATGCAAATGAGTAGGCTGCACGACACATGGTCCATCAGGGAGTGCCCCACCGACGAGCGCCACCAGCGACTGATGGCCGAGCGCTGGTGGTGGCCGACAATGACAAGGTCGGCGCCGGCCTCGCGGGCGAAGGAGCCGATCGCCTCGGCGGGTTCTTCCCATACCCTCACCTTGCCTGTCGCCTCCAGCCCCGCATGGCGCAGCCGGTCGAGTCCGTTTACCAGAATGGCTGCAGCCTGGGAGTGCTGGTCTTCCACCATACCCTCGGGCAATGGCCCGGCGGCCAGTGCCATGGATGACCAAGGCGGGACAACCGCCACCAAATGGCAACGGGCACTGAAGCGGCGCGCCAAGGTGATGCCCTCTTCAAGCATATCTTGCGACTCAGCGCTTCCGTCGTAGGCAAAGACGATGGTCTGGAACATGAGTACTTTCCTTTCTTCAGTGTTTCGGCCGCATCCACAATGCCGGCAGGATGCCCACCCAGAAGACAATTGCCACCAGCGCGAAGCCATCGCCATAAGCCAGACTCTGTGCCTGCGCGGCGACCATCTGGCTCAGGTAGTTCAGCGCCCCAGCGGACGTCTGGGTCACGGGCACTCCCCACGAGCTATCCAGCCCGGCAACCCGACTGATGAGTTCCAGCGTGGTTCCATTGCCTGCGGTCTGGGTCGCCGCCAAGGTGTCCGCATGAAACCCAAAGCGCACCTCCGTTGTGGCAGCCAGCAGACTGACGCCAAATGCGCCCCCCAACTGGCGCACGAAGTTGATGGTTCCGGTCCCTTGCGCCAGCATCGCGGGTGGCAGGACCGACAGTGCGCCTGCGTTCAAGGCCGGCATCATCACGCCGAGGCCGACGCGACCGAGCAGGACGAGTAATGCCATGCGCCAGAAACCAGTGTCTGCATTCATGTCGTACATCAGCATGTTGGAGAGCCCGAAGACGAACAATCCTGTGCCGACCATGTAGTACGCCGGAAACCGGTCAGTCAGCCGCCCTGCGATGGGAAAGACGAGACCCAGAATCAGCCCTCCCGGAATCAGGAGCTCACCCGCAAGCGTCGGCGTGTAGCCCTGGACGATCTGCACGAACAATGGCACCAGGTAGGAGGAGCCGTAGATGCCGGCCCCGAAGATCAGAGCCACCACCGCCGCCGCGGCGTAGCGCGAAACACTGAAGACCGAGAGATTGACCAGCGGTTGCGGGGTCTTGAGCTCCCAGGCAATGAAGGCGAGCATGAGAATGGCGCCGAGACTCGACAACCCGACGATGAGGTTGGAGTTCCACCCCGCGCGCTGGCCGTTGGCAACTGCATAAAGCGAGATCACCAAGAAGAGAGTGAGCAGCAACAGGCCGAAAAAATCGAAGCGCGCAGTTTTTTCGTTGTCCAGACGCCCCGGCAGAAACACCAAGCCGAGCAGCATGCCGGCGATCGAAGTGGGCAGACCCATGTAGAAGACCCAGCGCCAGTTGAAGTTGTCGGTGAGCCAGCCACCCAGCGTGGGGCCAAGGGCCGGGGCCAGCACCACCCCGATCCCATAGATGCCCATCGCCCGCCCGCGCTCGTTGATCGGAAAGACCTGGAAAATCATGATCATCGCCAAGGGCTGAACGATGCCGGCAGCAATCCCTTGGGCCACACGCGCCAGGGTCAGCACGTCCTCATTGGGCGCCACCCCGCCCAAGACCGAAGCAGCAGAAAACAGTGCGAGCGACCCAATGAAGGTTGCGCGAACACCAATCGCGTCGTTCAGCCACGCGTTGAGTAGCATGGACGCGGTCATCGCAGCGAGGAAGCCAGTGGACATCCACTGGGCCTGGTCCTGCCCGATCCCGAAGACGCCCATGATGTCGGGCAATGCCACGTTCACGACGGTGGACGACAGAACCACGGTGATGGTGGCCATCATGGTGGTGGAGATCACCAGCCATCGGTACGCCGGCCCGTATCGGTCGAAAAAGGGCCCCAGCCCGTCGCTAGCGCTGGAGGGTGTCAATCGATACCTCGACCATCATTCCGGGCTTGAGCAGCAAGCCCTCTTGCCGGACCGACAAGCGGACCGGAATGCGCTGCGTGATCTTGGTGAAGTTGCCCGACGGATTTGGATTCGGCAGCAATGCGAAAGCGCTGGTCGCACTGTTGCCGATCAGGCTCACCCGGCCTTCAAACGTTCGCCCAGGGTAGGCGTCGACACGCACCTGCGCAGGCTGGCCAAGCCGGATGTCGGCCAGATCCGTTTCCTTGATGTTGGCTTCCACCCAGATCGCTTCGGGATCGTGCATCAGCAACACGCGCTGTCCAGCGGCAAGGTAATCGCCGGTATTGGCGAAGGTACGGTCCACCACCCCGTTGACAGGAGCGACCAACCGCAGGTCATGCACGTCCAGACGCGACAGCCTCAGTCGGGCGCGAAGACCCTCCGCGTCCGCTCTCGCCTCGGAAGTCAGCTTCTGCTGCTCGCGCTGAGCAATCTTGTAAACCGTCTCGCTACGCTGCACTCGCTGTTCGGACACAAACTGCCGGTCTACCAGATCCCGGTCACGCAGGTAGTCGGCCCGAGCGTTGGCCTCATTCAGGCGTGCCTGCTCTTGCGCAAGCGCGACGGAGTCCAGTTGGCTCTGCGCCTCTCGCACGGCAGCCTGGGTCGAAGCTCGAGTTTCCGCAATCAACTGCTCCAGACGCAGGACTTCAGCCTCGGCACTTTGCAAGCTGGCTGCCTGGGCGATCGCGGCCAGGCTGGCACTTTCGGCATAGATTTCCCCCAGCGTCTGGCCGCGATGGACACTGTCGCCTTCCTGGACCGCACGGGAGGACAGCCAACCGGGTGAGCGGCTGGCCACTGCGATCATTTCGGAGGCGATACGTGCATCGGTCACATCCAGGTGTGTGATCCGGTGATGAACGAATCGTCCGCCTGTGACCAATACGGCTACTGCGAGCACCACAAGGAATGCATGACGCAGGCCCCGCCGTTCGCCCAGCGATTGTTTGAATGTTCGCAGCCGCTCAATCACCCGATTCTCCCAAGAGACCGGGACACCGCCGTGCCCGCAACGCCGGGCGTCGAAGGACGGCGCGCTTTTCCCGCACGCAAAGACCGTGCATTGGCGCGCAGCGGCTCGACTGGCGGCGACAAGGTTCTGGTTCTGGTTCGGGTGTGAGTCAAGATCGAAGCGCTATGAGACGAGAACTCAGCGCTCGCGGCTTGAAGCCAGATTGCGGCGCATCTTGCCCAGGGCGCCGAGGACCGCTGCAGCCTCCTGTTTGTCGAGATCGCGCAGCACGTCGGCTTGGATCGCGGCGCCAACTTCTCTGATCGCAGTCAGGTGCGGAGTCGCGGCATCTGTCAAGTACATTCGATAGGCCCGTCTATCTGCAGCATCGGCATGACGTTCGACTAATCCCGCCTCGGCCAATTGGTCGATCAAACGCGCGAGCGTGATGGGTTGGACTTCCAGCAGTTTCGCCAAGTCGATCTGCCGAATGCCCTGGTGGCGGGCCAGGTAAACGAGCGCCCGCGCCTGCGCCAAGGTGATGGAGCTTCCCTCCAATCGCCGCTGGAAGGCCTGCCGCATCATCCGGGAAAGGTCAGCCAGCATGAAACCCAGACTGTCTTGTTCCGATACCATGCGTATCATATGATGTAGTATGCGTAGTATTCAACCGAACAAGAGGCTCGTCAAGTGAATGGTTGACCTCTTCGCGTCGTGTCCCGGCCCTGCCGACTCCGCGCAGAACTTTGTTGAGCAATGAGTAGCCCCCGAATCGAGACAACGCAACGATGACGGCGCGCAGCTTGATGGTTCGCGGCCTGAGAAAACACTACGGGGCGCGGCAAGTCGTGCAGGATGAGTCGCTGCGGCTCGACAGCGGTGAAGTGATCGGGTTGTTGGGTCCCAACGGCGCTGGCAAGACCACGTCGTTTTACATGATCGTTGGCCTCGTGCCGTCCGACGCGGGAGAAATCGACCTCGATGGCGTCAACATATCCCGCTTACCCATCCATCGACGCTCCGCCCTGGGGTTGTCCTATCTGCCACAGGAGCCATCGATCTTCCGCAAGTTGACGGTCGAGGACAACATCCGTGCGGTGCTCGAATTGCAATATCAGGACGGCAAGAGCTTGTCGCGTGCTTTGATCGAGTCGCGGTTGAATGCCTTGCTGGCCGACCTGCAAGTCGAGAAGCTGCGCACAAGCCCCGCGCTGTCGCTATCCGGCGGCGAACGCAGACGGGTGGAGATAGCGCGTGCGCTAGCGACCAAGCCGCGCTTCCTGTTGCTTGATGAACCGTTTGCCGGGATCGATCCCATTGCGGTCATCGAAATCCAGCGCATTATCCGATTCTTGCAGGCGCGCAACATCGGGGTATTGATTACTGACCACAACGTGCGTGAAACGCTGGGCGTTTGTGACCGCGCATATATCATCAATCAAGGAACGGTACTGGCCAGCGGATGCCCGGCGGATATCGTCGCAAATGAATCGGTACGCCGCATCTATCTGGGTGAACACTTTCGGATGTAGAAAGAATGTGAACGTGGCCCGACAAGACCAGCGTGCCGACGGTCGCTGGTCGCGTGTCCCTTCAGGTCAAAGGTCCGAAAACGACTTGGTCATGGCCAGGCGTACGAATCGCCGCGAGGGGCCGCAAGAACTACGTCGTCCCCCATCCGACGCGATGCACAGCCGCCGTGGCGTCGTGGCGGGCGTCGTCTTCGGAATGCAGATAAACACTGGTCGTGCTGATATTGGCGTGGCCCAAGTTGTCGCGAACCACCTTGATATTGGCTTTCTCGCTCAGGTGTGAGCCAGCCGTGTGGCGCATCCAGTGCGTGGACGCCTGCTCAAGGTGAGCGGCTGCAGCCTCGAACTCAGGCCCGCGCTCGCGCAGCCGGGCTGCGCTTTCACGCATCACCGCCTTGACGATCTCGTGGATCGCACTACGTGCCGTCGGTTTGGCAGGGCCGATCAGCGGAATCATGAGGGGCAAGGCCTCCCCTTCGAGCGGCAGCGGGTTCAAACCGGTCACCTTGCGGTAGCGGATCAATTCAGCCATGAGTTCACTGGTGGCGGGGACCAGCCGGGCCTTGCTGCTTTTGCCGGTGACTTCGAGCCACCAACGCTCGCGGCCGTCGGCGCCGCGACGGCTAAAGAAGCCGCCCATAGTTGCATTGCAGATCTCAGAAACCCGCAGCCCACCGACGTAGAGCAAAGAAAACAACCAGCGGCAGCGTGAGGCGTGCAGTCGGTCCCGCTCCGTGGTGATGGGCATCGCCTCGATTGTGGTCTTGACGATTGTCCAGTGCTCCATGGGGAGGAAGCGGCTGACGCGCGGCGCGGCGTGCCTTCGCTTGCGCCGGCTGAGGGCCAGCGGGTTGCCGGCGAGATAACCGGCCTCCACGAGCCAGGAGAGCATGGCGTTCAGGATCGACAGCGCCTGGCGCTGGCTGGACACGCCCAGTGGCCCGGCGAACGGCCGCCACAGTGGCGACGCCCGACGGGGCTTTTGACCGGGGGCCATCACCCAGCGCTCGGCCGGCTGCGGATCGGCCAGGAAGCGCTGGTAGATCAACAGGTCCTCGTGGGTCAGGTCTGACAGCGACACGCCATGCTGTAGCCCGCACCACAGCATGAGGCGCTCGGCCTCTTTGCGGTAGCTGGCCAGGGTCGCCGGAGAGTCCGTGTAGCGAGCCAGCCAGGCGAGGACTGCCGAGCGGTCATCGCTCGCGGTCAACTGCCCCGGCGATGTGGCGCGATTGCGCCCGAGACTGCCATCCAGGCGAGCGGGAACTACCAACTGATCCAGGGTGACCAGCGGATTCACGGTGAGCTGCTCGCACAGGGTCGCATCGTCAAACATTATGGACATTAGAGTAGTTATGTCCATAGACTTATCAAAATGGAAAATTATCCAACGTATTACGTTGTATTATTTTCTTCATTGAATGCGAAAGCGACGCCCATGGACACTCTACCCGTCACCGAAGCCCGGATGCAGGCCGAAATCGAGGCCCTGCGCGCGCAGCATCCCGAAACGCAGGATCTGTACCGCGAGGTGTGCGTGCTGCTGTTCTTCCGCTATGGGTTGACCCCCACCGCCAACAAGCTGTACCAGCTGGTGCGCAAGGGCAGCATGAGCGCGCCGGCCGAGGCGCTGGCCAGGTTCTGGGAAACCTTGCGTGAGAAGAGTCGCGTGCGCATCGAGCATCCCGATCTCCCCCAGCCGCTGCAGGCCGCCGCCGGCGAGATGGTCGGCGCCCTGTGGCAGCAGGCGCAGGCGGCCGCGCAGGACACGTTGGCACAACACCGCGAGGAAGCTCGCGCGACCGTGGTGGCTGCCGAAGGGCTCGCCCAGTCCGCCGGCGCGCGGGCGGACGCCGCAGAAGCGGCACTGGGCACCACAAGGGACGAGCTGCGGACCGCTCAGGGGCGGGTAATGGAGCTGCAAAGCGAGTTGGCCCGCGCCCAAGGCGAGGTCACCGCCCAGCAGCGCCAGGTCGAAGCCGCCGCAGTCCACCGCCAGGAGTTGCAGGCGGCGCTGAATGCAGCCCAGGAACGATTCACCCGGGAACTCGAACAGCAACGCGCAGTGGCAACGGCGACCGAAGAGCGCCATGCCGGCGAGATGAAACGGGCGCTGTTGGATGTGGACCGAGAGCGCGGCAACGCTGGCAAGCTCCAGAAGGAAGTCGAGCAACTGCGACGCGAGATCGCAGAGCATGCGAATGCACGTCGCCAGGAAGTCCTGGAGCGCCAGCAGCAGATTGACGCGCTGCGCCAGCGCAGTGGCGAGTTGGAGGGCCGCATCGCGGAACTACTGGAGCAGCGTGAGCAGCAGACCCGCGAACTGGATGCGACGAGGCAGAGGCTGGAAGCCGCCGCAGTCAAGAGAGCGCCAGGCACTCGC
>NZ_JAUYQL010000065.1 GCF_030697305.1 Phenylobacterium sp. | reverse complement strand
AGGTGAAGGAGCCGCAGGCCCAGGAGTGGGCGCGGCTGAAGCCTGGCCAGATCCTGTTCACCTACCTGCACCTGGCGCCCGATCCCGCCCAAGCGCAGGGATTGCTGGATTCAGGTTGCGCGGCGATCGCCTATGAGACGGTGACCGATGCGCGTGGCGGGCTGCCGCTGCTGGCCCCGATGTCGGAGGTGGCCGGCCGCATCGCGGTCTTCTCCGCAGGCGAGACGCTGCTGAAGCACAATGGCGGCATGGGGCTGCTGCTCTGCGGGGTGCCGGGGGTGCCGCCGGCCCGCATCTGCGTGCTGGGCGGCGGGGTGGTCGGCATGAACGCCGCGCGGATGGCGGCGGGCCTGGGCGCCGAGGTGGTGGTGGTCGAACGCTCGATCCCGCGCATGCGCGAGTTGGACGACATGTTCCTGGGCCGCATCCTCACCCGCTACTCGACCCTGGATGCGGTGGAGGAGGAGGTTCTGAAGGCCGACGTGGTGATCGGCGCGGTGCTGACCGCCGGGGCCGCCGCGCCCAAGCTGGTGCGCCGCGAGCACCTGTCGCGGATGAAGACGGGCTCGGTGCTGGTCGATGTGTCGATCGACCAGGGCGGATGCTTCGAGACCAGCCGGCCGACCACCCACGCCGACCCCACCTATGTGGTCGACGGCGTGGTGCACTACTGCGTGGCCAACATGCCGGGCGCGGCGCCCCGCACTGCGTCCGAGGCGCTGGGCCACGCGACCCTGCCGTTCGGCCTGGCCCTGGCCGACCACGGCCTGGACGCGCTGAAGGCCGACCCTCACCTGGCCAAGGGCCTGAATGTCCTGGCCGGCGACATCACCCACCCGGCGGTGGCGCAGGCGCTGGGGAAGGTGTTCGTGGATCCGTATGGGGCGTGGGGGCGGTAGGGGCGCAATGGCCCGCTCATCGCCGGAGTGAGAGATCGCCGCGCACGTGGCGGCCTGCGGCTTGAATCCCATGGAAGATGCGAGCCTGGGTCGCCAGGCAAAATGCCAGCCATGGGATTTAAGCCGAGGCGACGCCGACGGCGCGATGTCCAGGGGTAGGGTAATGCAATTTCCACCTCTCAGAACGTCATTCTCGAGCTTGTCCCGAGGATGACGTCGATGGAGTGGAGGAGGCCGGGCGTAACTTCGCCGCTAACTCACGCCGCCCAGCGGGCGAGGTCCTGGCGACCGCCTAGGAGGGCCAGCACGGTTTGGACGCCGAAGCCGGGGTCGGCGTCGTGCATGGCGTCGTAGACGCCGCGGGCGAAGGCGAGGTCGGCGGGGGTGCGGACGCGCCAGTCCATCTCCGACCAGTTGCGCGGGGCGCGGATGGTTTCCTGCGGGAACGGCGCCGGGCGGGTGCGCAGCCAGCGCATGGGCGAGCTTTCGGCCGCCGCCTCGGCGTCCATGCCGGAGGCGGCGCGGCCGAGCGCATGCGCGCTGGCGGCCTCGACCTCCAGGCCCTTTGGATAGGTGGGCTCGCGGATGTTGGAGACATAGGCGGCGCGGGTGGAGCGCGCAGTCGCCACCGCCTCGTCGATCAGGGCCGGGTCGATGAATGGGGAGTCCGCCTTCAGGCGCACGACGATCTCGGCGCCGCCGGCGGCTTCCACGCAGCGCATGAAGCGATGCTCGGAATCGTCGCGGAACACCGCCTGGCCGCGGCTGATGAGCAGCGTGGCGAGCGGGTCGTCCACCGGCCGGGTGGAGGTGGCGACGATTACCCGGTCGACGCTGCGCGCCATGCGGATGCGCTCGACCTGTCGCCAGATCAGCGGCTGGCCGCGCAGGGGCGCCAGCGCACGGTCGGGCAGGTCGGGGACGCCGGCGCGCGCCTGCAGAATGGCGACGATCATCGAAGAAGGCTCCTTCTGAGCCAGGGAGAGGGTCGACCGCTAGATCAAGCGGCGGCCCATTGGCCACGGTCGAGGGCGGCGGGATCATCCAACGCCATGTCGTCCCAGTCGAGATCGGGGGGCGGGCGCATGGCTGCGGCGACGACGGCCGACATTTCGGCGGCCGAGGAGACACCCACCAGCACGGCGGAGGCTTCGGGGCGCGACAGGGCGAAACCCAGCGCCGCCTGCAAGGGGTCGCTGCGGCCTTCGGCGATCAGCCGGCGGGCGCGCGAGATGCGGCTGGCGGCCGACTTCAGGTGCGACGGCGCGCGATCGGGCGGCAGGAACAGCAGGCCGTTGAGGAAGATCGAGCGCAGGTGCACCTCGACGCCCATGGCGGCGAGTTCGGCCAGGGAGCCGTCCACCAGCAGCCGTTGGTCGAGCAGGCTGGCCGGAGCCTGGACGATGTCCGGGCGGAAGCGGCGCGCGAGGCCGACAGGGTCGTCGGACGCATAGACCGACATGCCGATGCGACGGCACAGGCCCTGGTCGCGCAGGTATTTCAGTCGGTCCCAGAGCGCCAGGCCCTGAGGCCCGAACAGATCGGTTGCGGTGGGCGCGAGGATGGCGTCGCAGCGCTCCAGGCCAAGACGGCGCAGTTGCGCGCGCAGCTCGGCCTCGACCACGTCAGGGCCACGGTCCGGCCGCACGGTCGACAGCACCACGCGGAACGGCACGGGACGCGGCATGATCCCGCCGACGATGGTCTCGGCCTGAGCGGAATGGCCGGTCAGTTCGAAGACGCCCAGGCCGGCGCGCGCGGCGATCGACAGGATGTCGCGCGCTTCGACGTCGCGGCCACGCCCGCGGCCGGCGGCCGGGAGCTGGTCGAGGGCGAACTGGCCGGAGCCCAGTCCAAGCTTGGAGAGCGGAGCGTTCATGGCGGGCATCATGACCGCCGAGCCTAAAGAACCCGTATCTGGAACCTTGCCGCCAAGTTAAGCTGAGGCATGCCGCAAGCGCTTCCAGACTGGCCGTTATTCGGCCTGGCCGACGATGTCCGCCCCGCGCTGGCCGCCGCAAAAGCCGCCGGCGAGGCGGCCGTGCTCGCCACCCTGACCGTCGTCGAGGGCGGTGGGCCGCGCCCGCCTGGCACGCAGATGGTGTTCGCTGAAGGCATCGTCGCCGGATATTTTTCGGGCGGCTGCATCGAGGCCGACGTCGCCGCCCACGCCGAAGCCTGCCGGGAGGACCACGCACCTCGCACCCTCGTCTATGGCGAAGGCAGTCCGTGGCCGGACATCCGGCTGCTGTGTGGTGCGCGCATCGAGATCTTCGTGGAGCGGGTGGCGGCGGACGATCCAGCGCTGGCCGCGTTGCTGGCGTTCACCGAGCGGCGGGAGCCCGCGGTCTGGGTCAGCGACGGACGCCGGCGCGCCTGTACGCCGCCGGCCGCGGTCAGTTTGTGGCCGGGCGCAGTGTCGCGTCGCTATGATCCGGCGCCGCGCCTGGCGGTGGTCGGCGGCGATCCGGCGGCGCTGGCGATCGCGATGCTCGGCGCACAGTCAGGTTTCGAGACCACATTGGTGCGGCCCAAGGGCCCGCAGGCCGCGCCCCTGCCGGGCGTCGCCTATCGGCGGGACGAACCGGCCGAAGCGCTGGCGGCGATCGGGCTCGATCCCTGGACGGCGGTGGCCGTGGCCTCGCACGACCTCGAACTGGACGAGGCCGCCCTGGTCGCCGCCCTGCCGTCGCAGGCCGCCTACGTCGGCCTGCTGGGCGCGCGCGCGCGTCTGCCGGAGCGCCTGGCCCGGCTGCGCAGCGCTGGGGTCACGACCGCGGCGTTGGCGCGGCTGCATGCGCCGATCGGGCTGGACATCGGCGGCAAGGCGCCTTGGGAAGTCGCCGTCTCGGTGATCGGCGAGATCATGGCCCTACGCTATGCGCGCGACAGCGCCAGCACGTCCACCAGATCGCCGGCCGCGGCCGCGGGCGCGCCCGCCTGACGACGCAGCAGGGCGTCCGCTTGGGCGAAGACCGTAATCAGCGAAGAGTCCTGGTCGCGGTAGGGCAGGACGGCGAGGGCGCCGTCGGCGTGGTCGAGACGCGCGCGCATCCAGTGCTCGCGCGGGCCGTTGGCCGGCAGCGGCGCGGTCAGACGGGCGCTGGCCAGGACGGGCTCGGCCGCTGCGCCCTGATAGGCCGCCAGGATGGGTTTGAGGAACAGCTCTGCGCAGACGAAAGCCGAGGCCGGATTGCCAGGCAGCCCCAGCAGGCGGCGGCCATCGGCCAGCACGCCGAAGAAGGTGGGCTTTCCGGGACGCACGGCGACGCTTTCGACCTTGATCGCGAAACCCAGAACGTCGGCGGCGACGCGCACCAGGTCGTGGTCGCCCACCGACGCGCCGCCGATGGTGACGATCAGGTCGGCCTCGGCTTCGCGCAGGGCCTCGACCATCGCCTCCAGCGTATCACGCACCGGGCGGTCGCGGCGGACGCGTCCGCCGCAGCCCTCGACCAGGGCCGAGATCGACGGCGAGCCGGAGTCGTAGATCTGGAAGGCGCCCGGCGTCGCCGGGGCCTCGACGATCTCCTCCCCGGTGGACAGTACGGCGACGCGCGGGCGGGCGGCGACGCCCAGGCGATGGCGACCGGCGGCGGCGGCCAGCGACAGTCGCCAGGGATCGATCCGCACGCCGGCGCCGAGCAGGGCCTGACCGGCGGTGAAGTCGCCGCCGCGCGGGCGCACGTTCTGGCGGGGTCCGGCGGCAGGGACCGCGACGCGATCGCCACGCCGCTCGGCGTCCTCCTGGATGACCACGGCGTCAGCGCCCGCGGGGAGGGCCGCGCCGGTGAAGATGCGCACGGCCTGACCCGCGCCAAGCTCGCCTTCGAAGCCGTGGCCGGCGGCGCTCTCGCCGATGATCGTGCGTTCGCCTGCGCCGTCGCCGGAGCGCACCGCCCAGCCGTCCATGGCGGAAGCGTCGAACGGCGGCTGGTCGCGGATCGCCGCCACGTCCTGGGCCAGCACCCGGCCGATGGACTCGTCCAGCGCCACGTCCTCGCTGGGAAGGCGTGGAATCTCGGCCAGCATGGCGGCCCGCGCCGCCTCGACGGTCATCAACTTCATGTCTGTGAACTCACGCCCGCCAGTCGCCCGACGCGCCGCCAGACTTCTCCAGCAGGCGCACGCCCTCGATGACCATGCCCTTCTCGGCAGCCTTCAGCATGTCGTAGAGCGTCAGGCAGGCGACCGAGACGGCGGTCAGAGCCTCCATCTCCACGCCGGTCTCGCCGGTGGTGCGCACCCGTGCGGTCACCGACAGGCCGACGTCATGCGGTTCGACGCGCACCTCGACCTTCGACAGGTTCAGTTGGTGGCACATCGGGATCAGGTCGCTGGTCCGCTTGGCGGCCATCACACCGGCGATCTCGGCCACTGCGCGCACGTCGCCCTTGCGAGCCTCGCCGGACAGAGCCAGCGCCTTGGTCTCTGGTCGCATCCGCACCAGGCCCTCGGCCACCGCCTCGCGGGCCGTGGAGGCCTTGCCTGAAACGTCGACCATCCGCGCGCGGCCGGTCTCGTCGATGTGGGTGAGGCCGCTCATCGCTCCATCAGCCGGGGCATCAGCTCGACCATGTTGCAGGGGCCGTGACGACTGTCGAGCTGGGCGGAGATCACCTTGTCCCAGCCGTCCTTCACCGCGCCGTTGGAGCCCGGCAGGCAGAAGACGAACACCCCGTCGATCAGGCCGGCGGTGGCGCGAGACTGCAGCGTCGACAGGCCCACCGACTGATAGCTGACCAGGTGGAAGATCACCGAGAAGCCGTCGATCCGCTTGTCGAACAGCGGTTCCAGCGCTTCCGGCGTCACATCGCGGCCGGTGATGCCGGTGCCGCCGGTGGTGATGATCGCGTCCACCGAGCCTGAGGCGATCCAGGCCTTCACCTGGCCGCGGATGGCGGGAATGTCGTCGCGCACGATGGTGCGGGCGGCGAGCTCGTGGCCGGCGCCGGTCACCCGCTCGGCCAGCACGTGGCCGGAGGTGTCGCTCTCCTCGTCGCGGGTGTCGGAGACGGTCAGCACCGCGACGCGCACGGGCTTGATCGACTGGCTTTCGTCGATTCGTCCGCCGGGGGCGAGGACTGGGGCGTTCATGGGATAAGGCTCCGCGCAGGGTTTCGCGCGCAGTCTAGCGCGAGGGCCGCCGCCTTGTCCTAATCCCAGCGTGCGACGTCTGTGTGATCCTGCGGCCTTGGCTCGACCCAGCGGGCGCCGTCCGGGCCGTGCTCCTTCTTCCAGAACGGGGCGCGGCTCTTCAGGTAGTCCATCAGGAAGTCGCAGCCCTCGAAGGCCGCGCGGCGGTGGCGAGATGCGGTGGCGACGAAGACGATGGCCTCGCCCGGCGCAATGCGGCCGACACGGTGGACGATCAGCGCATCGTCGAGGCCGAAGCGCGTGCGGGCGCCGTCGGCGATGCGGCCGATTTCGGCTTCCGTGAACCCCTGATAGGCCTCGAGCTCCAGCGCCACGGCCCGGCCGGCCTCGGCGCGGGCGATGCCGACGAAGCTCGCCACCGCGCCGCTCTCGATGCGGCCCATGCAGAAATCGTTGAGCAGTGCGCCGGCGTCGAAAGCCTGATCGGTCAGGCGGATCATCCGCCGCTCATCGGCGGCAGGAAGGCGACCTCCGAGGCCGCATTGAGGACCAGGTCGCCGCGCACGATCGCCTGATCGACGGCGACCTGCACGCCCGGGGCGACCAGGGCTTCGCCCAGATCTGCGTCCTCGGCCGCCAGCAGGGCGCGGATCGCGGCGATGGAACCGGCGCCCGCGTCCAGCGTGCGCTCGCGCCATCCGGCGACGTCGCTCAAGCGTCCGAACAGCAGCACCCGGGCCATCTCAGCCGCCGGTGGTCGACATGTGGCGGGCGACGGCGGGCGCGGCGCTGCGGGCGATGTGGAAGTCGTGACCCTTGGGCTTGACGTCGATCCCGCCGCGGATCGCCGCGATCAGGGCGGCGTCGTCGGTGTTGGCGCGCATGACTTCGCGCAGGTCGGTGGCGTCGTGCTGGCCCAGGCAGGTGTGCAGGGTGCCAGTGCAGGTCACCCGTACGCGGTTGCAGCCTTCGCAGAAGTTGTGGGTCATGGGCGTGATGAAGCCCAACCGCCCGCCGGTCTCAGTCACCTGGACGTAGCGCGCCGGGCCGCCCGTCGACAGTGGCAGGTCAGTCAAGGTCCAGAAGCTGGCGAACTCGCGGCGCACATCCTCCAGCGACAGGAACTGGTCGGTGCGGTCGGCCTCGATCTCGCCCAGCGGCATGGTTTCGATCAGCGTCATATCGAGACCGCGCCCGTGCGCCCAGGCGACCAGCTCGTGCAGCTCGCCGGCGTTGTCGTCGCGCAGGGCGACGGCGTTGATCTTGACCTGCAGGCCGGCGGCCTGGGCCGCATCGATCCCGGCCAGCACCTTGGTCACGTCGCCGCCGCGGGTGAGCGTGCGGAACAGGTCGGGCTTCAGGGTGTCGAGCGAAACGTTGATCCGCTTCATGCCGATCGCCGCCAGCTCAGGCGCGAAGTCTGCGAGACGAGTGCCGTTGGTGGTCAGGGTCAGCTCGTCGAGGGCGCCGCTGCGCAGATGGCGCGACAGGCCGGTGAGCAAACCCATGACGCCTTTGCGCACCAGCGGCTCGCCACCGGTGATCCGCAGCTTCTTCACGCCCAGCCCGATGAAGGCGCTGGCCAGGCGATCCAGCTCTTCCAGGCTCAGCACCTCGGCCTTCGGCAGGAAGGTCATATGCTCGGCCATGCAGTAGACGCAGCGCAGATCGCAGCGGTCGGTGACCGACAGCCGCAGATAGGTCACGGTGCGCCCGAAACCGTCCGCAAGCGGGGATGCGCTGCGTTCTGGCGTCGGCAAGGGGGCGTCGTAGGGCGTCATGGCTGCGCCTAACATAGAGAGGAACAGGCTTTGGCGACAGGGGCGGGGGCGTCGCAGGGCTTCGAGGCCATCGTGCTGGCGGCAGGCTCAGGCTCGCGGTTCGGCGGCGGCAAGCTTTTGGCGCCCTGGAAAGCAGGCCTGCTGATCGAGGCGGCCTTGGGCGCCGCCTTCGCCGCTCCGGTCGAGCGGGTGATCGTGGTCACCGGCGCGGACGCCGAGCGGGTGGCCCGCGCAGCGCGGGACTTCGCCGAGCGAATCCGTCGGGCGGGCGACCTCAAGCTGGTCCGCGCCGCCGACCACGCCGAGGGGATGGGCGCGTCCCTGCGCACGGCTGCGGCCGAGGTCAGCTCCCAGGCGGCAGGGGTGTTCGTGTTCCTGGGCGACATGCCGCGCATCCCGCACGCGGTGCTCGGCCCGTTGGCGCAGGCGGTGCGCGACGGCGCGGCCGCAGCGGCGCCGGTGTTCGCCGGCAAGCGGGGACATCCGGCGCTGATCGGACGGGCCCTGCTCCCTGGCCTGCTGACGCTTCAGGGCGACGCCGGCGCCCGCGGCGTGCTGGGCGCACTGGGACCCCGGCTGGCGCTGGTGGAGGCGCCGGACGACGGCGTGCTGTTCGACGTCGACGCCCCGGATGATCTCAGGGACGACCTCACGCGGGCGGAGGGCCGAATTCCATAACCTGGCGCAGCTCGCAGGTTCCGTCGCCGGCGACCTTCAGGAAGGTCTTGCAGAGCGCGATCGCCGCCTCGCGTGAGTCCGCGTTGAGGAAGGCGAAACCGCCGGCCCGCACCGCCTCGTCGGACACCGTGAATTCGCCGCCAGCCAGCCGCACCCGACCGCCCTTGTCACGCGTGCCCAGAGGTTCGGTGGAGATCAGCGATCCGCTGGCCATCATGGTCTCGATGAGGTCGCCCATCGCCTGCATGTGTTCTGCGTCGGGCATGCCGCCCTCGACGCCGCTCTCAGGGCGGTAGATCACCAGGTAGCGCATCGCATCTCTCCCTCTCACCGTCTGCCGGCGCTCGAAGGACGATCGAGGTCGTTCGGCGCCGACATTGCCGCAGCGATCGGTGAAGCTTAGCCTCGACTCGAAGATCTGGGAGGCAGGGCATGGGTCGGTTTGGATGGCGGCTGGCGCTAGCCCTGGCCCTGCTGACTCCAAGCCTCGCGGCAGCCCAAGACGCCGCGTCGCCCGCACCGCTGGAGAAGCTGTCGCTCAAGCCGCACCGGGTGAAGGGGCTGCTGCTGGGCTACGGCTATACGGTGGGCGAGTTCACCGGCGAGGTGCGCTCGCGCGCGCAGGCGACCCGGGCGCTGGTCTATTCGTCGGATCGTGGGAAGACAGTGTTCACGCTCTCCTCGCCGCGCCTGTCCGCGCCGATGACGGTGAGCTGCGCGGGCGGGCGTAGCCACATGAAGCTGGCCTGGATCGAATTCAATGTCCGCGAGCTGGCTTATGTCTGCAGCTACGAGGGCGGGCCGCCGGACGCGGATTTCGCGCTGGCGTTCAGCGATGTGCGGGGCCTGGCCTCGCTGCAACAGCCGCAGCGCGCCGCCCAGCAGGTGTTCGGCGGCGTCACCCTGCAGGCCCGCACCAAGCGCATGCCAGGCGCGATGATGATCGGCGGTGGACGGGTGCTGTCCTACCAGATCACTCACGACGGGCGAGAGGTTGGCGGCCTGGTGCGCGGGATGATGCAGCCGACCTTCTACCTGCCGCCGGCTGGCTCGCCGGAACGCGACGCCGTTGCGGTGACGGCGCTGTCGCTGTTCTTCTTCCCCGACCCCGACGACCAGCCCTAGGACGCCTGACTTGAGGAGGATCGCCTCAGCCTCCGGCCTCGTGGTCACCCCCGTGTTGGAAGCCTTCGGATCGTAGCCGCGTTCGTCCTGTCTGGTGAGGCGCGGAGCGGTGACGTGCAGCACATGGCGGCCGGATGGCCGAACCGCTACCATCGGGGCCGGGAGATTCCTCAATGATCCGCACCGCCTTTGTACTCGCCGCCGCGATCGGCGCCCTGGCCGCGTCATCGGCTGCCGCCCAGGACGGGTCGAAGGTGTTCGCCATGCAGTGCAAGCTGTGCCACGCCGCCGCCAGCGGGCCGATGGGCCCGACGCTCGTCGGCGTCGCCGGCGCGAAGATCGCGGCGCGCACCGATTATGAGTACTCGCCTGCGCTGGCGGCCAAAGGCGGGACCTGGACCGACGCCAACCTCGACGCCTACTTGACCGCGCCTGGCAAGTTCGCGTCGGGCACGCGGATGGCCGTGGCGGTGACCAAGCCCGCCGACCGCGCGGCGGTGATCAGTTATCTGAAGACCGTGAGATAGGCATGGACGCCTTTCCCGCCTTCTTTCCGCTGGCCGGGCGCAAGCTGGTGATCGCCGGCTCGGGCGAGGCGGCGGAGGCGAAGGTTCGGCTGCTTGAGAGTTCGCCGGCGCAGATCGTGCGGATCGACGGGCCGGCGGCGTTCCTCGCCGGTTCCTATCGCGGCGCGTGCCTGGCGTTCATCGCCGCGCCTGACGATCTCTACGCCCAGGCCGCGGTCAGCGCGGCGCATGCCGCCCATGTGCCGGTGAACGTCGTCGACCGCCCGGCGCTCTGCGACTTCACCACACCCGCGGTGATCGATCGCGGCGAGGTGGTGGCCGCCGTCGGCACAGGCGGGGCTTCGCCGGTGCTGGCGACCCTGCTGCGTCACGACATCGAGGCGCGCATCCCCGAGGGCGCAGGCCGGGTGGCGGCGTTGTTCCGCAAGTTCCAGGACGAGGTGCGCCGCGCACTGCCGCAGCCGCACCAGCGCCGGGCTTTCCTGCGGGCCGGCCTGTCGGGGCCGGCGGCGGAGGCGGCGATGGCCGGCGACATGGAGCTGGCGTCGGAGCTGTTCCGCGATGCGCTGGCCAAGGGAGAGGGCGCGATCGGCCGAATCCAGTTCGTCGCCGGCCGCGGACCAGCCGACCTGTTGACCCTGCGCGCCTCGCGCACCCTGGCGGCTGCCGACGTGCTGGCGCCCGACCCTGGCGCGGACCCGGCGATCATGGGCATGGCGCGGCGCGACGCCGAGCAGCTGGGCGTCGAGGCGGCGACCCCGTCCCGGCTCGTAGCGCTGGCCCAGGAGGGCCTGCGCGTGGTCCGCGTGGTCACCTCCGCCCCGCGAGAGGTGGAGCTGCGCTCCATCGCCCAGGCGGGCGTGGTCGTCGAGGTGATGCTGGCCGCGCCGGGCGCGTGACCGCTAGTCGTCCAACGAGCGGTGGCGGGTCTCGGGCAGGAAGAACAGCGCCACCACCACCGAAATGGCGGTGAACACCGCCGGGAACCACAGACCCGAATAGATGTCGCCAACCGCCGCGACGATGGCGAAGGCGGTGAACGGCACGAAGCCGCCGACCCAGCCGGTGCCGATGTGGTAGGGCAGCGACATCGCGGTGTAGCGGATCTTCGTCGGGAACAGCTCCACCAGCGCCGCGGCGAGCGGGCCGTAGAGCGCGGTGGCGGCGGTGACGAACAGCAGCATGACGCCGAATGCGCCCAGCAGGTTCATCCGCGCCGGATCGGCCTTGGCTGGATAGCCGGCCTGGGCGAGGCCGGTCTTGATCCAACCCTCGACCTCGGCCTTGCGCGCCTTGGCGTCGGCCGGCGCAAGCCCTCGCGCGTCGGCGGAGGCGACGACGTCGGGACCGATCCGCACCTGGGCGAGAGTACCTGCCGGGGCGACGCGGTTGGTGTAGGAGACGCCGGCGTTGGCCAGCACGCTCTTGGCGATGTCGCAGGACGAGGTGAAGGCGGTCTTGCCCACTGGATCGAATTGCAGCGAGCATTCGGCCGGGTCGGCGACCACCACCACCGGCGTGCGCTCCACCGCCTCGGCCAGGGCCGGGTTCAGCGTCTGGGTCAGCATGTGGAAGCCGGGGAAGTAGGCGACCAGCATCAGGGTCATGCCGAACAGCAACACCGGCTTGCGGCCGATGCGATCGGACAGCCAGCCGAAGAACACGTAGCCGACGGCGCTGACGATCACGCCCGCCGCCATCAGGCCGTTGATCGTCTCGGGCGGGACCTTGAGGAACTTCTCCATGAAGGTCTGGCTGTAGAAGAAGGTCGTGTACCAGACGGCCCCTTGCGCACACATCAGGGCGAACAGCGCCAGCAGCACGATCTTCAGGTTCGGCCAGTGGACGAAGGCTTCCTTGAACGGCGCCTTGGACTGCTCGCCGTCGGCCTTCAGCTTGGCGAAGGCGGGGCTCTCGGAGAGCTTGAGGCGCATCCAGATGGAGATCGCCAGCAGGCCGGCGGAGACCAGGAACGGGATGCGCCAGCCCCAGGCGTCGAACGCCTCGTTGCCGAGGATCAGCCGGGTCACCAGGATCACGCCCAGCGCGCCGGTCAGGCCGAACGCCGCCGAGGTCTGCACCCAGCTTGTCGACTGGCCGCGCCGCCCTTGGGGTGCGTGCTCCGCGACATAGATCGCCGCGCCGCCGTATTCGCCGCCGAGCGCGAAACCCTGCAGGATGCGCATCAGGATCAGCAGGGCCGGGGCGATGATCCCGGCCTGGGCGTAGGTCGGCAGCAGGCCGATGCAGAAGGTCGCTCCCCCCATCAGCACCACGGTGAACAGGAAGGCGCCCTTGCGGCCCACCCGGTCGCCGAGCCGGCCGAACACCAGCGCGCCCAGCGGACGGAAGGCGAACCCCGTACCGAACAGCGCCAGGGCGGCGATGTATCCGGCGGTGTCGTTGAGGCCGGAGAAGAAGGTCTTGGAGATGACCTGCGCCAGGCTGCCGAAGACGAAGAAGTCGTACCACTCGAACGCCGTGCCGGCCGCCGAGGCCGCAACGACGGTGCGCAAGGGCGTGGCGGGTTTCGCCTCGCCAGACGACTCTACGGCGATCTCGGCCATCTATTCCCTCCCCGGAACATGAGCGCACCTCTAGCTGGTGCGCGTTCCTCTTGGAAGAGCGCGGCGTTCTACAACTCCGCCCACATGCGCAGCAGGTTGTGGTAGGCGCCGGTGAGCGCGATCACCGCGGCGTCGCCCTGGCCCAGGCGCACGCCCGCGCTCTGCACGGCCATGTCCATGTCGAACAGCAGGGCGCGGCGCGCGTCCTCGCGCACCAGGCTCTGCACCCACAGCACCGCGGCGGTGCGTTCCCCGGCGGTCACCGGCTCCACCCGGTGCAGGCTGGACGAGGGGTAAAGGATGAGGTCGCCGGCTTCGAGCTTGACCTGATGGACGCCGTAGGTGTCCTCGACGGTCAGCTCGCCGCCCTCGTACTGGTCAGGCTCGGAGAGGAACAGGGTGGCCGAGATGTCGGCGCGCAGGCGCACGCCGTCGCGGTCCTGGCGGATCGCGTTGTCAATGTGGTCGGCGAAGGTCTTGCCCGGGCCGTACCGGTTGAACATCGGCGGGAACACCGAGGCGGGCAGGGCCGCGGTGGTGAACAGGGCGTTGCGGGCCAGCGCCTCGCGCACCAGGGCGCCGGCCTGTAGCGAGGCGGCCGAGCCTTCCGGAAGCTGCAGGTTGTTCTTAGCCAACGCCGACTGGAAGCCGGAGGTGACGTTGCCGTCGACCCATTCGCCGGCGTCGATCAGCGCGCGCACCTGGGCCACCTGCGCCTTGGTCAGCACCTGGGGGATCTGCAGCATCATCGGCGCGCGCCTTTCCTGGACGGCCTATCCCAGAGCCGGGGGCGGGCCGTCAATGAAAGTGCGCCCCGCCCGGGCGTGCCGGACGGGGCGCAGACCATCGGTCCTTCGAGGGAGGATCAGAACCGATAGTTGAGGGTGAGGGTGGCGCTGCGCGTCTCGCCGGGCGTGGCCCAGCCGTTGTTGCGGCCGCGCTGATAGTACTCCTCGTCGAACAGGTTGTTGACGTTGAGCCGCAGTTCGATGTCGCGGGTCGGGCTCCAGGCCACTGTGGCGCGATGCACCCAGTAGGCCTCGGTGGTGACCAGCGGGATGGTGGTGCGGGCCGGCGGGTTGGAGTTGGTGATCGCCGCGTGCTGGGTCAGGTAGTACTCGCCCTGATAGGTCGCGCCGTAGCCGATCTGCACATCGCGCGGCAGGTCGTAGGTGGTGAAAACGCTGAAGGCGTGGTCGGGCGTGTTGGCGATCGGATCGCCCTTGATGAAGTCACGACCCAGCAGGGACGTGAAGTTGTCCGCGCCCTGCAGCACCTCGCTGTCAAGATAGGTGTAGTTGGCGAACACCGACCATTCCGGGGTGATCCGACCAGACGCGCCCAGCGACACGCCCTGGACGCGCGCGCTGCCGTCCAGCTGCATGGCGGGGAGCGTCGGGTCGCCCGAGGCCACCCTGTAGTTGGTGCGGTCGTTGCGGAATACCGCGCCGGTCAGCGACAGACCCTGGGCCAGGTCCCACTTGGCGCCGATCTCCATGGTCTCGGCCTCTTCCGGATCGACGCTACAGGTGAGCGCGGTGCAGGCGCCGGCGCCGTTCACCGTCGCCTGGGACGGGGTCTTGGAGTTGCCGTAGGCGACATAGAGGCTGGCGTTGGGGATCGGCTTGAACACCAGGCCGAGACGGTAGGAGAACAGGTTCTCGTCGCTCTTGAACAGCGGGCCGCGACCGCTGAACACGCCGCCCGGCGCGCCGGCCTGGGCCGGTCCGGGCGCCAGGCCGCCCGACGGGTTCGGCAGGAAGCCGGCCGAGGTGTAGTAGCCCGACGAGTTCTCGCCCTCGTTATGTTCGTAGCGCACGCCGAAGTTCACCGACCACATCGGGGTGATGGTGATGTTGTCGAACAGATAGACCGCCTGGTTGCGGCGCTCGCCGTCCTGGGCGCCGGCCGGGGAGGCCAGCGGCGTGCCGGTCGGGGCCGCGCCGCCGCCCTGAATATAGTTGTAGGCGCCGGTATAGACGTTCACCGGATTGGCGATGTTCATCTGGGGCAGCACCACGGCCGTGCCGTTGGCGTTGCGCAGGACGTTGCCGTTGGACAGTTCGAAGGTCTCGGAGGTGAACGCCGCGCCGACCACCAAGTCGTGCGTCAGGCCGCCAGTCTCGCCGCGCCAGGTGAAGTCGGTCTGGTTGTAGAGCAGCGTGTTCTCGCCGTCGCGATAGGTGCCGCGCGGGCCGCTGGGCAGGTAGAAGCCGGGGGCGGGATCGCCGGCGACGCAAGGCGTGTAGCCGCTGATGTTGGTGACCGTCGTCGACTGGCTCCAGGCCACCGGCTTCAGGCCGTTGGCCAGGCAGAACACGCCCTGTGGCGGATCGACGATGGTGAGCTGGGTGACCTGCTGGTAGCGGGTCAGGTTGCGCAGCTTCAGGCTGTCGCTGAACTGGTGCTCGAAGATGCCGGTCAGCATGTCGATCTGCTGTTCCTGCTTATCGACGTTGCTGTAGCCGTAGTAGTTGGACGGATCGACGCCGGGCACCGGGCGACCGTTGTAGAACGGCACGCCATACTGCGGGACGTTCTTGTCTTCCTGGTGGAAGTACATGGCGGTGAACTGGGTGTCGCCGCCCATGCCGATGGTCACCGAGGGCGCGACGCCCCAGCGCTCGAACTTTTCCACGTCGCGGCCGGGCGCGTCTTGCTTGTGGGCCATGGCGTTCAGCCGCACGGCCACGCCGTCGCCGATCGTGCGGTTGGCGTCCAGGGTCAGGCGGCCGTAGCCGTCCGTGCCGATCCCCGCGCTGACCACCGAGGCGTCGCGGCCGCCGGGGCGCTTGCTGACCAGGTTGATCGAGCCGCCCACCGAGCCCGCGCCCGAATAGACCGAGTTCGCACCGTTGACGACCTCGAGCTGCTCGAGGTTGAACGGGTCGGAGCGGCTGTACTGGGCGCTATCGCGCACGCCGTCGACGGTGATGTCGTTGTTGGCCGAATAGCCGCGCAGGTTGATGCTGTCGCCGAAGCCGCCGCCGCCCTCGCCGGCGCCGAAGGTGATGCCGGGCACGGTCGCCAGGATGTCGCGCAGCGACAGCAGGTTCTGCGCCTCGATCACGCCGCGCGAAACGACGGTGACGGTCTGGGGATTGTTCAGGGGTTGGGCGGTATACTTCGGCGAGTCGAGCTGCTTGCGTTGCGCAGTGACGTCGATGCCGGAGAGGGTCGAGCTGCCGTCGGCGTTCACCGTGGCGCCGGCCGTGGCCATGGCTTCGGCTTCCGCCTCTGCGGCCATCGCCCCGTTGTTGATGGAAAGCCCGGCGAGCCCCGCCACCGCCGCCACTGTCAGCGCGCGCTTGGCGCGAGCCGATACCCCGGAATTCATACGCGTCGTCATCCCCGTCCCCGTTCTCGTCAGACGCCGCGGCGTCCGTGCGATTGCGAGTCGTTACTATTAAAAGGGATGCATCCTGGCAATGAGAATTATTCGCAAAAAAGTATCGGCGCCGACAGTGTCCGCGAAAGGTCAGGTCTGGGGCGCAGGCCTGAGCGCGACGCGGCGCTTGCGGCTCCGTAGCCACATGATCAGGCCGGTGACCCCGAGAAGCGGCGGCGCCAGGCCGCCCAGGAACACGACGATCTGCCAGACGATCCCCATGTCGGCGCCGTCGTGGATGCGCCGCATCCAGCGCGACAGGGGATCGGGTCCGCCGCCGCCGCGGTCGGCCTTCACGACGCCGGTGGCGTCGACCACCTGGACGGTGCTCGGCGTCTTTGCGCCCTGCGGCCTGATCTGCACGCGCCAGGCGGGGTCCTTGCCGCGGGTCGGGACGCTGATCGAGACCAACTGGGCGCCGACCTTGCCGTCCAGCGCCAGGGCCGCGGCGCGATCGAGGGTGAGCGCCGTGCGCTCCACGGGCGGCGCGAACCGGCCG
This sequence comes from Phenylobacterium sp., assembly GCF_030697305.1. Taxonomy (GTDB): domain Bacteria; phylum Pseudomonadota; class Alphaproteobacteria; order Caulobacterales; family Caulobacteraceae; genus Phenylobacterium. Next base: position 12,672 of record NZ_JAUYQL010000065.1, on the reverse strand, counting down.
CCGGGACCGCCCTGACCGCCCTGGCCACCGCCTTGACCTCCAGGGCGCGCCGCGCCGGCTGGCCTGGCGGCTTCGGGGGGTGCGACGCCGAACAGCGCTCGGCTCATCTGCGGGAACGAGATGTAGACCCCGGTCAACGAGGCGATCGCCAGCGGAATGCAGATCCAGAACCCGACCATATGGTGCAGGTTGAAGGTCGTGGTCGGCCCACGACGCCAGCGCAGGCCTTTGGCGACGGCGCCGTTGCGCGGCCACCAGAGCCACAGGCCCGTCGCGCAGCTGATGAACATCGCCCAGCCCAGCCAGCCGACCACCTTGCGCCCAATCTGCGGGATCAGCAGCGTGCCGTGCAGGCGATGCAGCCAGGGGACGAGGCCGGAGCCGCCCTCGGCCACCCCCAGCGGCGCCGCCGTCGGCGGATCGATCCAGACGTTGAGGCTGCGCGGCCGCCCGCCTGGGCCAGGCTCGCCCTTGATGCGTCCAGTGGCGACGACCGGGGCGCCGGGTTCCGCCGGCAGGCGCAACTGGGTCAGCGTGGCGTCACCGTGGAAGGCGGTGTTCGCGGTCTCGACATAGGCCGACAACGGCTTGGCGAGTTGCGGTCCGCTGACCGCGAAGCGATCGGGATGCAGGGCCCGCTCGAGCCCGTCGTGCCAGACCAGGGCGGAACCGGAAATTCCTAGTGGAATCACCGCCACCAACAGTCCGACGCCCAGCCACAGGTGGATGTTGAACCACAGCCGGCGAAGTTTCGCAGTCACCGATACGGTCATGGCCCGCCCCTGAGCAGTCAGATGTTCAGGAGTTCATTAGATGAGAACGTATTGCAATCGCAAGCATGATGCGACCGCGTTGCAATATCAGACGCCTCGGGCGACGAATGCGCCGTTGCGAAATCCTGCAGCGGCCTTGCCGTACAGGAACGGCTCGCCCTCTGGCGTCAGCACCGAGCCGCCAGCCGCCTGAAGCACCGCGTGGCCGGCGGCGATGTCCCATTCCATGGTCGGGCCGTGGCGGGGATAGATGTCGGCGAAGCCCTCGGCGATGCGACAGAACTTGATCGAGGAATCCATCGCCTTGCGGTCCGCGAAGCCGTAGCGCTCGGCGAGCGCACGGGCCGCCTCGTCGTTCATCGTATGGCTGACCAGAGCGAGACCACCCCCCTTTGGCCAGGCACGCGCGCGGGCGGGCTGCTCGCCTTCGCCGGCCGTGCGCTTCGTAGCGCCCTGCACCGTGGTGAACCAGGTCTCGGCGGTGGCCGGCGCCACGACCGCGCCCGCGACCGGCCGGGCATCCTCGATCAGTGCGATGTTGACGGTGAAGTTGGGATCACCACGGACGAAGGCCTTGGTGCCGTCGACCGGGTCGACGAGGAAGAACCGCGGCCCGATCGCCTCGGGCGTACCGAACTCGCTCGCGTCCTCCTCCGAGATCACCGGCACGCCGGGATAGAGCGCGGCCAGGCGCTCCAGGATCAGCGCCTCGCCCTTCCGGTCGGCCTCCGTGACGGGGCTGTCGTCGGCCTTGTGGCTCACTGCCAGGCCGGAGCGCCAGAGCGGCAGCACCAGACGCGCCGCTTCCTCGCAGATCAGCGCCAGGTCGCGACCGATGTCGTTCATCAGGTGTCCCTCGGGTCGTCGCCGACAAAGACCAGGGCGACGCGGTGAGCGTCGATCACCTGCTTGCCGGCGTGTTCGAAATTCACCGTGACCCTGGTTCCAGCCACCGACTGGACCTGGCCCAGGCCCCAGGCGTCCATCCCCGCCAGGCGGACCAGGGCGCCGGGCTCTATGAAGGGGTCGAGGCCGTTCATGCGCGATCTGTCTAACGGGGCGGCTGGTGTTTTCCAAAGGGCCAAATCAGCCCAGGCTGGCCCGATGACCGACCTGACGCCCGCCGCCGCCCTCAACGACGCCGCTCTCCGCCCGGCCGAACTGGCCGCCCATCTGGCGGCACGCCTCTGCCATGACCTGATCAGCCCGGCGAGCGCCATCGTCTCCGGCCTCGATCTGCTCGACGATCCCAGCGCCCAGGACATGCGCCAGGAGGCCATGGAGCTGATCGGCTCCAGCGCGCGGAAACTGTCGCAACTGCTGGCCTTCTGCCGGGTGGCGTTCGGCGCCTCTTCCTCCGCTGCGGTGTTCGACTCCCGCGAGTTGGAGACCCTGGCCCAGGGCGTGTTCGCCCACGTGCGCGCCGACCTGCAGTGGAAGGTGGAGCCGGCCGGACTGAACAAGCCCGCGGCGCGCGCTGTGCTGAACTTGGCGCAGTTGGGCGGCGCCGCCCTGCCGACCGGCGGGACGACACTGGTGCGCGTGGCCCAGGAGGGCGAAGTGGTGGCGATCGCGGTGGAGGCCACCGGACCCCGTGCGCGCCTGCGTCCGGAGGTTCTCGCCGGCCTGCGCGGCGAGATGATGGGCGAGGGGCTGCACGGCCATTGGGTGCAGGCCTACTACCTTCACCAAATCCTGACCGACGCCGGTGGACGGGTGTTCGCCGACGTCGGCGACGACAAGGTCACCTTCGCGGCGACGCTGCCGGCCTGAGGCGGCGGTTTCCAAACCGCTCCTTAACCTGCCGGGCCGCAAAAGTAGCGTGACCGGAGGCGTTTTGATGAAGACCTGCCTCGTCGTGGACGACAGCCGGGTGATCCGGAAAGTGGCGCGACGCATCCTTGAGGATCTCGGTTTCGAGATCGCCGAAGCCTCGGACGGGGCGGAAGCCCTGGCCTGGTGCCGGGCTGCGATGCCTGACGCCGTGCTGCTGGACTGGAACATGCCGGTGATGTCGGGGATCGATTTCCTCAAACACCTGCGCGCAGAGGTCGGCGGGGATCGTCCGCGCGTGGTGTTCTGCACCGTGGAGAACGACGTGGCGCATATCAACGAGGCCCTGGCCTGCGGCGCCGACGAATTCATCATGAAGCCGTTCGACGGCGAGATCGTCGCCTCGAAGTTCTTTCAGGCGGGGCTGACGTGAAGCGCGACGACGCCGAACTGGTGGCCCACCTGTGCGAGGCGCGCGCCGGCCTGAAGGTCGACCCCGACAAGATCTATCTGCTGGAAAGCCGGCTGGCGCCGGTGGCGCGCCGTGACGGCTTCGGTTCGATCGAGGAGATGCTGGTCGCGCTGCGCACCCGCCGCGAGGAGCGGATGATCTGGGCGGTGGTCGAGGCGATGACCATGGGCGAGACCTCGTTCTTCCGCGACCAGGCGCCGTTCGACCATTTCCGCGACGTACTGCTGACCCAACTCGCCGCCAACAGCGAGGGCCGGCCGATCCGCATCTGGAGTGCGGCCTGCGGATCAGGCCAGGAGATCTACTCTCTGGCCATGGCGGTCGAGGAACAGCGCGCGCAATTGGGCGGCGTGCGCGTCGATCTGTTCGCCTCCGATCTCAATGAGCGCGCGCTGGAGAAGGCGCAGAGCGGCCTATACACGCAGTTCGAAGTCCAGCGCGGCCTGCATGTGCGCCGCCTGGTGCAACACTTCGAGAAGGTCGACGAGATGTGGCGTCTGTCGCCGCGGATCCGTCAGATGGTCCGCTGGCGGCGAACCAATCTGGTGAGCGACCTGTCGACCCTGGGCCGCTTCGACGTGATCTTCTGCCGCTACCTGCTCAGTTCGCTGGTCGAGCCGATGCGCAAGCGGGTGATCGAGAATCTCGCCCTGCTGCTCGAACCCAACGGCGTCATCTATCTGGGCGTCGGCGAACGACTGGCGGAAGCGACGCCCGCGCTTCGCGCCGTTGTCGGGTGCGATGGACTGTTCAGGCCTGACCCCGCCTATCGCGTGGCGGCCTGACCCCAAAAAGAAAGACCCCGCCGCGTTAGCGACGGGGTCGTTATTCTCAGCAGCTCGGATCGAACTACTGTTTGGCGTCTTCGGCCGTCGAGGTGACCGCCTTGCCGGCGGCGGACACATCCCTGCCGGCGCCGGACATCGTGTTGCAGGCCGCGACAGCCATGCTGGCGGCGAGCACCGCCATAAGAACAACTTTACGCATTTTCCACTCCCGGTTTTTGAAACTCTTGCGCTTCGCCGAACGCTTACGCTGCAGCTTGGTTCCCGCCTTCGACCTCTGCGACCGCAGGTTGGACATTGGCTGGGGTCGGAAAGATCAGCCGCGCGGTGACGCCGCCGGTCGCGTTTCGCGTCAGGTCGGCGCGGCCGCGTAGCTGGCGGGCGAAGGCGCTCATCAAGGTGCGGCCGACGCCGGCCGCCGCCAGCGCCTCCTCGGAGGCCTGGCCGTCGTCGGTGATCTCCAATTGGGCGTCGTCGCCGATCACATGGAAATCTACTGTGAGCACGCCGCCACGGCCGGCGAAGGCATGCTTCTGGGCGTTGGTGATGGCTTCGACCGCGAACAGCGCCAGCGGCGCCAACCGGTCCGGGTCGATCACCAGGGCCTCGATGTTCATCTCGGTGCGCACCTGTGGGCCGTGTGACAACTCACCGGCGATCAGCTGCGCGGTGAGCTCTTCCAGGAACGGCCGCAGATCGACCCGCTTCAGGTCGGGCCCCTGGTAGAGCGCGCGATAGATCAGGGCGAGGGCGGTGATCCGCTGGCGGGTGTCGGACATCGCCGCGCGCGCCGCAGGGTCGGTCAGCGAGCGCTGCTGCATGTTCAGCAGGCTGGAGATGACTTGCAGGTTGTTCTTCACCCGGTGGTGGATCTCGCGCATCAGCGCGTCCTTCTGGGCGAGGGAGTCGCGCAGGGACGCATCGCGCCCGACGATCGCGTCGGCCATCTGCTCCAGCGTCTCCGCCAGCTCGCGGATCTCCGGCGGCATGTGTTCGGACTGCACGGGGCGCACGCTCAGGCGGCCGCGAGCGTACAGGGCGGCGATGCGCTGGAGGTAGGCGATCCAGCGCAGCACCACGCGCTCGGTGACCACGAACACCGTGGCCAACGCCAGGAGGAAGGTGAGCAGCGGGAACACCACGCCGGTGAGTGGGTTCAGCCGCGCCCAGGAGAACAGGCCGGGCGCCTGCGCCGACAGCACCACGAAGACATCGTCGCCGACCAGCGGGGCGACGGAGTAGATCCGCTTTTGGCCGCGAAGGTCCACCGCGGCCCAGACCGGCGCGTTGCGCGTGCGCGAGCCGTCGCGCCAGGTCTTGGGCAATTCCGGGAAAGCCTTGGCGTCGGTCAGGCTGATGAAGTGACCGGCGTTGTCGACCAGGGCCACCTCTGGTGATTTGGGCAGCCCCGGGTCGCCGCCGCTGGGTTGCAGGCTGGCCAACGGGATCACAGCGACGAAGGCGCCGTCGAACCGCCCCTGCGCGTCGGCCGCGCGGGCGGCGGCGAGCAGCGACGGCGCGCCCGAATAGCGTGCGCCGGAATCACGGGTGATGACGCGGGATTCGCCCTCGGCCAGGCGGCGGAACCAGGCGCGTGCCGGTCGCTGGCTGTCCTGCGGCACGTCGTCGGCGGCGCAGGCGGTTCGCCCGCGGGCGTCGAAGCGGATCAGGTTTGCATAGCCGGGGATGCGCCGCTGCACCTCGGCCAGGCGCTGGGCGCATTGAAAGCCGATGGAGCCGGGCGCGAGGGATTGCAGCAGCAGGTCGGCCGCCTCGAGCCGCGCGCGCGCCGTAGAGGCGCTGCGCTCTGCCGCCATGCCGAGATTGGCCCGCAGGAGATCGCCCTCCCGCTTGAAGGCGATCGCCGATTGGAGGGCGCCGAGCAGCAACACCGGCAGCAGCGCCGCGGCCAGGGCCGCCATCAGGCGAACCCGGATCGTACGCGGAGATCCCCCGGGCTGTCCGATCATTGGGAGTGGCCCACGGCTGCGCTAACGGACCGTGCTTAGCCGCTCCGCGTCGGCGAGGATAGAACGCATGGCGTCGCCCGCGGAGGCGCCGTCGCGGTCGTACGCGCCCTGTTCGAGAATCGCGTGCAGCGCACGCCTCGCCCGGCTGACCCGGCTCTTCACCGTGCCAACGGCGCAGTTGCAAATCTCAGCGGCTTCCTCGTAGGCGAAGCCGCCGGCGCCGACGAGGATCAGGGCCTCGCGCTGTTCCGCCGGGAGCATCGACAGGCCCAGACGCAGCTCGTCGAGCGCCACCGGGGCTTCGGGATCGTCCACCGCCACCAGGGTCCGCTCGGCAGCCTCCTGATCGAGCTGGCTTTGACGCCAGGAGCGACGCTTCTCCGAGTAGAACTGGTTGCGCAGAATCATGAAGGTCCAGGCCTTCATGTTGGTGCCCATCTGGAAGCTGGCGCGGGCATCCCACGCTTTCATCATGGCGTCTTGCGCCAGATCATCGGCGGCGGCGGGATCGCCGCACAGAGTGCGGGCGAAGGCGCGAAGGTGAGGAATGAGCTGGACCAGCTCACGTTTGAACGCTTCGTCCTCCTGCGGGGTGCGGGGAGGGCGGCCTTCCACGGGGGCGGCCATCAGCCCTTCTCCGCTGCGCGCTTGTCCGCTTGCCGGAGAATATCCAGGAATTCGTCGGGGACCTGCTCGTTCACGACTTCGTCGAACATCTGACGCAGGCGCACGCCGATCGCTTGCTGACGCAGGCGCGCTTCATCAAGTGCAGCCGACGGGTTGCGGCGCTCCTCGCTGGACCTTTGTTCGATCATGTCGTCGGCATCGCGCTCGCGCGCTTGCCGTCCCCCTGCTTTGTCATCCTCGCCAGTCAACGCAACACCTCGCCCCCGGTTCCCTGCGCAACCGCAGGCCTGCCAAAACGGTCCAATGGCGGAACCGGTTCCCTCTCCCGACGTTTCGCCGCTATCGTAGGGCTGCGTCGGGCAGCCCGCCATTCGCCTGCCTAGCTTCAGCTTCCGGGGGTCGCCTTGAATCTTCTCGCCCGCCTTGCGCCGCACCTGCCCTACGTCCGTCGTTACGCCCGTGCGCTGACCGGTGACCAGACCACCGGCGATCATTACGTCCGCGTCGCGCTCGAGGCGCTGGCCGCGGGCGAACGCGTGCTGGAGGCGAACCTTACGCCGCGCGTTGCGCTGTACCACGTGTTCCACGCCATCTGGTGCACGTCGGGCGCGCAGCTCGAAGACACGCCGCTGGATGACGGCGGCCCGTCCGACGACACCACCCGTCGCCTGATGCGCATCGCGCCGCGATCGCGCCAGGCGTTCCTGCTGACCGCGCTCGAAGGGTTCACGCCCAGCGAAGCCGCGCAGATCCTCGGCACCGATTTCCCGGAAGTCGAGCAACTGATCTCCGAGGCTCAGAAGGAGATCGACGCCGAGCTCGCCACCGAGGTGCTGATCATCGAGGACGAACCGGTGATCGCCGCCGACATCGAAGCGCTGGTCAAGGAGCTGGGCCACACCGTGGTCGATATCGCCGCGACCCGTACCGAGGCGGTCGATGCGGTTGCGCGCAAGACGCCCGGTCTAGTGCTGGCCGACATCCAGTTAGCCGACGGCTCCAGCGGCATCGATGCGGTGAAGGATATCCTGGCGCGCTTCGACGTACCGGTGATCTTCATCACCGCCTTCCCCGAACGCCTGCTGACCGGCGAGCGGCCGGAGCCCACCTTCCTGATCACCAAGCCGTTCCAGCCGGAGACGGTGAAGGCGGCCATTGGCCAGGCGCTGTTCTTCCACCCGCGCACCTCGAACAAGGCCGCCGCCTAAAGCGGAACAGGTCGCAGCTGACAGCGTTCGAATCGGCGACCGCGAGACAGGCGGTCGCCAATTCGAAAGGGCGGTCAGATGTTGGGTTGGGCAATCACTTTCGCCGTTCTGGCGTTGGTCGCAGGACTTCTGGGCTTCGGCGGCCTGGCGGGCATGGCGGCGACGATCGCCAAGGTGCTCTTTGTGGTCTTCCTCGTGCTGCTGGTCGCCAGCTTCGTGGTCCGAGCAATCCGCGGTCAGTCCGTACTCTGACGTGATACCCAGCACTCAAACGAAAAACGGCGGCCGACGAGGCCGCCGTTTCTTCATGCCCTAAGGCTTTATCGTCCGCCGTTCTGGGTCGGCGGCGCCGGCGCCGGCGCGTCGAACGCCTTGGCGTCGGCGGGCTGGCGCGCGTTGTTTGGCTCGGTGCTGGCGAGGTCGCCAGAACGCCAGGTCCAGGCTCCGAACAGCGCCAGGGCCGCCAGCACGGTCGAGATCAGCAGCACCCAAAACACATGCCGGCCGAACCGGCCTTGCCTCGCACGCGTGGCGCCCAGGACGGGGCGCGCAGTGGACGTCGGCTCGGTCGCCATGGACAAATCTCCTCACTCGGACAGGAAGTAACTAGGGCTTGCGGCGGTGACCGCGTCGTGTGGCTTGGAGGCGAGACCAACCGCGGCGCTGGCCACGGCCAGGGCCACGACACCGACGACCACATAACGCCGCCGTCGCGCCAACTTTTGGCGACGAGTCGGAAGCTGGAACAACGTGAGCACCGGATGCGTGGAATTGAGGTCGTTAATCACGCTACGCCCTCCATGTCGCCGACGGTCACAGCTCCGCCTTGGAAGGGTAACGTGCGGTCGCGTCGGAGCGTTCCGTCACCCTGCAACCTGCGCTAGGCGAGCAACCGAAAAAAATTCGCCTAGGCCGGGAACATCATCGTGGCGCGTGTGTTTATCGAGTGCGGAGGCGGCGACGCCCCCCCCGACTTGAGACTGGCGACAGCCAGTCTGCCGTCTCCGCACCCCTTTTCTCGATGATGCTCACTAAAAGGCGGGTCCCACTTGGACCCGCCATTTTCTTGCGCGCGCTCACGACGTTACGAGGCGTTAGGGCAGGGCGCGCAGGCGCAGCACGACATTGACCCGGCGGCGCAGCGGTTGGGCGTCACCGGAGGCTGTGACGGCTCCGTCCTGGCCTGCGGCGGCGAGTGCGAATTCCGCGGCGGGGAGGCCGGCGTCGGCCAGAGCCGCCGTCACCGACTGGGCCCTTCGCTTGGAAAGGTCGAGATTGGCCTCCGGCGCGCCGACGGCGTCGGCGAGGCCCAGCACCTCGACCTTGTCGACGGCGCATCCTGCGGCGACCGTCGCGGCCTGGGAGACGATCGCCTTGCCTTCAGGCGTCACCTCCGCCGAATCCGGTTCGAAGTAGATCTCCAGGGTCTGATCGACGCAGCGCGGTGTCTGTTTCACCAGCCGCACCTCCTTGGTCGCACAGCCCGTGAGGCCGATCGCCAACGCTAGGGTCGCCGCGCCCGTCCAATGCAATTGGCTCATCCGTCCCGGCTCCCGATCACATCAATCCTGCATGACAAAAGGCGGCCGGACTGGCCGGCCGCCGTTCGTCGCGACAGGTCCGCAAGCCTCAGCGCGGGCTGCCGTCTTCCCAATAGTAACGGCCGCTGCCCGAGTCGTAATAATAATAACGGCCCGCGCGCTCGTCGTAATATTGGCGGCGATTGGGCGCAGTCGCGCCGCAGCCACCGTCTTCGCGACAGCCCTTCACGGCGCCCGCGGTGCCGCCGATCGCCGCCCCAATCGCCGCGCCCGTGCCAGCGTCGCCGCCGCCCACATTGTTGCCGATCACCGCGCCGGCGATGGCGCCGATCGCGGCGCCGCCTGCGGCGTTGCGCTCGACGTTGCCGGTGGACGTGCACGCGCTCATCATCACCGCGGCTCCGGCCAGGGCTATCCAGGTCTTAGACATAGGTCGGCGCTCCTTGAAACATGCGTCCCTGCGCGGCCTAACGTGACCGAGCCTTGAGAGGTTCCGCCGCCACCGTGGCGACAGCGTGGCTGGAACCGGCCCCTTCGCCCGCCGTTGAGCTTAAGCACCATCCCTGTTGAGGAGACGCCTCCATGCTTTCGCGACGTACCGACCATGAACTGGTCGGCGAGGCCTTTGGCGCCGGACCGGAAGCTGAAGACGTTCGCGCAGCCTACGAGCGTGGGCGCCGGGACGAACGCGCCGAACGCCGCCGCCATCCGGTGATGATGACGGTGACGATCATCGCGGCTCTGGTGGGGGCCGGCGTGCTGTTCGTGGCCGCCAAGGAAGGCAGTTTCGCGCGCGGCGGCGTGGTGGTCGACCAGAACCTGTCGGACGCCGCCGATCGTGCCGAGCCGGTCGTGCGGGACGCCGCGGGCGACGCGGGACGCGCCCTGAAAGGCGCAGGCGAGACCGTGCGCGAGAAAGCCGCCGACGCCGTCAAGTGATCGACGAACGCGGTGGCCGCTTGACCGACGCTCCGGCACACGGGAAGCCATGGGCGTGACGCTTCGCCTGGCCCATCTCTCCGACATCCACTTCGGCGGCGAGAACAAGGCCGCCGTTGCGGCCGCTGGCGAGATCCTGCGCGGCGGCGGCTTCAACCTCATCGTCGTGACCGGCGACCTGACGCAGTTTGCTGAGGCGCCCGAGCTGGAGGCTGCGGCGCATTGGCTGGCGACGCTGCCCGAGCCGCGCTTGGTGACGCCCGGTAATCACGACGCGCCCTACATGAATTGGCTGGAGCGGATCTTCCGTCCCTTCGCCCGTTACGAGCGGCTGATCGGACCCGCGCGCATCCAGCAACATCTGTCTCCGGGCCTCGCCGTGTTCGGCGTCAACACCGCGCGCGGCGCGCAACCCCGCTTGAACTGGTCGAAGGGGCAGATATCCCGTGGCCAGGTCGAGGAGGCCGCCGCGTGGCTGCAGACGACGGACGGCGACGCCGTGCGCATCCTCGCCTGTCACCACCCGCTTACCGAGATGATCGGAGGGCCGATGACCGCGCGCGTGTGGGGCGGCGACAAGGCGGCGGAAGCGTTCACCGAGGCCAAGGTCGACTTAGTGTTGTCGGGCCACATCCATGCGCCCTTCGCCTGGCCCTACGCCTTCGGCGACAAGAAGACCTATGCGGTGGGAGCGGGCACCCTGTCGGTGCGTGAGCGGGGCGTGCCCCCTGGCTTCAATGTCATCGAGATCGAGGAGCAGACCATCCGGGTCATCGCCCAGGGTTGGACGGGATCGCACTTCGAACCGCAGCGGACCTGGTCGCTGGACCGGCGCGGCTGAGCCGCCGGACGCCTGAGCGCCCGGCGGGTTTCAGAGCCTGGCTAGCGTACGCCTCGACCGCGCACCAAGTGCATGACGGCCGAGATCAGGAACAGCGCGATGAAGACGTAGAACAGTATCTGGGCCACACCCATCGCGGACCCCGCGATCGAAGTGAAGCCAAGCAGGCCGGCGATCAAGGCGACCACCAGAAACGTCAGCGCCCAACCGAGCATCGTGGTTCTCCTCTGCGTGCGTGAACCGATGCACGGTCACGCTTTATGCAGAGTCAACGCTGGTCCGCGAACCGCGTTCCTTGGTGAACGTATAGAAAGATTCAGGATTTCGGGGCTGATTTGCCGGCGAGGAACGCAGTCACCGCTGCGGTCACCAGCTTCGGATTACGGAAGGCGACCAGGCCAAGGGCAAGCGCTGCGCCGATGGCGATAACCGGACGGGCGCGAGCGAAATCGATCGCCCGGGCGCTGAGGCCGTCGCTCTCCTTGAGCGGCGTCGGCGCGGGCTTGTGCAGCAGGATCAGTGCGCCCAACAGCGCCAGCAGCGCGGCGAGCGCGGCGACGATCGCCGCGGCCCCGGCCGGAACCAGGTAGGTCGCCAGCAGCGCATACAACGCGAACGCCGCCGCAATCACGGCGACGCTCGCGGCGGCGGCGATCGCTGACGCCGCCGCGATGGTCGATAGCGCCCTTTTGAGGATCAACGGTTGCGGCCGGCCGCAAGCAGCAGACCGACCAAGACGCCGATGCCGAGCGCCGCGCCGGTGGCGGCGAGCGGGCGTTCCTTCACGCGCTCGACGACGTAGCGCTGGGCTTCATCGAGTTGCTGGCCTGCGGTGTCGGCATAGGCGCGGGACTGGGCGCGCAGTTGCTCGACGCCTTCCTGGACGACGCGTTCGAAGCGTTTGCTGGCCTCGGCGATGCTGCGTTGTGCATCGGCGGCAAGCGCGCTGGCGGTGTCCGACGCATTGCGTGCGGCGGCTTTGGCGTCCTCGGCGAAATCGACGGGGCTCGCGGACATGGCTGTTCTCCAAGCAGAAGGACGCCCCGCGCCAGAAAGGAGGGAGCGCACCCAGAACGTAGGATATCTAAGCGGGTTCCGCATCCCATGGCAAAGGTTGAGGCTAAAGATTGCGTCTCGGCCCATCGCACGGTTCCTGTCGCCTGAGCAGGCCGCTCAGCCTATGTTCGCGCCATGGATAGCAGCGTCGATCCCTTTCGCTGGAACCGACAGCGCCTGGAGCAGGCGCTGCAGGCCGCTGGCCTGGGCGCGTTCGAGTGGGATATCGCCGGCGACCGGCTGATCATCAGCCCGCGGATGGGCGACATCACCGGCCTCACGCCCGGCGAGGGGCCGGCGCTGGGCGGCGCGGCGCTACTGCAGGCCGCGCACCTCGAGGACCGTGAGGGTGTCGAAGCCGCGACCCAGGCTCAACTCCTGCTGGGCGCCCGCTATGAGGTCGACTTCCGCACTCCGCCTGATCCGTCTGGCCAGATCGCCTGGATCCGGCTGGTGGGCGACCTCGCCCGCGGGCCGGACGGCGCGCCGGCCAGCCTGGTCGGCGTCGGCCAGGACGTCACCCGCGAGAAGCGCGAGGAGGAGCAGCGGCTGATCCTGATGGCCGAGCTCGACCAACGGGTGAAGAACGTGTTGGCCGCCGTCCAGGCGCTGGCCCAGCAGACCGCCAAGGGCACCACCTCCCTCGACAGCTTCCTACAGACCTTCGCCGGTCGGTTGAAGGCGATG
>NZ_JAUYQL010000129.1 GCF_030697305.1 Phenylobacterium sp. | reverse complement strand
GACGACCCGGCGCTTCACGGCGTGGCCGCTGTCCTGTTCGACGAGTTCCATGAACGCAGCCTGGACGCCGATCTCGGCCTGGCCCTGGCCCGCGACAGCCAGCAGCTGCTGCGCGAAGACCTGCGCCTGCTGGTGATGTCGGCGACCCTGGACGGGGCGGCGGTGGCCCGCCTGCTGGGCGGCGATGCACCGGTGATCGAAAGCCTCGGCCGGATGTTTCCCGTGGAGACCCGCTACCTCGGGCGCGACGACGCTATGCGCCTGGAGGATCGCGTCGCTCGCGCCGTGCGCCGCGCGCTCGCCGATGAACCGGGAAGCGTCCTCGCGTTCCTCCCCGGGCAAGGCGAAATCCGACGCACGGCGGAATTGCTGTCGCAGCTTCCTGCGGGCGTCACGCTGGCTCCGCTCTACGGCGCCCTCGACCCCAGCGATCAGGACCGCGCCATCGCACCGGCGCGGCCGGGAGAGCGCAAGGTGGTGCTCGCCACCTCCATCGCCGAGACCAGTCTGACCATCCAGGGGGTCCGCGTCGTCATCGACAGCGGCGTCGCGCGCGTGCCGCGGTTCGATCCGGCCAGCGGGCTGACGCGCCTCGCCACCGTCAGGGTCAGCCGCGCCGCAGCCGATCAGCGCCGGGGGCGCGCGGGGCGCACCGAACCCGGCGCGTGCTATCGGCTGTGGGACGAGGCCGAGACCCGCGCGCTGCCGGCCCAGGCCGATCCTGAAATCCTCGACGCGGATTTGAGCGGTCTGGCCCTCGATCTCGCCCGCTGGGGTGCGCGCGACGTTAGTGCGCTGGCCTTCCTCGATCCGCCGCCGCCCGGCGCTTTCAGCGAAGCCCGGAGCCTGCTGCGACGCCTGGAGGCGCTGGACGCCGACGGGGTGCTGACGCCGCATGGCCGGGCGCTCGCCGAGATCCCGCTGCCGCCCAGGCTCGCCCACATGCTGGTCAGAGCGGGGGAACGCGGGCAGGGCGCCCGCGCCGCGCGCATCGCCGCCATCGCCGTTGAGCGCAACCTCGGCGGTCGGGACGCTGACCTGCGTCACCGGCTGGAAGGCTTCGAGCGCGATCGCTCGCCTCGCGCGCGTGACGCCCGCGCATTGGCCGACCGTTGGACGCGTCTCGCGCCGTCCGGCGAGGGAGAGCCGTTGAGCGACGGCATGCTGCTGGCCCTGGCCTATCCGGAGCGGGTGGCGCACGCCCGAGGCCCGGCCGGCGAGTTCCAGCTGGTCAGCGGTCGGGGCGCCTACCTGGACGCCACTGACGCGCTCGCCCGCGCCCCGTGGCTGGCCGTCGCCGAACTGGGGGGAGGCGAGCGTCGCGACCGCATCCTGCTGGCGGCGCCGCTGGAAGAGGCGGAGCTGCTCGCGGTGTTCGATAACGCGCTGGAGACAGAGATGCGGCTCGACGACAGTGCGGGCGGCAAAGTGATCGCCAGGCGCCTGACCCGGTTGGGCCGCATCGTCGTCCGCGAAACCCTCGACCATGCGCCGGATCCCGGCCTCGTGGCCGAGGCGCTCCTCCAGCGGGTGCGGGACGATGGCGTCGACGCCCTGCCGTGGGGGATGGGCGCGCGTGACCTGAGGGCGCGCGCGGCGTTCCTGCGAACCCTCGCGCCGGGCGAATGGCCCGACCTCTCTGACGCCGCGCTGCTGGAGGACTTGGACGACTGGCTGGCGCCGTTGCTGACCGGCCTCCGGACATTGACGGCGTTGCGCGCTGACGCTCTGGACGCCGCCCTGCGCGCGCGGATCTCCGGGGACGTCCAGCGGCGGCTGGAGGAGGCCGCGCCTAGCCAATGGACCGCGCCCACCGGCACGCGCGTGGCGATCGACTATGCGGCGGACGGCGGTCCCCGCGTGGAGATTCGTGTGCAGGAACTGTTCGGCCTGGCGACCCATCCGGCGGTGGCGAATGGCGCTTGGCCGCTGACGCTGGCGCTGCTGTCGCCGGCGCGCCGGCCGATCCAGACGACGCGCGACCTGCCGGGCTTCTGGCGGGGCTCGTGGAAGGATGTGCGTAGCGAGATGCGCGGACGCTATCCCAAGCACCCCTGGCCCGAGGACCCGGCCGCCGCGCAGCCGACGACGCGCGCCAAGCCGCGCGGCTAGCGGCTCAGTGCAGGTATTCGGGCGCCGGCGCTTGCGGGAACCATCGCACGGCGTTGCGCGCCGCCTGTGGGTGCAGGGTGTCGATGGTCGACTGGCAGCGGTCGCAGATCAGGAAGGCGACGGGATCGTCTTCCGCCGAGCGCCCACCCAGGAACATCTCGCGGTAGGTCACCGATTTCGGCAGCGGGAACTGCTCGATGAGCGACGGCTGGTCGACCACGCAGGCGGCGCGCACCTGCGGCGCATCGACCAGGTGGACGTCGATCTCCGCACGCCGCATGGCCCGCTCGATCGGCTGCAGGTGGCGGCAGGTGACCACGGCGTCGGGGTCCATGTCGTAGGCGATCTCGGCGTCCGACCAGGTCCCGCCGGCCTCGATCAGGGCCGCGTACCTGCTGCGGATCGGATCTGCGGCCAGCAGGGCGATGCGCTGGCGGCGCTGCTCCTGCCAAGCTTCCTGGTCGCGCCGCATCTGCCGGCGATAACGATGCAGCCAGAACGGATTGAGCGGCGCCGCGCGTGGTGTCGCCTCGAACGGCCGCTTGATCACCACGAAGGCGATGATGGCGATCAGCAGGGCGATCGCCGGATAGAAGCCCTCGTCCAGGTAACCCGGCGGCGGCTGATGATTCAGCCGGAAGCCTGCGCCCAGAAGCACGATGAACCCCGAGCCGACCGCCGCCATGGCCACGGCCATGCCGACGACCTGCTTGCGGCGGTGGCGCAACACCGCGGGAACCATCGCCGCCGGGATGCCCGCCGTGGGAGAGCGTGGCGTGATCTCGCCCCCTGCGCCGGGTCGCAACAGCGCCCACAGGCCGAACCCGCCGAGCACGGTGCCTACGGGGATCACCAGCAGCAGCAGCCCGGACAACGCGATCAGAATGGTGCGGCCCCAGATCGACCCGCGCAGGGTCAACAGGCCGCCGAAGAACGCCGGCAGCAGGAACACCGTAGAGAGGGCCATGAACAGCGGGCCGATGTAGTAGAGCGCCGGTCCGCCCTGCGGGTCGGCCATCAACCCCAGGCAAATCCAGCCGCCGATGAGCAGCCCGAGCCCGCCGAGCGTCATATGGATCCAACCGAGAAGCCTGACCGTGACCGTTCCTCCCCAAGCGCGTCCGATTGAACTAGAGCCATCGGCAAGCTGGGCTGTCGAGAACAACCAGGACTGTGTGATGTCAAATCCCAGCGTGGCGCGCTTGGCGACAGCCGACCGCCTGGGCGGTTATTTCAGGCTGCAACGAGCACTACAGCGGCCCGGCGCCCTGATCACGCCGTCGCTGCGTAGACCATGACGCCGGTGGCCACCGAGAGGTTCAGGCTGTCGGCGCGGCCGCGCATGGGGATCTTGACGTTGACGTCGCAGGCTGCGGCCATCTGCGGCGGCAGGCCCTGCTGCTCATTGCCCATCAGCACCATCGTCGGCTTTACGTAAGGCGCGGCGCGGTAGTCGAGGGTGGCGCTGAGCAGGGCGCCGACCACCGACCCAGGCCAAGCCGCGCGCCAGTTGAGGAAGTCGGCCTCGTCCGCCTTGACGATCGGCACGGCGAAGATCGAGCCCATGGTGGCGCGCACCGCCTCCACCGAATAGGGGTCGCAGCATTCGCCGACCAGGATCACCCCGCCGCAACCGGCCGCATCCGCAGTGCGCAGGATGGTGCCGAGGTTACCGGGGTCGCGAACCCGGTGAAGGGCGATCCAGCAGTCGGCGCTGGCCGCAACGAGCGCCTCCAGCGCGGTGAAACTCTGGGCGAACACGCCGACAACGGCCTGGGGGTTATCGCGCCGTGAGATCTTGGCGAGGATGTCGCGGGTCACCTCGATCGCCTCCCCGCCGGCGTCAGCGGCGCTGCGAAGGGCGGCGCGCAACAGCGGGTGGTCGGCGGCTTCGCGACCGTAGAGCAGGATGCGTGGGGCGTGGCCCAGCTCGACGGCCTCAGTGACGATCTTCAGGCCCTCGGCGACGAACAGGCCGGTTTCCTCGCGGGCCTTGCGCAGATGCAGCGCGCGCACCGCCTTGACCGTCGGGTTGGTCAGCGAGGTGACGACGCGGCCGCTCACCGCGACCACCGGGCGTAGAAGGAGAGCCCGATCTGACGGGCGTCGCCCTCTTCGACCAGGGCGAGCTCACCCCACTCGATGCGCCCGCCGCGTCCCGCCATCCGCTCCGACAACAGCCCGGCCAGCGCCGCACCGCTGATCCGCGCGGCGTAGGCGTTGAGCACGATGAAGGCCGCATCCTCGGACAGCAGCTCGGCGCACAGTTTCGCCAGTCCGGGTAGGTCCTCAAATAGCCGCCAGACTTCGCCGCCGGGCCCGCGACCGTATTTGGGCGGGTCGAGGATGACGCCTTCGTAGCGTGACCCGCGCCGGGCCTCGCGCTGCACATACTTGCGCGCGTCCTCGCAGATCCAGCGGATCGGCGCCTGCGACAGGCCGGAGAGCTCCGCGTTCTCGCGCGCCCAGGCGATGGCCTTCTTCGAGGCGTCCACATGGGTGACGGATGCGCCTGCGGCCGCACAGACGAGACTGGCGACGCCGGTATAGCCGAACAGGTTCAGCACCCGAGGCGGCGTTGTTTGATTGCGGACGATGGCGTCGAGCCAGGCCCAGTTCGCCGCCTGCTCAGGGAAGAAGGCCAAGTGCCGGAAGGCGGTGAAGCGCGCGGCGAAGCGTACGTCGCCCCAGCCGAGGGTCCACTGGTCCGCCGGCTTGTCGCGGAAGCGCCAGCGGCCGGCGTCTTCCTCGTCGGTAGGTTCGAAAGCCGCATCGGCGCTTTCCCAGTCGACGGCCGGCAGGCGCGGCGACCACAGGCACTGGGGTTCGGGGCGCACGACCCGGTAGTGGCCGTAGCGCTCAAGCTTGCGGCCGTCGCCGCTGTCCAGCAGGGCGTAGTCCTCCCACGCCGTCGTGCGCATCACGTCCGGGGTCTGGGCGACGGAAGGGTCCATGGGCGGCGTTTACGCGCACCTCCGCCGCCGCGTCCAGCGCTAGCGCCGTGCGCGCTTCGCCGGCTTCTCGCCAAGTGGGTCGGAAATGCAGGCCGCGCGGACCCGATGGTTCAGCCTGGCGCGATTGTCGTCCTGCGCCGCGCTCATCGCGAGCGAGGTGGCGGTGCCGGCGAAGGGCGCGACCAGATTGCCCGCGACGCCGACTACGCCGCGGGTCAGCGCCCGGTCGTTGTAGACATAGACGCTCTTGCGAGCCTCGACGCAGGCGCGGCTCGTCCACCGGGGATCGGTGGTGTCGAGGTTCAACACAGTCTGCTTGGGCGAAGTGACGCAGCCGCCCAGCGATCCGGCGAACGCCAGGACGCTCAGCACCCGAAGTCTCATGGCTGGCTCCGGCTCAGGGCGTTGAAGCCACCACCTGCGGCGGCGCATAGCCGTAGCCGCCGCGCCGCAGATCGCTGGAGAGGGTGATCGGTGCGGTCCCGCCGTTCAGCTTGGCGCGGTAGACTTGCATGCCCTCCAGGACACGCATCACATAGTTTCGGGTCTCGGAGAACGGGATGCACTCGATGAAGTCGATCGGGTCCGTGGTCGCGCCGCGCGGATCGCCGCAGAAGCCGACCCATTGCGCCGGTCGGCCGGGGCCGGCGTTGTACGAGGCCACGCCCATCACATAGGACCCGGAGAAGGTGTCGATCACCTGGCGCAGGTAGGTCGAGCCCAGGCGCATGTTGTAGTCAGGGTCGTCGAGCATGCCGGGCTGGTAGCCGACGCCCATGTTGCGCGCGACGATCGAGGCGGTGGCCGGCATCAGCTGCATCATGCCGCGCGCGCCGACGCCGGAGCGAACCAAGGGGTCGAAGCCGCTTTCCTGGCGGGTGATGCCCAACACCAGCGCCGGTTCGGGTGCGCCCATCACCGAAGGCGGGGTCCGCAGCGGATATCCTCGTCCGGTCAGGATGAAGCCGCGCTGGGCGGCGGTCCGCACGACCTTCATCGAGGTGTCCTGGTCGCCGTAACCGCGCGCCAGATCGACCAGCAGCGCCTGCTCCTCCAGCGTCGGCAGGACGTCGTCGAGCGCCAGGACGAAGGCCTTGAACAGGTCGCGTTCGCCCATGTCGTAGAGCATCCGCGCGGCCTGCACCGAATCGCGCCCGTCGAAGCGGGCGCGATCTGCGGCGGAGATCTGCGGGTCTGGCGCAAGCGTCAGGCGGCCGTCGCCGACCTTCTCACCGGCGAGTTGGCCGTAGAAGGTGGTGTTGAAGCGGGCCGCCGCGCCATAGAACCCGTTCGCCGCGGCCTTGTCGCCCCGCGCCTCGGCAGCCCGGCCACGCCAGTAGAGCGCGCGGCCGCGGGTGATTGGCGAGGCGCCGATCTTCTCCAGCGCCGCGAAGTGGACATCGGCCTGGGCCGGGTTCTTCAGGCGGGTCAGCGCGATCCAGCCGGCGTAGAATTCCGCATCCGCCGCGTCGCCGCCGCTCTTCAGGCCGCTATTGGCGGCGGCTTGGTAGGCGGCGCGCGAATCACCGCTGCGCAGCGCCGCCAACACCAGCTGATAGCGTTCGTCCCAGATGCGGTCGGCCATCTCGGAACTGGAGACTTCCTTGGGGAAGCTGGGCGCCAGCCCCATCGCCATGTCGGTCATGCCGCGCCGGCGCAGATAGGCTGCGCGTTCGAAGGCGACGCCCGGACTGGCGTTAAGATCGCCCGGCAAGGCCTGGGCGAGGCCAGGGCCGCTCGGGCTATTGGCGCGGAGCGCGAGCCTGGCCTCAGCGGCGGCGCGCTGATCCGGCGCCAGCATGCCGATCATCATCCGCGAGGCCGGACCCTGAGAACTGTAGAGCAGCATGTCGGCGCGCTTGGCGTGGTCGTCGAGGGTCAGCGTGTCGCCAAAGCGCGCGATCATCGTCTGCTGCGGGCCGGCCTCGAAAACCTTCTCGCGCCAGAAACGGCGGATCAGGGCCTCAGCCTCGGGGAGCTTGCCCTGGACGCGATAGGCGCCGGCCAACGCCATCGCGCCCTCCGGCGTCTGCGGCTCGCCGCCGGCGAACCAGTCGATCACCTGTTGAGGTCCGAGGCCTGCGGTCTCGAGCTTGCGCTCGGCCAGCGCATTGCGGCGCGCGGCCCGTGGCCATCCGGCGAGGTCGCGCCGCGCCTGGTCGGCCTCGAAGAAACTCATGCCTTCGCCGGCCGCGTCGACGAACGCCCATGTGCCGATCTTTCGAGCCACCGGATCGCTGATCATCGGCAGGCTGTTGCGCGCGCCCGCCGCATCGCCGCGGCGCGACGCATCCAGCACCTGTCGCAGGGCCTGGGTGTCGGCGTCCGACAGGAATCGCCGCCCTGATATCGGCGGCGCCTGCATCATCACCGGCGCAGGCTGAGTCGCCATCGGATAGGCCGGCGTCTGATTCGCCGGCTGGGCGTTGGCGACGGCGCCCAACATCGTTACGGAAGCCGCTGTAAAAACAGCTCTGCGGGCCTTTGAGGGCAAGGGGTCTCTCCGGTCACGCGGACGAACACGGGCGTTGCGGGGCGAGCCCACGACGCCATAATGTCCGGCCAATTCTTGAAGCCGCAACAACGTGCGGCGCATTCACGGCATTTTGCAGACATGTCCGATCCGATGTTCAGGGGCGTCATCACGGCGCTGGTGACGCCGTTCCGCGATGGCGGGATCGACGAAGCCGCCTATGTCGCCCTGATCGAGCGTCAGATCGCGGCGGGCGTGCACGGGCTGGTGCCCGTCGGCACCACCGGCGAGACCTCGACGCTGAGCCATGAAGAGCACCGCCGCGCGGTGGAGCTCTGCGTGAAGACCGCGGCGGGTCGCGTACCGGTGATCGCCGGGGCGGGCGCAAACGCCACCGACGAGGCCATCGATCTGGTGCGTCACGCCAAGACCGTCGGCGCGGACGCCGCCCTGGTGGTGACCCCCTATTACAACCGTCCCAGCCAGGACGGGCTCTACGCCCACTACGAGGCGATCAACGCCGCGGTGCAGCTGCCGGTGGTGATCTACAACGTACCTGGCCGCACCAGCGTCGACATCTCCAACGAGACCCTGGCGCGGCTGTCGAAGCTGCCGAACATCGCCGGCGTCAAGGACGCAACCGGCGACGTCACCCGGCCGAGCTTCCAGCGGCTGAAGTGCGGCGAGGACTGGCTGCTGCTGACCGGCGACGATCCCACGGCGCTAGGCTACATGGCGCACGGCGGCCATGGCTGCATCTCGGTGACCTCCAACGTCGCGCCCGAGCAGTGCGCGGCGTTCTACAACGCGGTCATGGCGGGCGATTGGAAGACCGGCCTTTACTGGCAGGACCGGCTGGTGCGTCTGCACCGCGCTTTGTTCGCCGACGCCTCGCCGTCGCCGACCAAGTTCGCCATGGCCCACCTGGGGCTGTGCGCCGAGGATGCACGCCTGCCGATCGTCCGCTGCTCGGAAGCCGCTCGCACCGAGGTGCTGGGCGCCATGCGCGATGCGGGCGTCATCTAGGATGGCGTGCTGACATGACCGGCAAGCTGATCGCGGAGAACCGCCGCGCGCGCTTCGACTACTTCCTGGAAGAGACCTTCGAGGCCGGGCTGATGCTCACCGGCACCGAGGTGAAATCCCTGCGCAACGGGCGCGCCAACATCGCCGAATCCTACGCCGCCGTCGAAGGTCGCGAGGTGGTGCTGATCAACGCCGACATCCCGCCCTACAACCAGGCCAACCGCTTCAACCACGAGCCGCGCCGGCCGCGGAAGCTGCTGTTGCATCGCAAGCAGCTCGACAAGCTTATCGGCGCCGTGCAGCGCGAAGGCCGCACGATCATCCCGACCAAGCTCTATTGGAACGAGAAGGGGCTGGCGAAGCTGGAGCTCTCGCTGGCCAAGGGCAAGAAGGCCCACGACAAGCGCGAGGCGACCGCCGAACGCGACTGGCAGCGCGACAAGGCCCGGCTGATGCGCGACCGCGGATGATCGCGGATGCCGACGTCGCCGCTATCGAGCGCGCGACGCTGGCGGCGGTCGGCGTCACCGACCCGGTCGAGATCGACGGCTGGCTGGTCGCGCGCAATCCAGGCCCGATCCGCCGCGCAGCCAGCGCCGCGCCGCTGAGCCACGCCGCAAGCCTCACCGACGAGACTCTGGCGCGGATCGAGGCGCTCTACGACGAGCGCGCCTTGCCGGCGGCGTTTCGACTTGGCGATAGCGTGGGACTGGGGGCCGCGCGGGCCACGCTTGCGGCGGCAGGCTATCGTGACGAGCAGCCGACCTTGGTGATGGTGGGGGAGGCGGCCGGGCTCGCAGGGCTATCCAAGCAGTCCGCCGAAACGATCGACAAGCCGGACGATGGCTGGCGTTCGGTCTTCCTCGGCGAAGGGTTCGATCCCGCCGAGGGCGTGCATAGGGCGGCTGTGCTGGCCAGGGCGAAGGACGCGGTGTTCGCACGGGTCCAGGAGGGCGGCTCGACGCTCGCTGTCGGAGTGGCGAGCCTCAGTGAGGGGTGGGCCAGCGTGCACGGCATGCGCACGGCGCTCCAGCATCGTGGTCGCGGACTGGCCGGCGGCGTCCTGTCGGCGCTCGGAGAGGCCATTGCGTCGCGCGACGTCCCACGGGTGTTTCTGCAGGTGGAGGAAGCGAACGCTCCGGCTCGCGCGCTCTACGCCCGCGCTGGTTTCGTGACGGGATGGCGTTACCGATACTGGATAAACTCCTGAAATATTAGCCGCTTGTGGCGGGTTTCGCGTACTCTGCATAAAATCGCCCGCCCAGGCTGTAGGCGACGACGCCAGCGTGGAACACCGCCCGTGTGAGGTTCTGGATCGCCCGCGTTGGCATCGGCGCGCAGGCGACGGCGCCTAGCAGGCTGTAGCCGGACTTAGCCGCCGCCAGCAGGGCGACCTTGCCGATTTGACCGGGCCGGGACGTGCGGATCAGGTGTGCGTGGGTCTGACCGGCGCGGTACTTGCGTTTGAGGATCCAACCCAGACTCGCGCGGGCAGGCGACACGGGCTCGAAGACCAGCGCGTCCGGGGCGAAGGCGAACGTCGCGCCGCCGAGCATCAGGGCATGGAAGAACAGGGTGTCCTCGCCGCCCACCAGTCCCAGGGCCGGATCGAACCGTAACGCGCCCACCACGGCGCTGCGCACGAGCACGTTGGAGGTGTAGCCCGAGATCACCGTACGTTCCCGCGCCAGGGTGTTGGTGTGGTAGTCGCCGCGGACCATCCAGCCCGGAGCGTCAATGGCGTAGAGCGCCTGAGCGACGCCGAAAACGATGTCGACGCCGTCGCGTGCGGCCCAGAGCTTGGCGATCCAATCGGGCGCAGCCGTCTCGTCGTCGTCAATGAAGGCGAACCAATCGGCGGTGACCGCGTCCAGACAGGCGTTGCGGGCCGTGGAGATGTTGCGGGCCGGGGCGTGGACGTAGTCCACCATCAATTCCAGCGCATCCGCGGCGGCCTGCACCCGCGCGCGGGCCGAGGGGGCATCGTCGTTGTCGGCGACCACCACCCGCAGGGAGAACCCCTCGGGCAGGACCTGAGCTGCGATCGAGTGCAACGTCGCCTCCACCGAAGCCCGGCGGAAGGTGCACACGCAGACGTCCAGCGTCTGGACAGCGGGAGGTTCAGTCCAGCTCACGCGGGCTCCATCGGCAGGCGTGTGCGTATGAGCTGCGAAAAGTCCTCAGGCGTATCGCCGAGCAGCAGGATCGCCAGACCGCGCGCCGCGAGGTTTGCGCGTTCGCCAAGCGACAAGCCCGCCTTCGCGGGCCAGGGCAGCAGCGACTTCGCCAGGTCTCGCTGACGCTCGATGAGGTCGACGTTGAAGAGGGTTGAGGCCACGAGGTCGTAGCGATCGTCGCGGCGCAGCTCGCTGGCGATCAGGCGGCGCAAGGCGATCTGCGCCTTCTTCAGCCGGAGTTCGCGCTTCCAGAAGCCGGAACCGCCGCCTGAATGGCGCTGGGTGTCGCCGGCGTTGTCGGTCCAGATCGCCAGAGGGGTGCGGGCTACGAACACATCGTCACGAACCAGCGCGGCGCGCAGATGTTCCTGCAGCACGGCGTCGCACCCAGGCGCCCGCACTTCGAAGTCGGTCTCAGCTTCTCGCGACCAGAACAACCCGCCGTTCGAGACGCCGAGCGAGAACAGCGCCGACACCCTGAATTCCTGGGGGGCGTAGACCCGCTCGTGGAACCGCCCCTCCAGGATCGTCGGGAGTTTCTCGACGCTCTCGATATCCAAATCTGCCGTCGCGACGTGTTGGTTGCGCAGCACGATCGGCGCGCCGTGGGCACGGACCGCGGCTATGTTCTCTTCGATGAATGTCGGCAGCACCAGGTTGTCGTCTTCTAGCACGAAGGCGAAGTCGGCATCGTCCACCTGGGCGAAGCACTGGTCGATGTTGCCGGCTGCGAACCGGCGCGGCTGATTGAAGCTGTGCAGGATGCGCGCGTCGCTCAAGCGCCGGCAGACCTGCAGGCTGGCGTCATCGGGTGAGTCGTCGAACACCCGGCATCGCCAGTTTGGATCGCTCTGCGCCTGGAGTGAGCGCAGCGCGCGCTCCAGCAGCGCCGGGCGGGCGTAGGTCGGCACCCGCACCTCGGTCAGCGCAGCGTTCAAGTCGATGCGTCCAGGAGTGCGCGCGCCCGGCGGAACACGTCCTCGAACATCGCCGGCGTCAGACGCCCGGTGTTCGTATTGAGCCGCGAGCAATGGTAGCTGTTGATCAGGTGCACGCCGCCAGCGTCGAATTCCGCGCCGTGGCCGCTGGGCGCCGCGGCCGCCTTGAAGCCCAGTGCGCGCAGCACATTGCGCCGCGAGACGTCGCCAAGCGTGACGATCACCCGCAGCTTCGGCAGATCGCCCAGGCGCGCGGTGAGAAATCCGCGGCAAGTGGCCTCTTCGCTGGTCTCCGGCTTGTTGCCGGGCGGGGCGCAGCGCACGGCGTTGGTGATCATGCAGTCGACCAGTTCCAGGCCGTCATCGGGACGCGCCAGATAGCGCCCGCGGGCGAAGCCGGTCTTCAGCAGAGTGTCGTAGAGCAGCACGCCGGCGAAATCGCCGGTGAACGGGCGACCTGTGCGGTTGGCGCCGCTTCTTCCCGGCGCCAGTCCCACCACCGCCAGGCGCGCCAGCGGGTCGCCGAAAGAGGGCGCCGGCCCGTTGAACCAGTCTGGATGCTGAGCGCGGTTGGTTTCCCGATAGGCCACCAGTCGCGGGCAGAGGGGGCAGTCGCGCGGCGGTTCGGGCGCCAGGGCGATCACGGGCGCGGCGGTCACGGCGACGGCTCAGGCGTCGCCGTCGGACGTGGAGCCCACTGATGCGAAGCTGTCCGACGGCACACGTTCCTGGATGTAGCGAGGCAGGCGGGCAGGGCGGCCGATGATGTCGGCGAGGTCGGCCAGGTCGACGAACACGTCGGCCTGCCTCCGCAGATCGTCGGAGACCATCTGAGGCTGCGACTTGACGGTGGAGACCACGGTGACGCGGACGCCCTTGCGCTGGACGGCCGCCACCAGGCTGCGGAAGTCGCCGTCGCCCGAGAACAGCACCAGATGCTCGGCGTGGGCGGCCATCTCCATCATGTCGACGGCGATCTCCACGTCCATGTCGCCGCGCCAGCGTTTGCGGCCCTGCGAATCGGTGAATTCCCGCGCCGGCTTGGTCACCAGCTGGAAGCCATTGTAGTCGAGCCAATCGACCAGCGGGCGGATCGGGGAATAGTCCTGATCCTCGGCGACCGCGGTGTAGTAGTAGGCGCGGATCAAGTGGCCGCGCTTGCGGAACTCGTCCAACAGCTTGCGGTAGTCGATGTCGAAGCCCAGGCCCTTGGTGGCGGTGTACAGATTCGCCCCGTCGATGAACAACGCCAGCCGCTCGTTCGGATAGAAGGTCATGAGAATAGTCGGTCCTTTGAGGGCGGCGCGAACATGAGGGCTCGGATATGAACCTGGATGCGGCGGTCATCGTCGCCGCGGGAAGCAATCTGGCCGGCGATTATCCGTCGTGCGAAGCGCTGCTGGAGGCGGCGGTGGCCTATATGGGCGAGGCGGGACTTCGGATCGTGCGCCGATCGGCGTGGTGGCGCTCGGCCGCTTGGCCCGCGGTGAATATGGCGCCTGAATATCGCAACGGCGTCCTGCTTGTCGAGCCGACGTTGGATGCACACGCCACCCTGTCGAAATTGCTTGAAATCGAGCGCCGTTTCGGACGGCGACGGGGCGAGGCGAATGCGGCGCGCACCCTCGATCTCGATCTGATCGCCTTCGGACGCGAAGTCATCGATGTCCCTGGCTTACAGCTTCCCCATCCGCGCGCCCACGAGCGGCTTTTCGTCATGGGCCCGTTGGCGCAGATCGCGCCGGGGTGGCGACATCCGGTGTCCGGGGCCATGGCCGCGACGCTCGCGCACTTGGCGAGCGTCGGGCGGGACGCAGCGCCGGCTTGAGCCGGCTGCGGCGTTGCACAATCGCCCGCAAACCTCTATTTTAGCCGGTTCTATCCCCCAGCCGAGGACTCCATGGCCCGCGTCACCGTCGAAGACTGCATCGAGAAAGTCCCCAACCGCTTCAACCTCGTGCTGCTGGCCGCCCATCGTGCGCGCGCCATCTCCGCCGGGGCGCAACTGCTGGTCGACCGTGACAACGACAAGAACCCCGTGGTGTCCCTGCGCGAGATCGCCGACGACGTGGTCGACGCCGAGGAACTGCGCGAGAGCCTGATCGGCACCCTGCAGCGCGTCGACGAGCGCTCGGAAGCCGAGGAAGAAGCCGAGACCCTGGCCCTGCTGGCCGATCCCACGCACATGCAGATGAGCGAGCTGGAACTGGTCCGCGCGCTGCAGAGCGACCGCGATGGCGGTCAGGAGGAGCGGTACTGAGCCCCGAAGGCGCAGACCCTCTTTCCGTCGAGGCGGGGCCTCGCGTTCTAGCCCCGCCGCCTCCGCTTGCGCCTGCAAAGGCGCGCAAGCCCAGGCTGCTTCGCCAATATGAGCTGATCGAGAAGGTCCGCTCCTACGACCCCACCGCCGACGAGGCGTTGCTGAACCGCGCCTACGTCTATGCGATGCGCATGCATGGCGCCCAGAAGCGGGCGTCCGGCGATCCCTACTTCGCCCACCCTATCGAGGTGGCGGGCATCCTCACCGACTACCGGCTCGACACCGCCTCCATCGTCACAGCGCTGCTGCATGACGTGATCGAGGACACGCCGGTCACCCGCGAGCAGATCGAGACTCTGTTCGGCGACGAGGTGGCCGAGCTGGTCGAGGGGGTCACCAAGCTTTCCAAGCTGCAACTCACAGCCGAGCACACGCGCCAGGCCGAGAACCTGCGCAAATTCATTCTCGCCATCTCCAAGGA
>NZ_JAUYQL010000113.1 GCF_030697305.1 Phenylobacterium sp. | reverse complement strand
GTGTCGAGCTAAAGCTCGTCGAAAGCACCAAATTTGAGCAAGAAAGTGCGATTGCTTCCGGGACTATGGATTTCGGATTTTGTCACGAAACAGGTAACGAGGACGAAGCCATAGAAATATGTGAGGACAAAGTATATGCGGCGTTCCCGGCGCACGATATCGATTTGTGCGGAATGAAGATGCAAATCTATCGTCCCGCCGGTCCACCGCCGCCAAGGGAGGTTCCATGACCCGTCACATCGAGATCGTCGAGGTCGGCCCGCGCGACGGCCTACAAAACGAGAAGATCCTCTTAGACGTCCCGCAGAAGCTGGAGTTCATCCAACGGCTGGAAGCCGCCGGCGCCCGTCGCACCGAGGTGGTCTCGTTCGTCAATCCGCGCCGGGTGCCGCAGATGGACGGTGCAGAGGAGATCATGGCGGGGCTGGCGCGCCACGCCGGCCGCTCGCGTATCGGACTGGTGCTGAACATGCGCGGCTGGGACCGCTGCGTGGCCGCCGCCTGCGACGAGGCCAACGTCGTAGTCTGCGCGTCCGACGGCTTTGCGATCCGCAACCAGGGCTCCACCATGGCCGAGCAGATGGCGACGCTGGCGGCGATCACCCAGCGTCGCAGCGTCGAAGGCGGACCACCGGTCAGCGTGACCTTCTCCGTCGCCTTCGGTTGCCCCTTCGAGGGCGAGGTGCCGCACGAGCGCGTGGTGGCGATGGCCGCCGAAGCCGGCGCGCTGGGCGTCGACGAGATCGCGCTGGGCGACACCATTGGCGCGGCCGATCCCTGGACTGTGCGGAAGCTCATCGACGGCGTGCGAAACGCCGCCCCGACCACTCGCCTGCGGATGCATTTCCACGATACGCGGAACACCGGCCTGGCGAACGCCTATGCCGCCGTCGAGGCGGGAGTGGATGTGCTGGACGCCAGTTGCGGGGGCCTGGGCGGTTGTCCGTTCGCCCCAGACGCCACCGGCAATATCGGCACCGAAGATCTCGTCTACATGCTCGAGCGCGCCGGATACGCCACCGGCTATGACCTGGACGGCCTGATCGAAACCGCGAAGTGGATGTCCGGCTTCCTGGGCAAACCGCCGGCCGCTTCGGTTAGCCGCGCCGGCGTGTTCCCGATGCCGGCCCTGACCTCGGCCTAGGTGGCGCGGCCGCGCAGGCGCCACATCATCGGGCGGACCACCGCGGTGCAGACGATCAGCGGCGACAGCACCCAGGCCAGCACATGCTGCGACAGGCTGCGGGCGCGCTTGCGGAAGTAGCGCGCCAGTCCCACGCCCTTGTGGAATTCGACCTTCAGCGGGCTGGTCTGGCTGGTGTGGCCCAGATGGATCACCTCGGCCTTGGGGTGAAACAGCACCGTGCCGCCGGCCCGGCGCACCCGCCAGCACAGGTCGACATCTTCGACGTGCAGGAAGTAGCCCTCGTCGAAACCGCCGACGGTGTCGAAGTCCTGGCGACGCATGCAGAAGCAGGCGCCGGAGATGGTCGGAACCTCGGAGACCTGTTCAGGCGCTGCGTCGTTCTCCCAATGCACCTCGTAGCGCCGCCATCCGGGCACCAGGCGCGCCAGGCTGCTCAGCGACAGCAGTGCGGCCATCGGCGTGATGTCACCGCGGCGCGCGCCGCGCTGCTCGGTGCGGTCGGCGTTCAGCACCCGCCCGCCGACGATACACGGCGTCGGACGATCCTCGATGGCGCGCACCAGGGCCGCGATGCAGTCACGCTGCAGGAAGGCGTCGGGATTGAGGAACACCAGCACGTCGCCGCTGGCCCGCGCAGCGCCGAGATTCGCGCCGCGGGCGAAGCCGACGTTACCGTGACCTTCCAGCAGGACGACGCGGCGATCGCGCTCCGCCAGCGCCTTCAGGCGCGCGGCCTCGATCGGCGTGGAGCCGTTGTCGACCAGCACCAGCTCATCGACCAGCGGGTCGGCCATGACGCAGGAAAGGCTTTCCTCAAGCGCCTCGCCGGTCATGTACACGACCATGACCACCGAGACCTTGTGGCGCGACCTCAGGAAGTCCGGCAGCGGCGCAGCTTCGACGGCGACGATCGGTGCGATGCCGTTCATCCAGCCTCCATGGCCCCGACCACGCCGTGGGGCGAGCGTTGGTCGCCCGTGGCGCGAACTGCAAGATCAGGCGGTACGGCCTCCAAGGCAAGCATGTTTGCAGCCTCCAGCAGCGAGACGACCTCCTGCCCCGTCGATCCGAAGCGACGCAGCGCCACCTGACCCAGTTCTGCTTCACGGCGGCCGACCACGGCGATGACAGGCGCCTTGGCCAGGCTATGCTCTCGCACTTTGTAGTTGATCTTTTCGTTACGCAGATCGCTCTCCACCCGCAGGCCTGCCTTGCGCAGCACGTCGACGGCCTTCAGAGCATACTCGTCGGCGTCAGACGTAATCGTGGCGACCACCACCTGCACTGGCGCCAGCCAAAGCGGGAAGGCGCCCGAATAATGTTCAATCAGCACGCCGAGAAAGCGTTCCAGCGAGCCGAGAATCGCCCGGTGCAGCATCACCGGCCGGTGCTTCTGGCCGTCCTCGGCGATGTAGGAGGCGTCCATCCGCTCCGGCAGCACATAGTCGAGCTGCAGCGTTCCGCACTGCCACGTCCGCCCGATCGCATCGCGCAGGTGGAACTCGAGCTTGGGCCCGTAGAAGGCGCCCTCGTTCTCCAGCCGTTCGACCTTGACGCCGGCGGCGTTGGCGGCGCGCTCCAGCGTGTCCTCGGCGATGGTCCAGATCTCGTCGTCGCCGAAGCGCAGGTCGGGGCGCAGGGCCAGCTTCACCGAATCCAGCTCGACATCGAGATCGCGGTAGATCACCTGCAACAGCTCGACGAAGGCCTTGGACTCCGCCTCGATCTGGTCCTCGCGGCAGAAGATGTGGGCGTCGTCCTGGGCCAGGCCCCGCACCCGCAGCAGGCCGTGCAGCGAGCCTGAGCTCTCGTATCGGTGCAGGCCGTCGAACTCCGCCATTCGCATCGGCAGCTCGCGGTACGAGCGCTGGCCGTGGTTGAAGATCTGCAGATGGCCGGGGCAGTTCATCGGCTTAAGCGCCAGCTTCTCGCCCTCGTCCGTCTCGCAGACGAACATGTTGGCTCCGAATTTCTGAGCGTGGCCGGACTGTTCCCACAGCGAGTAGTCGAGCACCTGGGGCGTCTTCACCTCGACGTAGCCCTCGGCCTCCATGCGCCGGCGCACGTAGTTCTGCAGCGTGCGATAGAGCGTCCAGCCCTTGGGATGCCAGAAGATCATCCCCTTGCCCTCTTCCTGGATGTGGAAGAGGTCCATCGTCGCCCCGATGCGCCGGTGGTCGCGCTTCTCGGCTTCCTCGATGCGCAGCAGGTAGGCTTCGAGATCGGCGTCGCTGGCCCAGGCCGTACCGTAAATCCGCTGGAGCTGGGCGTTCCGATGGTCGCCGCGCCAGTAAGCGCCGGCGAGCTTGGTCAACTTGAACGCCTTGCCGACGAACTTCGTCGACGGCAGGTGCGGGCCTAGGCACAGATCCTTCCACGCGCCCTGGCGATAGACGCTGATCTCGTCGCCTTCCGGCAGGTCGGCGACGATCTCGGCCTTATAGTCCTCGCCGATCGACTTGAAGTGCTCGATGGCGGCTTCGCGCGCCCAGACTTCGCGGCTGATCTTCTCGTCGCGGTCGACGATCTCGCGCATGCGCTGTTCGATCTTCGGCAGGTCGTCGAGGCTGAACGGCTCACTTCGGGCGAAGTCGTAGTAGAATCCGTCCTCGATCGCCGGGCCGATGGTCACCTGGGTGCCAGGGAACAGCTCCTGCACCGCCTCCGCCATCACATGGGAGGCGTCGTGGCGGATCGTCTCCAGGGCGGCGGGGCTATCGCGCGTCAGCAGTTCGAAGGCGCCGCCTTTTGGCAGCGGGCGGTCAAGATCGAGAAGCGCGCCGTCCAGCTTGACCAGCACCGAGCGCTTCTCGAGCGACTTGGAGATCGAGGCGGCGACGTCACGCCCCGTCGCACCGGACTCGAATTCGCGTTTCGAGCCGTCTGGGAAAACCAGTTCGATCATGTCTCGCATGTCCATGTCCGCGCCTTACGGCGCGAGGGCGGCGGCGGGTCGTACCCGGAGCCTCCCAAAGGATGACAACGACACAGCCGCCCGGCGGCGAGCAGGGCGCCGCGCCAGGGACCGTGACCGATCAGCGCCTCGGCCGCGTACTCCGAACAAGTCGGAAGGAACCGGCATTGGCGCCCGATCAGGGGCGAAAGCGTCAGCTTGTAGGCGCGCAGCGCGCCTCGGACGCAAATCTCATAGAAGGTCATGCCGGCTCGCGGGAGCTTGAGACTCAGTCGCAGCGATTACGCTGCGGTCGGCGTCGGATCAAGCCGCACCGGCGGGGCTAGTTCGCGCACGCCTGACGAACGACGCCGGCGTCGTGGACGCGGCGGTCAGGGCGTTGCGGGCTAGTTCGTCCGTTCGGCGGGCCATGGCGAAACCAAGCAAATACAGGGCAATCCCGTATCACAGGTCGACGGTGTAAGGAACCTTAAGCCTGCCCGTAAATCAGGCGCCGGCGTCAGGAGCGCCGCTCCATGGCCTCACGCACCGCCTCGGCGGCTGCTTCGAACGCCAGCAACGTTGAGGCGTGGCGAGCCGGGTAGTCCTTCACCGGCTCCAGCATCGCGATGTCGGCGAAGCGGCCCGACGGCGCCGCGCCGCCGGCCTTCAGCATGGCGCGAAAGGCGTCGCGTGCGGTCTCGATCTCTTCGAGGCTGGCGCCGATCACGTGCGCGCCCAGCACCGCGGCCGACGCCTGGCCCAGGGCGCACGCCTTCACGTCCTGGGCGAAGTCGGCCACCCGGTCGCCGTCGATCGTGACGTCCACCACCACCCGGCTGCCACAGAGCTTGGAGATCTTTTCGGAGCTCGCATGCGGCGCGGCCAGCCGCCCGCTGTGCGGCAGGTTGGCCGCAAGCTTGAGGAGTCTTGCCGAGTAGAGGTCGTCGATCATTCGCCTGTAGATGTAGTCGCCGCGCCACCCGCGCGCCATGCCGCCTCGGCGCGCACCTTCAGACCCTCGCCCAACAGGGTGAAACCTTTGCGCAGACTGCGCGATCCACGGCCGCGGACGCTCGATAGAAGCAGTCCCTGGAACAACTCCCCATTGGAGAAGATGCAGCTCTCGTCGCCGAGGATCTCGATCTCCAGGTAGCGCGTGCTGCGCAGCAGCCCGCCGTAGCGCGATTGGCGCAGATGCAACTGATCGTTCGGCGCCCAATCCAGCACCGTGGCCTGAACCGCGCGATGAGCTTCTCCCGGCAGGGCCAGGGTCAGGTTCAGCGCCGAACCGATCCGTACCTCGCCCGCGGCCTGAGGATAAATCTCCGACCACTGCGGCCACGCGCCCACATCGAAGATCACGTCCCAGATCACGCTGGCCGGCGCATTGACGCCGATCCGATGCTCGATCTTCACCCCCGCCGGACCGCCGCCGCCTGCCTGGAACTTGAATCCTTGGGCGACGTCGAAGGTCTTCGGCGCTTTGACAGCCCCTGGCATCACACGGGTTCCTTCAGCCGCCAGGTCGCCCCCTGCGGGCCGTCCAGCACTTCGACGTTCAACGCGGTGAGTTCGTCACGGATGCGATCGGCCTCGCTCCAGTCCTTGGCCGTGCGCGCGGCGACGCGGGCTTCGATCAAACCATCGATGCGCGCCTTCAGGTCCGGATCGGCGCCGCCCTGAAACCAGGCGTCGGGATCAGCACCCAGGAAGCCCAGCAGATTGGCGCACTGCAGCAGGGCCGCGCGGTGGTCCGCGGCGACCTGCGCCTTGCCTGCGGTCAGCGCGGCGCGCAGGCCGTTGGCGAGGGTGAACAACTCGCTCAGCGCCTTTGAAGTGTTGAGGTCGTCGTCCAGCGCGCTGCGGAAGTCCGACTGGTCGATCAGCGTTTCGACGGCTTCAGGATCGGCGTCCGGGAACCGCCGGCCTTGCGTCTCGGCGCGGCGCGCGTCGCTGAGCACGCCGTACAGCCGATCGAGCGAAGTGCGCGCCTGGGCGACGAGGTCGTCAGTCCATTCCAGCGGCGCGCGGTAGTGTCCGACCAGCAGCGCCCAGCGCAGCGCCTCGCCCGGAACCTGGTCGATGAGGTCGTGGACCAGCACGACATTGCCCAGGCTCTTGGACATCTTCTCGTCGCCGAAGTTGAGGAAGCCGTTGTGCAGCCACCAGCGCGAATAGCCGTCGTCGTGGCCGGCGCAGACGCCCTGGGCCATCTCGTTCTCGTGGTGCGGAAAGATCAGGTCGTTGCCGCCGCCGTGGATGTCGATCGGCAGGCCAAGGGTCTGTTCGATCATCGCCGAGCACTCGATGTGCCAGCCCGGGCGTCCCGGTCCCCACGGGCTTTCCCAGGACGGCTCGTCCGGCTTGGACGGCTTCCACAGCACGAAGTCGGCGGGGTGGCGCTTATAGGGGGCGACCTCGACGCGGGCGCCGGCGATCATGTCGTCCAGCGAACGGCCCGACAGCTTGCCGTAATCGGGGAAGGCCTGGGTGTCGAACAGGGCGTGACCCTCGGCCACATAGGCCGCGCCCTTGGCGACCAGCCGGCCGATCATGTCGATGATCTCGGCCATGGTCTCGGTGGCCTTGGGTTGGAACGTCGGCCGCAGCGCGCCCAGCGTCGCCATGTCGGCGTTGTAAGCGGCCAGGTAGCGGTCGGTGACGACGGTGATCGCCACGCCCTCCTCGTGGGCCTTGGCGGCGATCCGGTCGTCAACGTCGGTGACATTGGACGCGTAAAGCACGGCGTCCTCGCCGTAGGCCGCGCGCAGCAGCCGGAACAGGACGTCGAACACCACCACCGGGCGGGCGTTGCCGATGTGGGCGTAATTGTAGACCGTCGGTCCGCACACATACATCGTCACCCGTTTGGGGTCGGCGGGCGCGAAGGCGCGCTTTGTACGGGTCAGGGTGTCGTAAAGGTTCAGGGTCATGCGGGTCTGACGAAGCGTAACGGTTGCCGGGCAACGGGTTCGCCCCATATACATATCGCCCAGCGGGGAGGCCACGGCGCGTTTTGCATCGCGCCTGCCCGCGTCTTTAGGGTGGTACGCGTCATCTCCGGGGCCTTCGCCTCGGCGCAACTCAGCCCGGGAAAGACCGCAGCTCAAATGGATGCAGTGACCAAGGATCGAGCCCTCGTCGGCGCGGCTGATGCGAACGCCGCGCAACGCCCCAGTCGTGAAGAAGCCATGGCGGCCGTGCGCACGCTGATCGCCTGGGCCGGCGATGACCCGCGCCGTGAAGGTGTGATCGACACGCCCAAGCGCGTGGTCGACGCCTACGCCGAATGGTTCGAGGGCTATGAAGCCGATCCGGCCAAGGAGCTGTCGCGCACCTTCGAGGACGTGCAGGGCTACGACGACATCGTCATGCTGCGCGAGATCGAGGTGGAGAGCCATTGCGAGCACCACATGGCGCCGTTCCTGGGCAAGGCCTACGTGGCCTACATGCCGACCAACCGCGTGGTCGGCATCTCCAAGATCGCCCGCGTGGTCGAGATCTTCGCTCGCCGCCTGCAGACGCAGGAGACGATGACCCAGCAGATCGCCGACGCCATCACCGACAGCCTGCGTCCTGCCGGCGTCGCCGTGCTGATCGACGCTGCGCACCAGTGCATGACCACCCGCGGCGTGCACCACCGGCACGTGACCACGATCACCACCCAGTTCACCGGCGTGTTCAAGACCGATCCGACCCTGCGCCAGCGGTTCCTGGACTTCGTCAATCGCTGACGGGGCCGCTTCGGCGCAGGCTAGCGCCCTAGGGGGTGAAGACGCCATATTGGGGTAATGACGAACCCATTCCCCGCCGCCGCCTCGAAGCATGATCTTGAGCACGGCGTCGTGCTCGCGCCGCGCTTCGACGAGAACGGCCTGATCTGCGCGGTGACGACCCACGCCGACAACGGCGAGATCCTGATGGTCGCCTGGATGAACGCCGAGGCCCTGAGGCTGACGCTGACGACCCGCGAGGCCCACTACTTCAGCCGCTCGCGCCAGGAGCTTTGGCGCAAGGGCGCGACCAGCGGCCAAATCCAGCAACTGATTGAGGCGCGCATCGACTGCGACCAGGACGTGGTGTTGCTGCGCGTCGTGCCGCAAGGCGACGGCGGAGCGTGCCACACCGGCGCCCGAAGCTGTTTTTATCGCGTCATAGAAGACGGCGCGCTGGTCGAGCGCGACTGAGCCCTATAGCCGGTGCGCGGTACGGTGCAGCTTCTGCACGGATTGCGCATTCCCCCCACCTTGACCACAGGAGCTGATCAACGATGTCCAGCGAAGGCCTTCATGTCCCGCGCGAGAAACTGCAGCCGCGGACGCTGAACCTGCACTATGCGATCACCTCTCTCATCGAGGAGCTGGAGGCTGTGGATTGGTACCGGCAGCGCGCCGACGACTGCGACGATCCTGCGCTGAAGGCCATCCTGCTGCACAACGCCCACGAGGAGATCGAGCACGCGTCGATGGCCCTGGAATGGATCCGCCGCAACGACGGCGAATTCGATGAGCAGTTGAAGGAGTACCTGTTCACCGAGGGTTCGATCACCGGCCGCGAAGAAGCCGCAGGCGACGGGCACGGCCTCTAGGCGAGGATGGCGCTCAGGCCGCGTTGGCGGTGAGCGCCCACTTGCTGTCGGCGCCGGAGACGGCGGCGGCCCGGCGGCGGCCGGCCCGCATGTTGGCCTTGGGCAGATCGACGTCGATCAGTTCGGCCAGGCGTTCACGGGCGCGGTTCACGCGGCTCTTCATGGTGCCGACCGGGCAGCCGCTGATTTCGGCGGCGTCCTCGTAGCTGAGGCCTTCGGCGACCACCAGCAGCAGCGCGTCCCGCGATTCCGGGGTCAGCGACTGCAGCGCGCGGGTCAGGTCGGAGTACTTCATCCGCCATTCCTGGTCGGCGTCGCAGGTCAGGGCCGCGGCGTACTTGCCGTCCACATCCTGCACCGTATTCCGGCGTGCGACCGAGCTCGTGTAGAAGGTGTTGCGCAAAATCTTGTTGACCCAGGCGTTCAGGTTGCTGCCCTCGCGGAAACCCTCTCGAAAGCGCCAGGCACGAACCATGGTGTCCTGGATCAGGTCGTCGGCTTCCGCGCTCGACCCGGTCAGGGCCATCGCGTGGCCTCGCAACCTTGGGATGAGGGCCACCAGTTCCTGCCTGAACGTATCGCTCATCTTAGTTTCCCGTCCCAAATCCGGCCGCCCTGCGGGGCCCGCACCTTCGTCAGGCAAGAAGCGCGCCTGACGGTGTCCGATCGTGGTGACGGTGTTGTAGGCCCGGGCGCGCAAGCGCCGCAGTTGCAGCGACGGGCTACGACATGCGCAACCGTTGCAGTGATCGTGCACACGGGTTGCACGCAATCGTGCAACGGTTGCGCAACGGGTTGCATTTTCGAGGATTCGAGGGGAATGTTCCCTCGTCATGTCGGGACCAGTAGCCTTTCCCACCAAGCTTGATTTGGTGCTCAAAGCGTTGTCCATGAGTCGCGGTCGGCTGGCCGCCGACCTTGGCGTCGACAAGTCGCTGGTCGGCCGCTGGGCTTCTGGCACGGTGACCCCGTCCGCCCACAATCTCGAGAACCTCACCCGCCTGATCGCCTCGCGGCAGCCGGGCTTCACGATGCTGCACTGGGATCGCGAACTCGACGAGCTGGGCCGGGTGTTCGGCGTCGAGCCGGCGCCGACGCCCGCAACCGTCAGTTACATCCCTCCGCCTGTGGCCCCGGTGGGCCTGCCGCTCCCCGGTCTGGACCTGGCGCGCCTGGTCACCGAACGCCGCGCCGGCACCTATGAGGGGTTCTGGCGTTCGACGCGCCCTTCGATCGCCATGCCGGGCCGACTATTCCATGATCACGGAATGATCCGCCGCGGGCCGGACGGCATCCTGCAATTCACCATGGGGGGCTCTGGCCTGCTGTTCGACGGCTGGATGCTGCCGGTCGAGGGCCAGCTCTTCGCCATCCTGTTCGACACCGTCGGCCAGACGCCGGTGTTCCTGATCTTCAACGGCGTGGCCCTGCACAAGGCCACCCAGCTCGATGGGCTGATCCTGGCCGCGGCGCTGAATGCGGCGCGAACGCCGTCGGCCTATCCGGTGGTGCTGGAGCGCATCGGCGACCTGACGGGCGACTGCGAAGCCGACGACGCCCGTTGCCAGGAGCTGCTGGCCTCCGACCCCGCCGCGCCCGACGGCTCGGTGCCTGAGGATATCCGTCGCCACCTGATCCGCGATATCGGCCCCGAGGCCGTGAAGAGCGGCGCGGGCGAGCTGTTCCTGCTGTCGTCGTGGGCCAACAGCCTGTCGCGCGGCTTGAGCACGGGCGGACACCTGCAGGGGTGAACGCGACCGCGTCCGGCGATGCGGACGAGCCGTTAGACGACGAAGACCCCGAGCATCAGCCGGGCTTGAGGATCGTCACCCTCGGCGGTGAGGAAGTCACGGGCCGGCTCGACCGGGCGCTCGCCGACAAATTGCCGGAACTTTCGCGCGCCCGCGTGCAGGCTTTGATGTCAAAGGGCATGGTCAGCCGCGACGGCGCGCCGATGCGCGACCTCTCGGTCAAGGCCCAGGCGGGCGACTACACCATCCTGATCCCGGCCCCGACCGCCGCCGAGCCTGTCGCGGAGAACATCCCTCTCGTCGTGCTGTTCGAGGACGAGCACCTCATCGTCGTCGACAAGCCGGCCGGCATGGCGGCCCATCCCGCGCCCGGCAACGAGAGCGGCACCCTGGTCAACGCGTTGCTTCATCACTGCGGCGACAGCCTTTCGGGCGTCGGCGGGGTGGCGCGGCCGGGCATTGTGCACCGGCTCGACAAGGACACTTCCGGGGTTTTGGTGGCCGCCAAGAACGACGTCGCCCACCGTGGGCTGTCGACCCTGTTCGCCGCCCACGACATCGACCGCGCCTATGTGGCCTTCACCCGCGGCGCGCCCTCGCCGGTGCGTGGGGTGATCGAGGGCCGCATCGGGCGCTCTCCTCACGACCGCAAGAAGATGGCCTTGTTGAAGTCCGGCGGCCGAGAGGCGATCACCGGCTACCGGGTGGAGCGCACCTTCGGCCCCGCCGGCCGGCCGCTGGCCGCGCGCGTGTCCTGCCGCCTGGAAACCGGCCGCACCCACCAGATTCGCGTGCACCTGGCGTCCAAGGGCGCGCCCTGCCTCGGCGATCCCGTCTATGGCTCGGGCCAGCCCTCGGCGGCCGTCCGGGGGGCTATGGAGCAGGCCGGCCTGCACCGGCAAGCCCTCCATGCGGCGATACTCGGCTTCCGCCACCCGGTGACCGGCGAGACGTTGAGCTTCGAGAGCCCCCTGCCCGCCGACCTCGCCGCGCTGGAAGCCCTGCTGTCGGCGCTGTAAGATTTCATCGCCTGACGCGGTCTTGATGACTCCGGCGTCAGGGAGTAGAAATACCCGAGTTGAATAGTAGGACTTACCCGGAAACCCGCCTCCCGCGCCCTTTTGCAGAGGGCAACCAATGCTTATCTCAGAGGTTGGAGGGGACGGGCAGTGTCGCGCGGCGTAAAGCGTGTGACCCCGGCGTCCATAGAAAAAGGGGATTTTGCACATGGCCGTGAGCGCTAGCGCCCTTGCCGTGATGTCGCCGGAAGGCGGCCTGAGCCGGTATCTTTCCGAGATCCGCAAGTTTCCGATGCTGGCCAGGGACGAGGAGTTCATGCTCGCCAAGGCGTGGAAGGAGCATCAGGATCCGGAGTCCGCACATCGTCTGGTCACCTCGCACCTGCGTCTGGTGGCGAAAATCGCCATGGGCTACCGCGGCTATGGCCTGCCGATCGGCGAGGTCATCTCCGAAGGCAATGTAGGCCTGATGCAGGCGGTGAAGAAGTTCGAGCCCGACAAGGGCTTCCGGCTGGCCACCTACGCCATGTGGTGGATCCGCGCGTCGATCCAGGAATACATTCTGCGCTCCTGGAGCCTGGTGAAGATGGGCACGACGGCGGCGCAGAAGAAGCTGTTCTTCAACCTGCGCAAGGCCAAGAGCGAGATCTCCGCGCTCGAGGACGGGGACATGCGCCCCGACCAGGTGAAGCTGATCGCCACCCGACTGGGCGTGCTCGATGAGGAGGTGATTTCGATGAATCGCCGCCTGTCAGGGCCGGACGCGTCGCTGAACGCGCCGCTGCGCTCGGACTCCGAGAGCGAATGGCAGGATTGGCTAGCCGACGACAACGCGCCCAGCCAAGAGACGGTGGTCGCCGACAACGAGGAACGCACCATCCGCATGAGCCTGCTGGAAGAGGCGATGATCGAACTCACCGACCGTGAGCGTCATATCCTCACCGAACGGCGCCTGAAGGACGATCCGACCACGCTGGAGGAACTGGCTTCGCAATACGGCGTCAGCCGCGAGCGGGTGCGTCAGATCGAGGTCCGCGCCTTCGAGAAGTTGCAGAAGTCGATGCGGGCCGCCGCCGAGGAACGCAACCTGGTCAACGCCTGACGGCTGTCGACGGACACGCCTGGGCCGGTCGGCTCAGGCGGCTTCAGCGTCGCGCCCGGCTTCCTTGGGCATCATGTCGATCAGCGGCTGAGCGTGCTTGGCGACTTCGGCGCTGATCAGGGGGCCACGGGCCGCAGCCTGGGTCAGGAACCGCTGGAAGTTCGCCGAGGCGGTCGACAGGTTCATGTCCGACACCGCCACAGCCGCCTTCTGAAGGTCCGCCGCCTGCGCCTGCATTGAACGCAGCGCCTGGGCCGGATCCTCCTCGATCGCGCCCACCGCCGATTTCAGAATCTTCAGGGCCTGCAGGATGCGGGCAGCATCCGGCGTGGCGCGTGCGTCAGAGCGACGCTTCAGCGCGCCGGTGTAGTCGCCTGAGTTGAACCGCCGCCGATCGGGTCCGACGTAGGTCACCGCCTCGATCCAGTCGCGCGGCCGAAGCGTGATCGCCTCCAGGCGGCGCAGCAGGTCCTTGGTGGTGAACGGCTTGCGCAGGAATTCGTGCACGCCGGCGTCGCGCGCGGCGATGATGCCGGCTGCAGTCGCGTTCGCGGTGACCATTATCACTGGCGCCTGGCGCGCCGCCAGGTCGCTGCGGCGAAGCGCGCGGGTGAAGTCCGCGCCATCCACGCCGGGGCCAGAAGCTTCGACGAAGATCACTTGCGGCTCGACGCTTTTGATCACGCCCAGAGCCTTGGGCGTGCTGGCTGCGATCCAGATCTGCGAATGGGCGATATTGCGCATGAGATCGCCGATCAACCGCGCCCCGCTCGGCTGCGGATCGACGATCAGCACCCGCTGCAGCAGCGGGGCCATACGCTGGATGGTCTTGTAGTCCTCGTTGAACACCCGCGCCCGGCTCCTTGCGTAGTGTCCGCAAGATGCCCGGGGATCGTAAAGATCGCCTTGACGTCGGTCCGCGCGCCTCCCCTGCGAAGCGGGGCGGACTTCGCCGAGAGGCGAAAGACGAAGGGGTGGGGCCTTAGCCCTGGAAGGGGTCGCGCATCATGATGATGTCGTCCCGCTGCGGGCTGGTGGACAGCAACACCACCGGCGCGCCGATCAACTCTTCGATGCGGCGCACATACTTCACCGCATTGGCCGGCAGATCCTTCCAGGACCGCGCACCCTGTGTGCTTCCGCTCCAGCCCTCGAGCTCTTCGTAGACCGGCTCCAGGGCGGCCTGATCCCGCAGGCCGGCCGGAAGGTGGTCGATCGCCACGCCGCGCAGGGTGTAGCCCGTGCAGACCTTCAGGGTGGTGAAGCCGTCGAGGATGTCGAGCTTGGTCAGCACCACGCCCTCGACGCCGCCGACGGCGATCGACTGGCGCACCAGAGCGGCGTCGAACCAGCCGCAGCGCCGCGGGCGGCCGGTGACCGTGCCGAACTCATGGCCCTTCTCGCCCAGCCGGCGGCCGATCTCGTCGGACAGCTCAGTCGGGAACGGGCCTTCGCCGACCCGCGTGGTGTAGGCCTTGACGATGCCCAACACATAGCCGCCGACCTTGGGGCCGACGCCGGAGCCAGCCGCCACCTGGCCAGCGACGGTGTTGGACGAGGTCACATAGGGGTAGGTCCCGTGGTCGACGTCCAACAGGGTCGCCTGGGCGCCTTCGAACAGCACTCGCTTGCCGTCCTTCACCGCATCGCCCAGCACCTTCCAGGCGGGTTTGACGTAGGGGGTGATCTTGGGCGCGAGATCCAGCAGGAGGGCCAGCAATTCGTGCGGCTGGACCTGCGGCAGGCCAAGGCCCAGGCGCAGGGCGTCGTGATGCGCCAGCAGTCGTTCGATCTTGCCTTCCAGCGCCTCGCGGTCGGTGAGGTCTGCGAAACGGATCGCGCGGCGGCCGACCTTGTCCTCATAGGCCGGGCCGATGCCGCGGCCGGTGGTGCCGATCTTGTTGGCGCCCGCCCGGGCTTCGCGCGCCGCGTCCAGATCGCGGTGCAGCGGCAGCACCAGGGTGGCGTTCTCGGCCAGCACCAGGACGTCCGGGGTGAGCGCTAGGCCCTGCCCGCGGCCACGCTCGATCTCGTCGAGCAACGACCACGGGTCGACGACCACGCCGTTGCCGATGAACGACAGCTTGCCCTGGATCACCCCTGAGGGCAGCAGCGACAGCTTGTAGGTGGTGTCTCCGACCACGATCGTGTGGCCGGCGTTGTTGCCGCCCTGGAAGCGCACCACGACGTCGGCGCGGTTCGCCAGCCAGTCGATAACCTTGCCTTTGCCCTCGTCGCCCCACTGGCCGCCGATGACTGTCACATTCGCCATGGATACGCGATCCCCGCCTGCCGAGCGGGTCCAGCCACGCCCTTCGACAGGCCCTCGGCGGGTGGACTTGAATCGATTTTCACGCGCCGCTGCGAACCCTTCGCCAGCCGACGACGCGCGCCTGTAAACAGGTCTCCGCCCGCACAGTCAAGCGCCATCGCCTGCCTGCGCGCGCCGGCTAGAGCCTGTCTTCCGGCGCCGCCTGGCGAGCGGCCTCGCGCGGCGTGACCAGCCGCGCCAGCCTGGGCTTCAGCCACTGCTCGAAGTCGTCGACGAACTCGTAGACCACTGGCACCAGCACCAGCGACAGGATCGTCGAGGTGATCAACCCGCCGATCACGGCGACCGCCATCGGCTGGCGGAACTCCGCGCCCTTCTCCAGCGCCAGCGCCGTCGGCAGCATGCCGGCGGCCATCGCCAGCGTGGTCATGACGATCGGCCGAGCCCGCTCGCGGCAGGCTTCCAGCAGCGCCTCATGCTGCGTCATGCCGTCACGTTCTCGCTCGATGGCGTACTCGACCAGCAGGATCGAGTTCTTCGCCGCCAAGCCGAACAGCATCAGGAAGCCGATCATCGAGGGGATCGAGAGCGACAGGTTGAAGATCAACAGGCCCAGGAACGCCCCGCCCACGGCCAGCGGCAGGGCCGACAGGATCACGATCGGCTTGAAGAAGCTGCGGAACAGCAGCACCAGCACGCCGTAGATCATCGATACGCCGGCGAACAGCGCCACGCCGAAGCCGGCGAACAGCTGCTGCATCGCCTCCTGGTCGCCGACCGCGGCCGGCTTCACGCTCGGCGGCAGCTTCTTCATGACCGGAAGCTGGTTCACGGCCTTCTGCGCATCGCCCATCTCAACGCCATTGAGCTCGGCCTGGACGGTCATCTGGCGCTGGCGATTGAGCCGATCGATCCGCGCCGGACCGGCCTGGAAGTCGATGTCGGCGACGCTACCCAGCGTGGTGGAGCCGCCGGACGCGGTCGGCACGCGCAACGCCTTGATCCGTTCGATGTCCGCGCGGGCGTCTTCGGGCAGTCGCACGCGGATCGGCACGCGACGCTCGCCGTCGTTGAACTTGGCGACGTTGGCGTCAATGTCGCCCACCGTGGCGACCCGGGCGATGGTGGCGATGGCGTCGGACGAAACGCCCAGGCGCGCAGCTTCCTCGGCCCGCGGACGGATGACGATTTCAGGACCTTCCGCCGGTTTCGACGGGCGGGGATCGGCGAGCTGCGGAAGCGTCCGCATCTGCTGCTCCAGTTCCAGCGCCGCGAGTTGCAGCGCGTCAGGATCGTCACTGGTCAGCACCTGCTGGTAGCCGGCGGCGCCCTGGAAATCGAGGAAGTTGATCCGCGCGTCCGGAATGGCGCGCAGGTCGCTGCGCAGCCGCGCCCGGAACTCGTCGCCCGACACCTTGCGCTTCGGATCGAGCAGCACCGTGGCCGTGCCGTTGCGAAGATCGCCGCCGCCGCCGCCAGCGCCGGGGCCGAACGTCGCGACCGTGGAGCCGATCTGCACGAACACTGCGGTCACCTCGGGCTGCTTCTCCAGCAAGGCCGAGAGCCGGCGTTCGATGTCCTGCATTTGATCGGCGGTCGCGCCAGGCGGGCCCTGGATGTTCACGTAGACGTAGTCGGGATCGCCGGGAGGCTGGAACCCCTGAGGCAGGAAGGCGATGAGCCCGATCGAGCCGAAGAACATCAGCGCGCCCACCACCGTAGCGATGATCCTGTGCTTGAGCGCCCAGTCGAGGGTCCTGCGGTAGCGCCCCTCGAAAGGTTTGCGCTCATGGGGCGTAGTGACCGGCTTCAGCAGATAGGCCGCCATGAGCGGGGTCACGAGCCGCGCCGTCAGCAACGAGAACAGCACGGCCACCGACACCGTCATCCCGAACTCGCGGAAGAACTGGCCGACGATGCCCGGCATGAAGCTGACGGGGGTGAACACCACCACGATGGCCATGGTCGTCGCCACCACGGCTAGGCCGATGGCGTCGGCGCCTTCCAGCGCCGCGGCGAACGGGCGCGCGCCGCGCGCGATCCGTTTCTCGATATTCTCGATCTCGACGATGGCGTCGTCGACCAGGATGCCGACGACCAGGGTCAGGGCCAGAAGGGTCACGACGTTCAGAGAAAAGCCCATGAGCTGCATCACGAAGAACGTCGGGATCAGCGAGATCGGCATCGCCACGGCGGTGATCAGGGTGGCCCGCCAGTCACGCAGGAAGAACATCACCACAAGAGCGGCCAGCAGCATGCCTTCGGCCAACACATGCTGGGTGGCGCTGAAGCTCGCACGGGTCTCGTCGACCGTGGAGAAGATCTTGGCGAACTTCAGCCCTGGGTTCGCCATGGAGAGTTCAGCGATCTTCTTGGAGACGGCGTCCTCCGCGCCGACGTCGCTGGCCTCTTTGGTCTTGGAAACCTGGAAGCCCACGACCGGCCTGCCGTTCAGCCGCGCGAAGCCGCGGGTCTCGGACGCCCCGTCGCCGA
The DNA here is from genome assembly GCF_030697305.1 of Phenylobacterium sp. GTDB lineage: Bacteria > Pseudomonadota > Alphaproteobacteria > Caulobacterales > Caulobacteraceae > Phenylobacterium. Next base: position 46,479 of record NZ_JAUYQL010000113.1, on the reverse strand, counting down.
CGTCGGCCACGTCGCCCAGGCGCACGAAGCCGCCGGTCCCGGTGGGGATGGTGAGGTCTCGGATCTGCGCGACGGTCTGCACGGTGCCCAGCACGCGGAGCGTCTGCTCGCGACCGCCGATGTTCACCCGCCCGCCCGGAGCGTCGGTCTGGAAACCGCGCAACGCGCTGTTCACCTGGGTCGCCGTCAGGCCGCGGGCCGCCAGGCGGTCCGGATCGACGAGGATGTTGATCTCACGGTTGACGCCGCCGACGCGGCTGACCTGAGCTACGCCCTTGGCGCCCTGCAGGCTGCGCGACACCGTGTCGTCGATGAACCACGACAGCTCTTCGTCGGACATCGCCGGCGCTTCTACTGCATAGGTCAGGATCGGCTGCAGGGAGTCGATCTCGACCTGCTGGACGATCGGCTCGTCGACATCGCGAGGCAGCAGAGCGCGCGCCTGGTCGATCTTCGAGCGGACTTCGTCGGTCTTCTTCTGTAAATCCTCGCCGATCTCGAATTCCATCGAGGTCGTGGAAACGCCCTGAGTCACCACCGAGGTGACGTTCTTCGCCCCGCTGATGCTGGCGATGGCGTCCTCGATCGGTCGGGTGATCTGGGTCTCCATCTCGCCGGGCGCCGCGCCGCTCTGGGTGACGGTGACGGCGACGATGGGGAACTGAATGTTCGGGAACTGCTTGATCGGCAGGGCCATGTAGGCGAGCACGCCCGCCAGAACCAGGCCGATGAACAATACCGCCACGGGGACCGGATTACGGATCGCCCAGGCGGAGATCGGGAATCCGCCGGAGCCGCCAACGCGCGGGTCGCTCATTTGGCGGTCGCCTTGGCGGGAGCTGGGGCAGGCGCGGCGGCGCGAACCTCCAGCGGACGCACCATGTCTCCGTCCAGCAGCAGGCCCGCGGCGGCCGCGACGATGCGCGTGCCGGCAGGCGGCCCCTTGACCAGTTGCACCAGGCCAGAGCCCCGAGTCCCGGCGGTCACCGGCACGCGCTTCACGCGATTGTCCGCGCCGACGACCATCACGCTGGCGCCGTCGGCGTCGTAGCGGATCGCGGTCTCCGGCACGGCGAGCGCGGTCCCCGTGGCGTCGGCGAACACCGCCCGGCCGAACCCGCCGGCCCGGATGTCGCTTCGCACCGGCAGGGTGACGCGCACCGAGCCGAGCTTGGTCTGTGGATCGACCTGCGGACTGATCAGCCGCACGACGCCGATGGCTGTCGACCCGCTGGGAACCGTCACCGTGGCCTGCTGGCCGATATGAACCCGCGTCAGCTCATCCTCGGACATCTGCGCCGAGAGTTCGATCTGGCCGTCGCGCGCGATCCTGAACCAGGGCGTGGCCGAACCGGCCGACAGGTCGCCGGGGCGTACCGTGCGCTCGAGAATCAAGCCGGAAACCGGCGCGCTGACCGCGAGCTTGCCGGCGCGGGTGCGGACGTCCCTGAGCGCGGCGGCCTGGGCGTTGGCGTTGGCGCGCGCCGCACGGGCCTGGAAGCGCCGCTGCTCGATCTGCTCCTGCGAAAGGACGCCCTGGTTGTCGAGGCCTTTGACCCGAGCCGCCTGATCCTCGGCCTGTTCGGCTTGCACGGCGGCCTGAGCGGCCAGAGCCGCCTGTTGTTCGAGCTGGGAATTGATCAGCGCGCCGTCGAGTTCAGCCAGGGTCTGCCCGCGCCGGACGTAGGAGCCGACGTCGACCAACACCCGTGACACGCGGTAGCCGGTGACCTCGGGCTGCACCGCGGCCTCCTCGCGCGACACCAGGTCGCCGGAAGCTGCGAGCGCGCCGGTGACGGCGCTGGGCTCGACGCGCACGACCCTTACCGAGCGCGCCTGCTGTTTCGCGTCGGTCTCGGCGGGCGGCTTCTTGTGGCAAGCGCCCAGGCCCAGCAACGCGGTCATCCCTACGATGACGATCAGGCGAGATTTGGTGTTCGGCATGCGTCGGCTCTATCGGGCTCGGGCGTTCATGGGGAGGCTCTCGGCAGGCCATCCGCCGCCGAGCGCCTTGTAGGCCTGGACGGCGCGGCGCAGCGCCTGCACCTGGGCCGTGGTGAGTTGGGTCCGCGTGGCGCGCCAGGCCTGCTCGGCGGCCAGCGCCTGCTGCAGGTCGTCGATCCCCGCCACGTAGCGGACACGCGCCGCCTCATAGGCCCGCGCCGCTCGCCGCTCGCCGCCCTGCAACAAGACGACGCCGCGCCGGTCGGCGTCCAGCTGAACCAGGCTGTTCTCGGCCTCGGCGAACGCCGTCTGCACGACCTTCTCATAGGCGATGACCGCCTGTTCGGTCCGCGCGCTCTGAGCCTTCAGGTCGATCAGCAGTTGCGGGATGTCGAGGATGGGCTGGCTGACTGCGCCGCCGATAGACCAGTTCCGAGTGGTGGACGAGAACTCGGGCTGCAGGCTGCGCGACCAGCCCAGCCCCGGCGTCAGGGTGAAGGTCGGAAAGAACGCGCGCTCGGCGACATCGAGCCGACCGGCGGCCGCGGCGATGCGCGCCTGGGCCTCGCGCACGTCGGGCCGGCGCGCCAACAGTTCACTGGGGAGCGTCGCCGGGACCGCCGGAACAGCGCCGAGGTCGGCGACCACCGGCAGGTTCGCCGTCGGCTCCGCGCCGCGGCCGACCAGGACCAGCAAGGTGCGACGGGCGGCCTGCAGCTCGGCTTCCAGCCCCGCCGCCCGGGCCTGGGCCTGAGCGAGGTCGCCGGCCACCCGGTCCGCGTCGGAGGTCGCGCCCAGTCCCCGTTGCGCGCGACGATCGGCGACGTCCTGCAGGGCCTGCTGGATGCGCACCGTCTCGCGCGCATCGTCGAGTTGGATGGCCAGCCCGCGCGCCTGGAAGTAGGTGTCGGCGACATTGGCCGCGAGGCTGGCGCGAGCGCCTTCGTAGTTGAAGCGTGCCGCGGCGACGTCGCCCCGCGCGGCGCGGCGTCCGGAGCGCAGCCGGCCGAACAGGTCGATTTCCCAGCTCACGTCGAAATTGGCGGAGTAGGACTCGGAATCGCCGTTGGTGGAGAAGCCGGGGATGTTGATCACCGTCCCCGAAAGCTGCTCGGTGTGGGTCTTGCGGCCCTGCCCCTGCAGCGAGCCGTTCGGCAGCAACGCCGCCAGCGCGGTCTGTGCGACCGCGCGGGCTTCGGCAAGGCGAGCGGCGGCGCTGAGCGCGTCGGGACTGGCGCGCAGGGCCTGGTCGATCAGGCCGTCAAGCTGGGCGTCGCCGAACGCAGTCCACCAGGTATCGAGACCGGCCGCGGGCGTCGCCACGCCAGCCGGAGCTTCATAGGCTTGCGGCAGGGTGGTGGTGGGCTCGCGCACCGAGGCGCAGCCCGCAAGCGTCAGGATGGCGAGGCCGGCGGCTGAGGCTGCTGGCAAAGCGAGGCGCATGGGTGGGAAACGTTCCTGGTCAGGGCCGGTGCGGCGGTCGCGTCCGAGACGCGTCTGAGCCGCCTCGGCCGCGGCGATCCTGTAGAACATATGTCAGCGTCGAGCGAATTGCAGACTGGTGTCAGCTCGACGACAGCGCAATGCGCCGGCCGCCACAACGAACTCCAGGTGCATAATTGCGTTGATCGGCGGACCTCTAACGGTTCTCACTCCTGCAGACTAGACTGTAGGCAAGTTCATTCACGGCGGCGCCCTATTGATGCGAAAGCTTGTTTTCATCACCGCCGCCGTCGTGGCGCTCGCTTTTCAGGCCCATGCGGCCAGCGCCGCTGATCCTGTGTTCGATCCGGCGAAACTCGCCGACCACGTGAAGGTCCTGGCCTCTGACGCCTTCGAAGGCCGTGGGCCGGCGACGCGCGCGGAACCCAAGACGGTCGATTACCTGGTCGAGCAGTTCAAAGCCGCCGGATTGCGGCCTGGTGGAGACAAGGCGGCGGACGGATCGCGCGCCTGGACCCAGGACGTGCCGCTGGCGCGTTTCGAGATCACCGGTCCGATCACCGCCTCTGCAAAGGTGGGCGACAAGACGTTCGCCTGGTCGCAAGGAGATCAGGTCACCGTGCGAGCCGCAGCGACCGGCGCGACCCGGGTGGCGATCGAGGACGCGCCGCTGGTGTTCATCGGCTACGGCGTAGACGCCCCCGAGCGCGGCTGGGACGACTTCAAGGGCTACGACCTGAAGGGCAAGGTGGCGCTGGTCCTGGTCAACGACCCGGATTTCGAGACCGGCCGGGGCGCGTTCGGCGGCAAGGCGATGACCTACTACGGGCGCTGGACCTACAAGTACGAGGAGGCCGCCCGGCGCGGCGCGATCGGCTTCCTGGTCATCCACGAGACAGCGCCCGCCGCCTACGGCTGGGCGACGGTGAAGAACTCCAACGCCAGCGCGGTGTTCGACATCATCCGCGACGATCCGACCAAGGCCCACGCGCCGCTCGAGGGCTGGATCCAGCGTGACGCCGCAGCGGATCTGCTGAAGGCCGCCGGTCTCGACTACGAGGCGCTGAAGATCAGCGCGCGGTCGCCGCAGTTCAGACCGGTCCCGCTGCCGGGCGCGACCGTGTCGATGGACTATGCGGTGAAGGCCGAGACGATCGTCACGCGCAACGTCGCCGCGCTGCTCGCCGGAACCACGCACCCGGACGAGACGGTGATTTACACCGCCCACTGGGACCATCTCGGGATCGGCGAACCGGACGCCAAGGGCGACGTCATCTACAATGGTGCGCGGGACAACGGCACGGGCGTGGCGGCGTTGATCGAGCTGGCGGTCGCGTTCGCGAAAGCCCCCAAGACGACCCGCTCGGTGCTGTTCCTGTCGGTGACCGCCGAGGAGAAGGGCCTGCTGGGATCCGAATACTACGCCTGGAATCCACTCTATCCGCTGGCGACCACTGTGGGCGTGGTCAACATGGACTCACTCAGCGTCGCAGGACCGGCGCACGATTTCGCCACCGCCGGCGATGCGCCGCTCACACTACAGGACGACCTGATCGCGGTCGGCCGCGAGCATGGACGCTATTTCAGCCCCGACCCGCGGCCACAGAACGGCAGCTTCTTCCGCTCCGACCACTTCTCGTTCGCCAAGCGGGGCGTCCCGGCGATCTCGTTCGGTACCGGTGAGGATCTTCTGGTCGGCGGCAAGGCGGCGGGCGCGGCGGCCCAGCAGGATTATATCTCTGCGCGCTACCACCAGCCGGCCGACGAATGGAGTCCGGACTGGAATCTCGCCGGCGTCGCCGCCGACATGGGCCTGCTCTATGAGCTGGGTGAACAGCTCGCCAATTCCCGCGAATGGCCGAGCTGGAAACCGGGCGCCGAGTTCAAGGCCGAACGCGACAAGAGCGCCGCAGCGAGGAAGTGAGCATGGCTGAGATGGGACGGATTCGCGCCGGCATCGGCGGCTGGACGTTCGAACCGTGGCGGGGCGTCTTCTATCCGCAGGGCCTTAAGCAGGCCGACGAACTGGCCTACGCGAGCAGCCATCTGACCGCGATCGAGATCAACTCGACCTACTATTCCACCCAGAAACCCGCGACCTTCGCCAAGTGGGCCGCCAGCGTCCCTGACGACTTCATGTTCACGGTGAAGGCCTCGCGGTTCTGCACCAACCGCCGCGTGCTGGCCGAGATGGGCGAGTCGATGGAGAAGTTCCTGGGCCAGGGCCTGACCGAGCTTGGCCCGCACCTGGGGCCGATCCTGTGGCAGTTCATGGCCACCAAGAAGTTCGATCCCGACGACTTCGGGGCGTTCCTCGAGCTGCTGCCGAAGACCCTGGACGGCCTGCCCCTGCGCCACTGCATGGAGGTTCGCCACGCGAGTTTCGCCGATCCAGCCTTCGTCGAGATGTGCCGGTCGCACCAGGTGGCGATCTGCTGCGCGGAGCACGAGGTCTATCCGATGATCGCCGACGTCACCGCCGACTTCGTCTACGCGCGCCTGATGCGCGGCTCCGACGACATCGAGACGGCCTATCAGACTAAGGAGCTGGATGAGTGGGCTCGGCGGTTCGAGGACTACGCCAAAGGCGGCGCGCCGGACGACCTGCCCAAGCTCGCGGCGAAGCCTGCTGCAAAACAGCCGCGCGAGGTGTTCGCCTTCGTCATCCACGAAGGTAAGGTCCGCGCCCCCGCCGCGGCCATGGCGCTGCTGGAACGCACGCAGGCCTGAGGGCTCAAGACAACGCCGACGCCAAGCCGGCGACACAACAAATATCCAGGGAGGACGCAGATGGCGCGACGCCGCAGCATCAACATCAAGGGTTTCAGCCACGGGACCAATCCGACGCCGGCGGCCAGCCGGGTGGGCATCATCCTGTTCACCGGCGGGATCTCCGGCCAGGACACCACGACCGGCCTGATGCCTGATGACGTGAGCGAACAGACGCGCCTGGCCTTCATAAATATGCGCGCGATCCTGGCCGCCGGAGGCGCGGACCTGGAGGACATCGTCAAGATCGAGTTCTACGCCAAGGACGTGCCCGCGGCGCGCGAAGCCATCAATCGGGAATGGATCGTCGCCTTTCCCGACCCGGAGTCGCGGCCGGCGCGCCACATCTTCGCCTATGAGCTGCCAGGTTCGATGCTGATGCAGTGCGACGTGTTCGCCGTGGCCAGCCGCGACTAGCGGGCCGACTCCACGCCGAACATCTGGGGATCGGTGATTTCGGCGAGATGGGTGCGGGCGCGGTGCACGCGGCTCTTCAGCGTGCCCACCGCGCAGCCGGTGATCTCGGCGGCGTCCTCGTAGGTAAGGCCGGCGCCGACAACCAGCAGCAGGGCGTCGCGGGTCTCCGCGCTCAGTTGCTTCAGCGCCTCCAGCAGTTCGCTGTAGCGCAGGCGCCATTCCTGGTCGGGCGGCGACGAAAGCTGGGCGGCGTGGCGGCCGTCGACGTCGGCCACCGTGCGGCGGTTCTTCTGCAGTCCCGTGTAGAAGCAATTGCGTAGGATGGCGCACAGCCAGGCTTCCAGATTGGTCCCCGGCTTGAACCCGCTGCGGTAACGCCAGGCCCGCATCAAGGCGTCCTGGACCAGGTCGTCCGCTTCGCTCGGCGAGCGCGTCAGCGCCATCGCGTAGCCGCGAAGGGTGGGCATCAACTCCAGCACCCGGTCTTTGAATGGGTCCGACATTTTACAGCCCCGGACGCCAAGCGCTTCATTGCGGCAAGCGGCCATCGAGAGGTCAACGACTCGCGTCGGCGATTCCATCCGGGCTTCGACCAAGGAATCATTCATCATGTGCAGGCGGTGCGCGGACGCCTAGAATCCCGCGCGTCGGTGACGATCCAGGAGGCCCTTGGCGCATGCGCCGGATGACCGTGTTGTTCGGCCTGGCATTCTTGGCGACCGCCTGTCTGGCGGATGCGTCGAGCGCGCAGCAGTCGAGCCGGCCCGCGACCGGCCAGTCTGGCGCCGCAAGTCGCCCGCCTGCCTTGCGCGGGGCGATCAACCCACAGCCGGCGCGTCCAGCGCAGTCCCAGGCCGTGCGCGGCGATGCGCCGCCTTCGGAGCCGTCGCCGCTTCCGCCCATGCCGTCCTCGCTGTCGCCCGACGGCGGGCAGTGCCGTCTGGAATGCGCCCAAAGCTACTACTTCTGCCTCGGCGGAGATTCCTCTGACGAGTGCTCCAGCGCCTGGGGGCGATGCCGCGCCGGTTGCACAACGCCCCGCGCGCCAGCGCCGGTATGGGTGTCGCCGGCCCCGATGCGCCTCCCCACACCGTAAGGAACAGACTGGCGTTCCGCCGCCACAGGGTTAGAGTGACATGTGTCATTTTTGACTGGATGAGGCGTGTATGCCCAAGGTCGCGTTCCTTCCCGCCGGCAAGCGGGAGCAGACCAAGCTTCAGAATCGCAACGCGATCCTCGACGCGGCGCGCCAGGTGTTCGGCGAGATGGGCTATGACGCGGCCACGGTGCGCGACATTATCCGTCGCACCGGCCTCGCCGCCGGGACCTTCTACAACTACTACCGATCCAAGGAGGAGGTGTTCGCCGCCCTCGCAGACGAGGGTGCGCGGCGGTTCGGCCCGATCCTGCGCGCACGCCGCGCGGAGTCGGCGGACTTCGAGGCCTTCGTCCGCGCCGCCATCGACGCCTACTACGAGTTTCTGGCTGACGAGCACCGCAACTGGGTCGCCCGCCGCCCGCCGGGAGAGCCCCACCCTCACGTCCAGGGCGAGACGCCGGAAACCGCGGCGGTGTTCGCCGAAGTCCGCGACGCGATCGTCGCCGAGGTGGCCCGCGGCGCGCCGGCCGTCGACGCCGATTTCCTCGCAGCCGCCTGCATCGCCGTGGCGCGCGGCGTCGGCGACAAGATGCTGGAGCGTAGGCCTATTGACACCGCCGGAGCCGCGGCGTTCGCGGTCGGCATGATCCTGTTCGGCCTCAAGGGCCTGCCGCGCGCCGGGGCCTGAGCCGCTCGAGCATGAAACGCCGCAAAATGCAGACTGGATTTTGATGCGCGCCCTGGTGGTCGACGACCTGCTGAAGGACTTCGCCGGCTGCTCGCTGCAACAGGTGGAGACGCCAAAGCCAGGCCCTGGTGAGGTCCTGATGCGGGTCCGCGCCTCCGGCGTGAACTTCACCGACCTGCTGCAGACGCGCGGTGAATATCAGTTCAAGCCGCCGCTTCCGTTCATCAGCGGATCGGAGAACGCCGGCGAGGTCGAAGCGGTCGGCGAAGGCGTCACGGCGTTCACGCCGGGCGACGCCGTGGTCGGGCCGCCGCGGATCGGTGGATTCTCCGAGTTCGCGACAGCCGCAGTCGCTGACCTCCAGGCGAAACCCGAGGCGCTCAGCTTCGCCCAGGCCGCGGCGTTCGGGTCCGCCTACATCACCGCCTATGTCGCCCTGGTGCGACGCGCGCGTATCGAGCCGGGCGAATGGCTGCTGGTGCACGGGGCCGGGGGCGGAGTCGGCCTGGCGGCGGTGGACCTGGGCGTGAGGCTGGGCGCGAGGGTGATCGCGGCCTCTTCGTCCGACGCCAAGCTCGAGACCATTCGCAAGGAGTACGCGCCCGAGGCGACGCTGAACATCAGCGGCGGCTTCCGCGAACAGGTGAAGGCGTTGACCGGCGGGGCCGGCGCCGACGTGATCTACGACCCGGTGGGCGGCGACGTGTTCGACGAGAGCGTCCGCTGCATCGCCTTCGACGGGCGCCTGCTGGTGGTGGGCTTCACCTCCGGCCGCATCCCGACGGTGTCTGTGAACATGCCGCTGATCAAGGGGTTCTCGGTGGTCGGCGTGCGCGCCGGCGAATACGGACGCAAGTTCCCGGAACGGGGCCTGGAGAACCGTCGCGCCATCTGGTCGATGGCCGCGCAGGGCGAGCTGCGGCCGCGTGTCGATCGGGAATTCCCGCTGGACCAATGGCGCGAGGCCTTCGCGCACATGGACAAGCGGCAGGTGGTCGGCCGGACGATCATCCGGCCCGACCTGTGACCCGCGGTCAGATCACCGAGAAGTCGGCGTAAGAGAGCCTGAGCCCAGTGGGCAGAATCGCGATCTGCACCGCCGAGCCCGAACCTGTCCCGTCAGCGTCGTACAGCAGCGATCCCGTGCTCGAGTTGTAGATCACCCGGTCCGTGGCGTCGTGCGACGCAGAACCCTGGTAGAACGCAGAAGACGACAGACGCCCCGCCGAACCCAGCGCGGTGAAGATCGCGTTCTCAAGCTGGATCGTGTCGGCCGTGGTGAAATCGGTGATCTGGTCGACGCCGGTGGACGGCGCGAGGTCGAACACGAAGGTGTCGTTGCCCGCCCCGCCAGTCAGCACATCGGCCCCGACCCCGCCGTTGAGGGTGTCATTGCCCGCGCCGCCGTCCAGGCGGTCGGCCCCGCCGCCGCCCGAGAGGCGATCGCCGCCGTTCATGCCCTGCAGGGTGTCTGCGCCGTCGGTTCCAGCCAGGGTGTCCGCGCCGGCGGTGCCGATCACCGGCCCTGGCGTGCTGGGCGGCGGGGTGGGCGGGACGGGCGTCGTCCCGCCGCCTGCCACCGGGTCGATCAGGTCGACCTTCACGTTCAGCGAACCCACGGTGACCTGCTTGCTCACGGTGGCGAAGCCGCCGCCCGAGAAGGTCAGGGTGTAGGTTCCGGTGGAGAGGGTGAGGTCGTAACCCCCCGAGGCCACAGTGCTGGTGGTGAACGAAGCGCCCGTGCTGCTCACGGCCTTGACCGTCAGACCGCCGAGGCCTTCGCCTGGATCGTAGAACCTGTCGCCGTCCTGGTCGTCGAAGGCGACGCCGGTGATCGACAAGCCGGTCCCCGACTTGCCGAAGTCCTGGGTGACGAAGGCGCCCTGCCAGCCCTGGTATTCGCCGACCTCGAAGCCGATGCCGACTTCACGGTAGTTGGCGTTGAGGATGTTCGCCCGGTGACCCGCCGAGTTCATCAGGTTGGCGTGCAGCAGGTCCACCTCGTCCTGGTAGCCCGGCGCGCCGCGCAGGCTGGCCCAGGCGATGTTCTCGCCCGTCGCCCAAGAACCGGAGAGGGTGTAGCCGGCGCTCTGCATGCGCTGCGTCGCGCTCGAGCCGCCGTCTCCGGTGTGGGAGAAGGTGTCCGTCGCGATCATCCACTGACTATGGAGCTCGGCGGCCTTGTCGAGGTTCAGGTCGAAGGTCAGGGGTTGGGCGCCGACCTTGGCGCGTTCCGCGTTGACCAGTTCGAGCATGTATTGCTCGAGGGCGCTGGGCTCGTACATACAGGCGATCCACTTGATTTGTTGGACAGAATTTCCGAGAGGCCTCGCCCGTAGGGCGAAATTGGGGCGCACCCGATCGCCTGCGGCGAGATGGCGCGCCTTGACCATGGATCGACAATGACGCCGCCGCGGCCCACGCTCGGGGCGTGAATAGCGTCTGCGTCTACTGCGGCTCGGCCTTCGGCAGGGATCCCGCCTACCTGGCCGCGGCGACCGCAACAGGCGTTGCGATCGCCGGCGCCCGACTGACCCTGGTCTACGGCGGAGCCCGTGTCGGCCTGATGGGCGCGGTGGCCGACGCCGCTCTGGCGAGCGGGGGCCGCGTCGTCGGCGTGATGCCGCGCGACCTGGTCGAGCGCGAAATCGCCCACCCCGGCCTGAGCGAACTACATGTCGTCAATTCCATGCACGAGCGCAAATGGCGGATGGCGGAGCTCGCCGACGCCTTCCTCACCCTGCCCGGCGGCGCCGGCGCCCTGGAGGAGATGTTCGAGCAGTGGACCTGGGCGCAACTGGGCTTCCACGCCAAGCCCAGCGGCTTCCTCGACGTCGGCGGATATTTCCGGCCCTTGCGTGAAATGATCGCCCGGATGGTGGACGCCGACTTCCTCGCGCCCGCCTACGCGGACATGCTGATCTACGCTGCCGAGCCCGGCGAAGCGCTGGAGGCGTTCGCACGCTACACGCCGCCTGCTCCGAAGTGGGGCGGGCCGCCGGCGCGCGATAGCGACTGAGGCGAGCGGACGCGCGTTGACACGGCCGTTCCGTTCCCTTATCCACCGCCGCTCGTTCGAACCCGGAGCCTTACTGTGAAGCGGACTTTCCAGCCGTCGCGACTCGTGCGCAAGCGCCGTCACGGCTACCGCGCGCGCATGGCCACCAAGAACGGCCAAAAGGTGATCCAGCGTCGCCGCGCCAAGGGCCGCAAGCGGCTCTCGGCCTAGATCGCGCTGGCGGTGTCCGCATGACGGACGCCCCAATCCCCAACGCACCCTTCGCCATCGAGCGCCTCAGGAAGCGCCCGGAGTTCCTGGCCTGCGCCCAGGCGCCGTCATGCGCCCGAGGTGCGGTGGTCGTCCAGGCCCGCAACCGCGCGGATGGCGCGGCCCTGGTGCGCACCGGCTTCACGGCGACGCGGCGGATCGGCGGATCGGTGGTCCGCAACCGCGCCAAGCGCCGCCTGCGCGAAGCCGCCCGCCTGCTCACCCCGCAATTCGCGGCGCCCGGCTTCGACTATGTGTTCATCGCGCGTGGCGGCGTTACGACTCGGCCCTGGCCGCGTCTGCTTGACGACGTGAAAAGCGCGCTGATAAGGCTCGCGCCCGAAAGCGACCGACGGGTCAGCGACACCGCGCCGGCCCCCTCCTCCTCGGCCTGAAGGCGCACCCCCCGACATGCGAGACGACTCCACACGCAACACGATCATCTTCGTGGTCTGCTCCCTCGCCCTCCTGCTGCTCTATCAGGTGTTCATCCTCGAACCCGCGGCGCAGCGCCGCCAGGCCGAAGCCGCCCGCAAGCCCGCCGCGGCTTCGAATACGACCGCGGGACCGGTCGCCGGAACGCTTCCCGGCGTCGCCGCACCCGCCCAGGTGCGGGTCGTCACGCGCCAGGAAGCCGCCGCGGCCAGCCCGCGCGTGACGATCGACACGCCGGCGCTGCAAGGCTCGATCTCTCTGAAGGGCGCGCGTTTCGACGACCTGTTCCTGAAGCAGTACCGCGAGACGGTCGACCCGAACTCCCCGCCGGTCGAACTGCTGCGCCCGGAAGGCGCGCGGCACGCCTGGTTCGCCGAGTTCGGCTGGACCGGCGCCAATGTGCCCGGCCTGCCGAACGCCAACACCCTCTGGACGGTGACGCAGGGCTCGACGCTGACGCCCACCGCGCCGCTGAGCCTGCAGTATGTGAGCCCGGCGGGTCTGACCTTCACCCGGCAGATCGCCATCGACGCCAGGTTCATGTTCACGGTGACCGACACCGTGGCCAACACCGGCGCGGCCCCGGTGTCGCTGGCGCCCTACGCGTCAGTGCAACGCCAGGGCGCGCCGGCGCACGTCGGCCACAGCCAGATCGTCCACGAGGGCGCGATCGGCTGGCTGGGCGATGAGCTGCGTCTGATCAAATACTCCAAGTGGGCCAAGGATGGCGGCATGGAGCTGCCGTCCCGCGGCGGTTGGACCGGGATCACCGACATGTACTGGCTGGCGGCGCTGATCCCCAGCCAGTCCGAGAACGTCCGCGGCGCCTTCCGCGTCACCAAGGCCGGCGAAACCAACATCTTCGAGGCCAACTACGTCGGCGCCCTGCGTCAGATCCCAGTCGGCAAGCAGGTCACCGAGACCACGCGCTTCTTCGCCGGAGCCAAGACCGTGCCGGTGCTCAAGGGCTATGAGAAGCAGTTCGACGTCCCCAACCTGAACTGGGCGGTGGACTGGGGGCGCTTGCGCCTGCTGACCCAGCCGATCTTCAGCTTCCTGGAATTCATCTATCGCCACGTCGGTAATTTCGGCCTCGCCATCCTGGGGCTGACCGTCGTCGTGCGGCTGCTGTTCTTCCCGCTGGCGAACAAGCAGTACGAGTCGATGACCAAGATGAAGAAGCTGCAACCGCAGATGGAGGAGCTGCGCGCCCGCTTCAAGGAGGATCCCGCCAAGCAGCAGCAGGAGATCATGGCGCTCTATCAGCGCGAGAAGGTGAACCCGATCGCGGGCTGCCTGCCGCTGCTGTTGCAGATCCCAGTGTTCTTCGCGCTCTACAAGGTGTTGAGCGTCACCATCGAGATGCGCCACGCGCCCTTCATGGGCTGGATCAAGGATCTGTCGGCGCGCGATCCCACGACCATCTGGAACCTGTTCGGCCTGATCCCCTGGAACCCGGCCAGCACACCGTTGATCGGTCAGATCCTGGACACGACCCTCCACCTCGGCGTGCTGCCGCTGGCCTACGGCTTCACCATGTGGCTCACCACAGCGATGAGCCCGCCGGTGGGCGACCCGATGCAGCAGCGGATCTTCAAGCTGATGCCCTTGCTGTTCATGTTCATAATGGCGCCGTTTGCAGTCGGCCTGCTGATCTACTGGACCTGGAGCAACGTGCTCACCATCCTCCAGCAGTACGTGATCATGCGCCGGCTCAAGGTGGACAACCCCGTGGACCAGTTCATCGCGCGGTTCACCGGCAAGTCCAGGGCGGCCTGAGTGGACGCCTTCGACGACGAGGCCCTGGAGCGGGCTCGCGTACAGTTCGCGGGACCTTGCGAATTCCTCATGGGGGCGGTGACCATCGACGGCCTGCCGCCACCGGACCTGCCGGAAGTGGCCTTCGCCGGCCGTTCTAACGTCGGGAAGTCGTCGCTGATCAACGGGCTGACCAACCGCAAAGGCCTGGCGCGCGCCTCGAACGCGCCGGGACGGACGCGGGAAGTGAACTTCTTCGTCCTGGATGAGCGCCTGAGGCTGGTCGACCTGCCGGGTTACGGCTTTGCGCGCGCCTCGCGCGGCGAGGTGAAGAAGTTCCAGAACCTCGGCCGCGACTACCTGCGCGGGCGGGTGAACCTGAAGCGCGCCTATCTGCTGATCGACGCTCGCCACGGGCTCAAGGAGGTCGACGGCGAGGCGCTGAGCGCCTTCGACACCGCCGCGGTGTCCTATCAGATCGTGTTGACCAAGGCCGACAAGCTGAAGGCCTCCGAGGTCGAGGCGGTGACGCAGCGCACGCTGGCCGCCATCGCCAAGCGTCCGGCCGCCTTCCCGCGGGTCATCGCCACATCGGCGGAGAAGGGCCTGGGGATGGCCGAGCTGCGGGCCGAGATCCTCGCCGCCTGCGAGGCCTGAACCCGCCGGCGAAGGTGACAGGCGCGCCTGGGTCCGCTATCGGAGCCCACCGATCCGCCGGAGCCGCCAAGCCGTGACCGACGACACCCAAGAAGAGGGCTGGGCGACCGCGAAGACCCTCGCCGAGGCGCTGCCCTACATTCAGATCTACGACCGCGAGACTGTGGTCATCAAATATGGCGGCCATGCCATGGGCGACGACGCCGTGGCCAAGCTGTTCGCCGCCGACACCGTGCTGCTGAAGATGCTCGGCGTGCACCCCGTCGTGGTGCACGGCGGCGGGCCGCAAATCTCGGCCATGCTCAACAAGGCCGGCGTGAAATCGACTTTCGTCGACGGCCTGCGGGTGACCGACGCCGCGACCATGGAAGTCGCCGAGATGGTCTTGTCGGGCGCGATCAACAAGGAAATCGCCAACTGGATCACGCTCGCCGGCGCCGAGGCCGACGTGCGCGGCGTCGGCCTGTCGGGCAAGGACGCGCGCCTGATCACCGTCCAGAAGGCGGTGCGCACGCGCAAGGACCCGGAAACCGGCGTCGTCCAGGACGTCGACCTGGGCTTCGTCGGCGAACCCAGCCGCATCGACCAGAAGCTGATCGAGGCGCTGATCTACGCCGAGGAAGACTATATCCCCGTGATCGCGCCGATCGGCGTGTCTGAGGACGGCGAAACCTACAACGTCAACGCCGACACCGTGGCCGGCGCCCTGGCCGGCGCGCTGCGGGCCAAGCGGATGATCCTGCTCACCGACGTTCAGGGCGTGCTCGACAAGGATGGTCAGCTTGTCCGTCAGATGAGCGTCCAGGAGGCGCGCGACGCGATCGCCTCGGGCGTCGCCACCGGCGGCATGATCCCCAAGCTCGAGACCGCCATCGCCGCGGCGGAGGCTGGTGTCGAGGCCGTAGTGATCATGGATGGCCGGCGCCCGCACGCCCTGCTCGTGGAGCTGTTCACCGAGCACGGCGCAGGCACTCTGATCTGCGCATGAGCGCCGACTTGACCCATGTGGACACTTGGCTGTTCGACCTCGACAACACGCTCTATCCGGTCGAGTCCGGCTTCATGAAACAGGCCGAGGCGCGGATGACCCAATTCGTCGCCAAGACCACGGGCCTGCCGATGGACGAAGCCTACGAGCTGCAGAAGACTTATTTCCGGGACTACGGCCTGACCCTGCATGGGCTGATGGAGCACCACGGCGTCGATCCAGACGAGTATCATGCGATCTTCCATGACATCTCGCTGGACGCCCTGGCGCACGACACCGACCTGCTGGCGGCGTTGCAGCGCCTGCCTGGCCGGCGGCTGATCTTCACCAACGCCGACGACCGCCACGCCGAACGGGTGCTGGAGCGCCTGGGCCTGAGCGCCCTTTTCGACGACGTCTTTCACATCGGTTCGTTCGGCTTCCTGCCCAAGCCCGATCCGGCGGCGTTCGACCGCATGGTCGAGGCGCACGGCATGGCTCCCGCCGCCACCGCCTTCTTCGAGGATTCCGAGCGCAACCTGGAGCCGGCCGCGGGGCTGGGCATGACCACCGTGCTGGTCGGGGCGCACGCGCAGGACTCCCACGCGTCATTCGTCCATCATCGTACAGACAAGCTCGCGCCGTTCCTGGCGACCGCGCGATTGAAGGAGGCCGCCTGAATGTCCGTCGCGCTCACTCAAGACCTGAAGTCCGAGATCGAGGCCGCGTGGGAAGCCCGCGACGGCGTCTCCGCTTCGACCAAAGGCGCGGTGCGCGCCGCGGTGGATGAGACCCTGACCCAGCTCGACGCCGGCAAGCTGCGCGTGGCCGAGAAACTCGATGGCGAGTGGGTGGTCCACCAGTGGGTGAAGCAGGCGATCCTGCTGTCCTTCCGCCTGAACGCCAACGCCCTGGTCCAGGCGCCGTCGCCCGGTCCCTACTGGGACAAGGTGCCGACCAAGTTCGAAGGCTGGGGCGCGGCCGAGTTCGAGGCCGCCGGCTTCCGTGCGGTCCCCGGCTGCGTCGTTCGGCGCGGCGCGTTCATCGATCGCAACGTGGTGCTGATGCCCTCGTTCGTAAACATCGGCGCCCACGTCGGCGAAGGCACGATGGTCGACACCTGGGCCACGGTGGGGTCCTGCGCGCAGATCGGCAAGAACGTGCACCTGTCGGGCGGCGCGGGCATCGGCGGCGTGCTGGAACCGCTGCAGGCCAACCCCACGATCATCGAGGACAACTGCTTCATCGGCGCGCGCTCCGAGGTCGCCGAGGGCGTCATCGTGCGTGAAGGCTCGGTGCTGTCGATGGGCGTGTACCTGACTTCGACCACGCCGATCGTCGACCGGCGCACGGGCGTCGTCACCCTGGGCGAGGTGCCGCCGTATTCCGTGGTGGTTTCGGGCTCGCGCCCGTCTCCGCACGAGGGCATGCCGTCCACCTACTGCGCGGTGATCATGAAGACGGTGGACGAGCGCACGCGCTCCAAGACCAGCGTCAACGAATTGCTGCGCGAATAGGCGGACCCGTGATCGACGCCGTCGAGCTCTCCCGCGACCTGATCCGCCGGGCGTCGGTCACCCCGGCGGACGCCGGCGCCATGCAGGTGCTGCAGAACGCGCTCGAGGGCTTGGGCTTCGCCTGCCGGCGGATGCGCTTCGGCGACATCGAGAACCTCTACGCCCGCTACGGGAATGCGCGGCCGAACCTATGCTTCGCCGGTCATACGGACGTGGTCCCTGCCGGCGACGCCGCGGCTTGGACCCAGGAGCCATTCGACGCGACCATCGTCGACGACATACTGATCGGCCGCGGCGCTGTGGACATGAAGAGCGCCATCGCCGCCTTCGCCGCCGCCGCCCAGAGCGCCATCGCCGGCGGACGCGTCGCCGGCTCGCTGTCGTTCCTGATCACCGGCGACGAGGAAGGCCCGGCCATCCATGGCACCAAGATGGTGGTCGAGGCGCTGGCCACCGAGGGCGAGGCCATCGACCATTGCGTGGTCGGCGAGCCGACGTCGTCAGTGACCTTCGGCGACATGATCAAGATCGGCCGTCGCGGCAGCGTCAATGTCGGCATCGAGGTCGCGGGGACCCAGGGCCACGTGGCCTATCCCGACCGCGCGGCCAACCCGCTGCCTGTTCTGGTCGACCTGTTGTCGCGACTGCAGGCGCGGCGGCTGGACGACGGGTTCCTGGGCTTTCAGCCCTCGAACCTGGAGATCACCACCATCGACGTGGGCAATCCCACGACCAACCTGATCCCCTCCACCGGCCGCGCGCGGATCAACATCCGCTTCAACCCAAACCACACAGGCGCCGACTTGGTCCGCTGGATCGAAGGGGAGGCCGCGAAGGCCGCCGAGAGCTTCAACGGTAAGATACGCCTAACGCCGCAGATCAGCGGCGAAGCCTTCCTCACCGAGCCTGGTCCGTTCACCGATGTGGTCGCCGAGGCGGTCCGCGACGCGGTGGGCCAGGCGCCGGAGCTGTCGACGAGCGGCGGCACGTCGGACGCACGCTTCATCCGCGCGCTCTGCCCGGTGGTGGAGCTGGGCCTGGTCGGAACCACCATGCACTCCGTCGACGAGCGCGCGCCGGTGGCCGAGATCCGCCAACTCCAGACGGTCTACGAACGCCTGATCGAACGCTATTTCGCAGCGTTCGCCGGGTAGATCACCTCGGTGAGATAGAGGCCGTCAGGCGGAGCCACGGGGCCGCAGGCGCTGCGTTGACGAGCCTCCAGCGCCCCCTTGAAATCATCAGCGCTCCAGCGGCCGGTCCCGACCTCGACCAGCGATCCGGTCATTGAACGCACCTGGCGATGCAGGAACGAGCGCGCTGCGAACCGCAGAAGCACAGCCTCACCGTCACGCTCCACGCTGACCTGGTCCAGCGTCTTCACCGGTGACTTGGCCTGACAGCGCACGTCGCGGAAGGTGGTGAAGTCGTGCTGGCCGAGCAGGACCTGGGCCGCGGCATGCATCGCCCGGGCGTCCAGCGGCTTCTTCACCCACCACGCGCGGCCCTGGTCGAGGGCGGCGGGGCTCCGACGGTTGAGGATGCGGAACAGGTAGCGTCGCCCCGTGGCGGAGAACCTTGCATGCCAGTCCCCAGACGCCTCCTCGGCGCCCAGGACCGCGATCGGCTCGCGCGCCAGGTGGGCGTTCATGGCGTCGCGCACCACCGCCGGCGACCAGGACTTCTCGAGATCCACGTGGACCACCTGGCCCAGGGCGTGGACGCCGGTGTCGGTGCGTCCGGCGCCATGGATGCGCACGCTCTCGCCGCTGAAGGCCTGGACCGCCCGTTCCAGCGACGCCTGCACGGATGGCAGCCCCGCCTGGGCCTGGAAACCGCAGTAGGGCCGGCCGTCGTATTCCACCAGCAGGCGGTAGCGGGGCATCAGGAGAGCCTGGCGCCGGCGCTCAACGGGAAGCCGCGCAGGAAGTCGCCGGCGTCTTGGGCCGCGCGGCCCTCGCGCTGGACGCGCAACAGCCGCACCGCGCCTTCGCCGCACGCCACCAGCAGGGCGTCATCCAACAGCTCGCCAGGGGCGCCCGCGCCGTCGTCGACGCGCGACAGCAGCGCCTTGATGCGGATCGGCCCCTTGTCGCCGACGGCCGTGAACCAGGCGCCGGGAAACGGCGAGAGCCCGCGGATCTTCAGGTCGACTTCGGCGGCCGGCCGGCGCCAGTCCAGCCGCGCTTCCTTGGGGCGGATCTTCTTGGCGTAGGTGACGCCGTCCTGCGCCTGCGGAATCTCGATCGCCTCGCCACGCTCGATCGCCGGCAGGGTCGCGACCAGCAGGTCGGCGCCGGCCCGCGCCAGGCGGTCATGCAGCGTCCCGGCGGTGTCGAGCGGACCGATGCGAACCGTAGCGGTGGCCAGCACCGCGCCTTCGTCCAGGCCCTCGGTCATGCGCATCACCTGAACGCCGGTGACCGGATCTCCGGCCATCAGCGCCCGCTGGATCGGCGCCGCGCCTCGCCAACGGGGCAGCAGCGAGCCGTGCAGGTTGAACGCTCCCAGCCTTGGCGCGGACAACACTTCGGCGGGCAGGATTTGGCCGTAGGCGACCACCACGGCCACGTCGAGGTCCAGTGCTGCGAAGGCTGCGATCGCGTCGGGATCGCGCATGGAAGCCGGCGTGCGCACCGACAGGCCCCGGCTTTCGGCATAGGCCTGGACAGGCGAGGGCCGCAGCGCCTGGCCACGCCCGCGCGGCGCCGGCGGCTGCGAATAGACCGCGACCACGTCGTGCCCCGCCTCGACGATCGCCGCCAGCGAGGCGGCGGCGAAGTCGGGTGTTCCAAGGAAGGCTAAGCGCATGGACGGCCTTTACCGGTCGGCGACCTATGGGAAAAGCCCGCCGGCGCGCGCTAAACTAGCGCTGCCATGACCAAGGGGATGGAAATCAAGATGCGCAGACTGCTGATCACCACGCTCGCCGCCGCCGGCTTGATCCTCGCCGGCTGTTCCCAGGCCGAGCGGGCCGACACCGCCCAGGACATCAAAGACGCCGGTGCCAAGGCCGCCGCCGAGGCGAAAGCCGCGGCCAACAGTCCTGAGATCAAGGAAGCGGGCGCCGACCTGAAGGACGCCGCATCCGACGCCGGCGCCGCAGCCAAGGACGCCGCCGCCGATGCCGGCGCGGTCGCCAAGGACGCCGCGGGCGAAGCGAAGGAAGCCCTGTCGAAAGCCGGCGCGGAGCTGAAGACCGGCGCCAAGAACGTCAGCGAAACGGTGAAGGGCGACGATCACGCCGATCACTCAGCGCACTGAGACGCCCGTGAAGGCCGTCGTCAGGCGGCCTTCACCTGCTTCTTGACCTTCTTCACCGCCTGCTCGCGCTTCAGGCGTGACAGGTGGTCGATGAACAGCACGCCTTCCAGGTGATCCATCTCGTGCTGGATGCAGACAGCGAACAGGCCCTCGGCCTCTTCCTCGACCGCCTTGCCCTGATAGTCGAGATAGCTCAGCCGCACCTTCGCCGGCCGTTCGACCTCGTCGAAAATCTCCGGCACCGACAGGCACCCCTCTTCGTAGGGAAGCGTGTCCTCGGACGCCCAGACGATCTGAGGATTGACGAAGAAGCGCGGCGCCTTGTCTTCCTCGCCGTGGGACAGGTCCATGACGATGACGCGCTTGGGTACGCCGATCTGAACCGCGGCCAGGCCGATGCCCGGCGCCGCGTACATGGTCTCCAGCATGTCGTCCATCAGCGCGCGCAGATCGTCGTCGACGACATCCACCGGGGTGGACTTCTGCTTCAGCACCGGGTCGGGGACGACGAGGATCTCACGAATGGCCATTTGGCGGAGGTAGGTCGCAGAGCGCGCAGCGTCAAGACGCGGGCGGCGCTGCGCGTCCCTCGTCGCCGGCGACGATGCGGATCTGGGGCGGCTCGTTCGGCGACAGCTTGGCCAGCGGACGCACCCCGGTTTCGACCGGCGACAGCTCGACGATCTCGCGCCCCTCATGATCGACCTTGAGCTCCTCGAAGCGCCGCGCCTGGGTCAGCACCTGGGTCTCCAGGGAACCGACCATCTGATTGTAGCGCGACACCGCGGCCTCCAGCGCCTTGCCGACCGAGGCGGCGTGGGCGCCCATCAAAGAGATGCGCTTGTAGAGCTCTCGCCCGAGATCG
The DNA here is from genome assembly GCF_030697305.1 of Phenylobacterium sp. Classification (GTDB taxonomy): domain Bacteria; phylum Pseudomonadota; class Alphaproteobacteria; order Caulobacterales; family Caulobacteraceae; genus Phenylobacterium. The sequence goes on along the minus strand of NZ_JAUYQL010000113.1, from coordinate 25,388 downwards.
GCGATCCGCCGGGCGTTGAACGCCTGTTCCTCCACCCGCCAGCCGTAGTGGACCGCCTTGCACAGCGCGAACAGGGTGGTGGGCGTGACAATCACCACGCGCCGGTCCATCGCCTCGCTCATCAGCTCCGGCGCGCGCTCCAGCGCCGCCGACAGGATGCTGTCGCCCGGTACGAACATCGCCACGAAGTCCGGCGAGGCGTCGAACTGGTCCCAGTAGGCCTTGGCCGACAGCCCCTGCATGTGCGCGCGCACGCTCTGCGCATGGCGTGTGAAGCAGGCGTCGCGCGCCGCGTCGTCGGCGGCGTCCTGCGCGTCGAGGAAGGCGTTCAGCGAACACTTGGCGTCGATCACGAACACGCCCCCGCCCGGCATGCGCACGGTCACATCGGGCCTGCGGCGACCCTCGTCGGTGTCGGTGGAGACCTGTTCTTCGAAGTCATAGCGATTGTGCAGGCCGGCGGCCTCCAGCACGTTGCGCAGGGTCTGTTCGCCCCAGCGCCCCTGCACGCCGGCTCCGCGGCGCAGCACCGCCGACAGCTTGCGCGCCTCGTCCTGGGTCGCCGTCGACGCTGCGAGAAGCTGGGCGATCTGCGCCTTCAGTCCACCGGATTCCTCGGCGCGGACCTTCTCGACCGCGGTCACCTGCTCCTGGAATTTCAGCAGGGTGTCGGCGACCGGCTTGAGCTGCGCCTCCAACCTCGCCTGGACGAGCTGCTCACGGTTGCGGAAGCTCTCGTCGGCGCGCTTGACCATCTCCTCGGCCACCGCATTCGCCGACTGGGTCGCCTGCGCGCGCAGGAATTCACCCTGCGACGCGGCTTGCTCCTCCAGCATTCGCACCCGTGCCTGCGCGTCGGCGCTGGCCTGCTGCAGATCCCACACCCGCGCTTCGGCGCGACCTGCGCGCGAGCGTTCCATCAGCGCCCAGGCCAGGGCGGCCAGAGCCATGAGCGCGGCGACGGCCGCGATGAGCAAATACGCGTTCATGCTCCGTTCTTAGACAGAGTCGCGCACATCGACCAGAGCCTTCCGAATCAGGCCGGGCGGCGCGCCCGCATGGCCTGGGCGATCGTGCCGTCATCCAGCCAGTCGAGCTCGCCGCCGACCGGCACGCCCCTGGCCAGGAGGGTCACGGGGACGTTCAGGGCGCCCAGCCGTTCGGTCAGGTAGTGGGCGGTGGTCTGGCCGTCGACCGTTGCCGGCAGCGCCAAGATCACCTCGCGCACCTGAGCGGCGCTGGCCCGCTGGAGCAAGGCGCTCACCCGAAGCGCGTCCGGGCCGACACCGTCCAGCGCCGACAACAGCCCGCCCAGCACATGATAGCGGCCACGGAAGGCGCCCGCCCGCTCCATGGCCCAGAGCGCGCCGACCTCCTCGACCACGCACAGCATGGCGTCATCGCGGACGGTGTCGGCGCAGATCGCGCAGGGGTCCTGGGTGTCCAGCGCGCCGCAGACGCTGCAGGTCCGCACCCGCGCCGCGGCGTCGGACATCGCCGCGGCCAGCGGGACCAGCAACTGGTCGCGCCGCTTGAGCAGCGCCAGCGCCGAGCGGCGGGCCGAGCGGGGCCCTAGCCCGGGCAGTTTCGCCAGCAGGCTGATCAGGCGCTCGATCTCGGGGCCGGCGGAACCCGCCAAGTCAGAACTTCAGGCCCGGCAGGCCCATGCCGGCGAGCGGGCCGGCGGCCTCGCGCATCAGGTCGGCCTGGGCCGCGTCCAGCTTGCGCTTGGCGTCGGCGTGGGCGGCGATCATCAGGTCGGCCACAACCTCGCCCTCGCCGGGGGCCAGCAGGCTCTCGTCGATCTCCACGGCGGCGAGCTCGCCCGTGCCCTTCAGCGTCACCTTGACCATGCCGCCGCCGGATGTGCCGTCAACGCTGAGATCGGCGATGCGCTGCTGGGCGTCCGCCAGCTTCTGCTGCATGGCCTGGGCCTGCTTCATCAAGGAGCCAAGGTCCTTCATCGCGCGTCAGTCCTCATCGTTGTCGTCCTCGTCCGCCGCCGCCACAGCCGGTTCCGGCGTCGGCAGCGTGCGGACCTCAAGCAGTTCTGTCCCGGGAAAGGCCTCGAACACCGACTGGACGAAGGCGTCGGCGCGCACCTCGTCCAGGGTGTCGCGCTGTTCGCGCTTCTGGCGCTCCCACTGGCTTTCGGCGCCGCCGCCGCCCTGGGCGGCGATCAGCCAGGGCTGGCCGGTCCATTCCTTGAGCCGGTTGACCAGCCGCTGAGCGAGGTTGGACGGCGCCCCCGGCGCCGGCTCGAACTCGATCGCGCCGGGACGGAAGCTGATCGGGCGCACGAAGCGCTCAACATCCAGGCGCAGGGCGATGTCGCGACGCTTTTCGATCAGCGCGATGACGTCGTCGAAGGATTGCAGGACCGGCGCCGCCTCCGCCTCGGCCGTCGCCGGACTGGGCTGGGCGCGCGCCACGGCGGACGCGCCGCCTCCCCCACTGGTTCCGCCGGAGCTCAGGCCGCCGCCGCGGGTGGTCGGCGCGTCGCCCGACTGCAGGCGCTTCAGCGCTTCTTCCGGGCCCGGCAGGTCGGCCGCGTAGGCCAAGCGAATCAGCGCCATGTCGACCGCCGCGGCGGCGTCCGGTGCGCGACGCACCTCGTCGTGGCCCTTCAGCAGCATCTGCCAGAGCCGCGCCAGCACGCCGGGCGACACCGCCGCGCCAATCGCCGCCAGCCGCGCGGCCTGATCCTTCGGCAAGGTCAGGGCATGAGCGCCGACCGCCCGCGTCAGTGAGGCGCCGTGGCAATGCTCCAGGAGATCGATCATCACCTGTCCGGGATCCGCGCCGAACCCATAGAGCGTGCGGAAAGCCTCGATCGCCGGCCCGGCTTCGCCCCGCACGATGTGCTCCAGCAGGCCGATGGTCTGGGCGCGGTCGGCGAGGCCCAGCATGTCGCGGATGACCGCCGCGCCCACCGTCAGGCCGGCTTCGGCCTGGACGATCGCCTGATCGAGCATCGACTGGGCGTCGCGCACCGAACCTTCGGCGGCGCGCGCGATCAGCATCAGGCCCTCGGCCTCGACCCGCGCACCTTCGGCCTCGGAGATGGTCTCGAGATTCTTGGCGATGACCTCGGGTTCGACGCGGCGCAGGTCGAAGCGCTGGCAGCGCGACAGGATCGTCACCGGCACCTTGCGGATCTCGGTGGTGGCGAAGATGAACTTGGCGTGGGGCGGCGGCTCCTCCAGCGTCTTCAACAGGGCGTTGAACGCCGCCGTCGAGAGCATGTGGACCTCGTCGATCACATAGACCTTGTAGCGCGCTGAGACAGGAGCGTAGCGCACCCCGTCCAGCAGCTCGCGCATCTCGTCGACCTTGGTGCGGCTGGCGGCGTCCAGTTCGAGCACGTCCATATGACGCCCCTCGATGATCGCCCGGCAGTGGATGCCTTCCTGGATCAGGTCGAGCGTCGGCTGGTGGACCGTGTCGCTCTCGTAGTTGAGGGCGCGGGCCAGCAGGCGGGCGGTGGTCGTCTTGCCGACCCCGCGGACGCCGGTGAGCATGAAGGCGTGCGCGATCCGCCCCGAGGAGAAGGCGTTGGTCAGGGTGCGGAGCATCGCCTCCTGGCCGATCAGGTCCTCGAACGTGCGGGGGCGATACTTCCGGGCCAGCACCGTGTAGGCGGCGGCGTCCTGCGCCACGGGCGGCGGCGCAGGCGCGAACATATCGGCCGTGTCGGCGTCCCGTTCCGGCGAGGCTGGATCGAGCGTGAAGTCTTCGTCGGCCATGAGGACTATGTTGGAAGGCGGGTGGAGACCGGACGACGACCCGGAGCGAAACTCGTTGCGGCTGCTTCCTTCCGGACCTGACCGGGTTGGCGAGGCGTCCGCCCGTCGCCGATCTCCACCCCTAATATCGCGTCGCACGGGCTCGCGCGCAAGCGTGCGGCGGATTAGAACTCCGCGATGACCCTGCAAAGCTTCCGCAACACCTTCGCCGGCAACCCGCTCGACCGAGTCAGCGAACGCCGTTCCGACCCCGAGTGGGTCGCGGGTCGCCTCGCCGACGCCGATTCCCTCGCCGTGGCGATCTGGAACGGGAAGCCGCTGGTCGAATCAGACGGATCTGGCGGTGTCCGCATCGCCTACTTCCCCGCCGAGCTGGCCAAGGAGCTCTCCGGCGGCGAGGAGCGGCTGCTGTTCCTTGGCATGTGGCGCGAGCAGGCAGTGTTCGCCCTGGATATCGAAGGCTCTGCAGACCCCGCCGAGGGGCCGCTGCGTGGCGTCGGGGCGTTCGAGGACCTTCGGGCCATCTCGCTGCGGCTGGTCCCGGCGGACGCCGCGATCCTCGCCACCGCAAAACAGATGTTCGAGTGGCGTCGTCGTCATCGCTTCTGCGCCTCGTGCGGCCAGCCCAGCGACGCGGTAGACGGCGGCTGGAAGCGCCGCTGCCGGGCCTGCGGCGTCGAGCATTTCCCGCGCACCGACCCAGTGGTGATCATGCTCCCGTACTTCGGGGACCGCTGCATGGTCGGACGCGGGGCGTCGTGGCCGGAAGGCCGCTATTCGGCGTTGGCGGGGTTCCTGGAGCCCGGTGAGACCATTGAGGAGGCCTGCGCCCGCGAGCTGTACGAGGAGGCCGGCCTGCGCACCGTGCGGGTGCACTACCACTCGACCCAGCCCTGGCCCTATCCATCATCGTTGATGATCGGCCTGCTCGCCGAAGTCGCCGACGACCAGGCGGCTCCGGACCAGACGGAGCTGTCGGAGGTGCGCTGGTTCACCCGCGAAGAGGCGCGAGCCCTGCTCGACGGTGAGATCGCGGACGCGACTGCGCCCGGCCAGATGGCCATCGCCCACCAGCTCCTGCGGGCGTGGGTGGACGGCGGAAACCCCGGCGACTGAACTAGCCCCTGCTTCGGAACGGGTCCGCCGGATAGACGCCGAGGATCTCGAATTTCTCGGAGAAGAAGGTGAGCTCCTCGAAGGCGCGCGCCAGCGCCAGGTCCTCGGGGCGGCCGTCGACCTCGACGTAGAAGAAGGTCGCCGAGAACACCCCGCCCTCGGTGTAGCTCTCCAGCTTGATCATGTTCACGCCATTGGTCGCGAAGCCGCCCAGCGCCTTGTACAGCGCGGCGGGGATGTTGCGGACGCGGAACACGAAGCTGGTGATGCAGGGCGCGGTGAACGGCGGCGATTCAGGCTGGTCCTCGGCGCTCATCACCAGGAAGCGCGTGGTGTTGTTGTGCTCGTCTTCGACGTCGCGCAACAGGATATCCAGGCCGTAGATCTGCGCCGCCAGGGCGGGCGCCAGGGCCGCACGGGTAGGGTCGGGCTTGTCCGCCAGTTGCCTGGCCGCGCCCGCGGTGTCGCCCGCCGCTTCGGTCGCCACCTTCAGGCGGCGCAGCAGCTTGCGGCACTGACCGAGCGCGATGGTCATGCTGGAGACGGTCTTCACGTCCTCGAGCTTGACGCCCGGATTGGCCATCAGTTGGAAGTGGATTGGCTTGAAGCGCTCGCCGATGATCTTCAGCCCGAACGACGGCAGCAGGTGGTGGACCTGATCCACTCGGCCCGCGATCGAGTTTTCCACGGGGATCATGCCGAGCTGGCAATCGCCGCTCTTCACCGCCTCGAACGCTTCTTCGAAGCTGGCGTGCGGCACCGGCTGCATCGCCGGAAAGGCGTTGGTGCAGGCTTCGTGGCTGTTGGCCCCAAGTTCCCCCTGGAAGGCGATGCGTCCGGTCATGCCAGTTCCCTTGCGTGGCGCCGCGCCCGTTCCAGGTCGGCCGGGTTGTCGACGGAGATCGGCGCCTCGTCGAGCACCGCGGCCCAGATCGACAGGCCCATCTCCAGCGCCCTCAGCTGTTCGAGACGTTCCAGCCGCTCCAGCGGCGATGGGGCAGCGGCGGTGAACCGGGTCAGCGCCTCGCGCCGATAGCCGTAGACGCCGTGGTGAAGCCACACCGGCGCGTCGCCGTAGAGCACCGATCGGGTGAAATAGAGCGCCCTGCCGCTGCGCCCGTCCGGCTGCATCGTCAGGACCGCCTTGGGGACATCCGGATTACTGCGATCGGCGACAGCGCCCTCCGCAACGACGATGGTCGAGATGTCGCAGGTCGGCTGCTCGTCCAGCAGGCGCGCGCATCGCGCGACCGCCTCCGGATCGATGAACGGGATGTCGCCCTGCAGATTGATCACCACGTCATGGGCGCCGTCCGGGTCGAGCTCAGCCAGCGCCGCCAGGATCCGGTCGCTGCCGGACGGCAGATCGGGGTCGGTAAGGATTGCGCGCCCGCCGGCCGCCTCTACGGCCTGGACGATCTCCGGATCGCCGGCGGCGACCGCCGCCGGGCCGACGCCAGCGGCCAGCGCTTGGCGCAGGACTCGCACGATCATCGGCACGCCCTCGATGTCCGCCAACGGTTTGCCCGGCAGGCGGGTCGCGGCCATCCGGGCGGGGATCAAGATGATCGGTTTCATGACGGTTCGCTGGCTGCGTCTGGACTAGGCCGGGGAGCGGCCAACTGGCCGGTTGCGCGAGCGCCGGTAGCGTGTAAGAGAGCCGGGCGCAACAAGGGGCGGGGATTCCCGCACGTCTGCCGGCCACGCGACCGGCCGTGAAGAGGGCCGAATTTAAGTCTATGAGCGACCTTACGTTCAACAAGGTCGCCGGCGCGCTGCTGGCGACGGGCCTGGCCATAGTCGGTCTTCGCGAGCTGTCCGCGGGCGTCTTCGCGCCGCATCCCGTCGAAAAAGCGGGCTACGCCATCGAGATCGTCGAGGAAGACGCCGGCGGCGGTGCGACCGCCGAAGCGCCAATCGACTGGGGTACGGTTCTGCCTACCGCGGACGTCAAGGCGGGCGAGGCGGTGTTCGCCAAGTGCAAATCCTGCCATTCCGCCGAGCAGGGCGGTCCGAACGGCACCGGGCCGGACCTCTGGGGCCTGATCGGACGCAAGCCCGCGACGCACGGCGGGTTCGCCTATTCCCAAGCGTTGCAGGACTTCGGCGCCAAACAGCCCGTCTGGGACTACGAACACGTGAGCGAGTTCATTAAGGCGCCGCAGAAGTACATCAACGGCACGAAGATGACGTTCGTCGGCCTGAAGAAGCCGGAAGACCGCGTCAATGTGATCGCCTATCTCCACGCCAAGGGCGGAACCCTACCCTTCCCGGCGCCCAACCCGGCCGCCGCTGCGGCGCCTGCAGCGCCCGCTGGCGCTGAAGCGCCGGCCGCCGGCGCGGCCGCCGCTGGTGAGCCGACCGCCACCGGTTCGACGGCGACGCCCGCCGCTGGCGCGGGCGGCCCGGCCGGTCAGGGCCCCGGCGCGCCTGCGCAGGTTCCTGCGAAGACCGCCGCGCCGAACTGAGTCGACGCTTAGAGTCGGCGGTACGCCGTCGGCTCGCCTGCGCCCGCCGCGCTGATCCGCGCCGCAGCCTCGGCCAAGGGCTCGATGGCCACGCCCATGTGATGGGCGTTGGCGTGGATGATCCGCGCCGCGTCCATCAGCATCGCCACATGGCCGCGCCAGAACACCAGATCACCACGGCTTAAGCTGTCTGCAGAGATCGCTTCGCCCGCCTGGGCTTGCAGGTCGGTGTCGCGATCCAGGCTGCGTCCGCAGGCGAAGTGCGCGTGCTGAATCAGGGCCGAGCAGTCCAGGCCGCTGGCCTCGCGCCCGCCCCACACATATGCCGCGCCCAAGAGCTGCTCGGCCACGGCGACCGGATCGGCGGCGAAGCGTCCGACGGGAACTAGGTGCCGTAATGGGACCCATCCCGCGCCCTCGGCGAAGGCGTAGGTCCCCTCCTCCGCGGTCACCGTCAGCAGCGAATTGAGGGTGATCGGGCCGCTTGGACGTGCGCGGATGGTCGGCTCACGGAAGGCGTAGGTGTTGCGCACCGACACCCGATGCGTGGGTGGGTCGCCGCGCAGCGCCAGGGCGGCGGCTTCCACAAAGCCCACATAGCCGTCGCGGCGCGACTGGCCAAAGCACCAGCCGTCAATTTCGTCGAGGACATCGAAGTCTTCGCCGAGCAGCAGTTGGTCGACCTGTTCGGCCAGGTCCGAGGCGGTTTTGCGAATGCCGGCGGCCGGCGCGACGCATCGCATTGCGCGCTCGTCCCCATAGGTCCGCGCCTTGATCAGGCCCTCGGCGGAACGGCCCGCCCGGCCATTGCGCTGCAAGATGAAGCGCGCGTCGACGGTCACGAGAACCGGTCCCGCACGAGGCGGTAGAGGGCGCGGATAGCCTGCGCCTCGCCGCCGGCCGGGCGGCCGGGCCTCCCGCGACCGTTCCAGGCGAAGATGTCGAAGTGCGCCCATGGTCCGGCAGGCGCGAAGCGTTGCAGGAATAGCGCTGCCGTCACCGATCCGGCCTGGGCCCAGGCGTCGGGATCGTTCTTGATGTCGGCGATGTCGGAATCCAAAGCGTCGGCATAGGGCTTCCATAGCGGCATCCGCCACAAGGGGTCGCCCGTCTGATCCGAAGCTGTCTGGATCTGTTGAGCCAGCACGTCATCGTCGGTGTAGTAGGGCGGAATCTCCGGCCCCAGCGCAGCGCGCGCCGCGCCGGTCAGGGTCGCCAGGTCAAGGGTCAGAGCCGGCGACAACTCGCCCGCGCGCGTCAGGGCGTCGGCCAGAATCAAACGCCCTTCGGCGTCTGTATTCCCCACCTCGATGGTCAGGCCCTTGCGCGAATTCAGCACGTCGCCCGGCCGCATGGCGTCGCCGGAGATCGCGTTCTCCACCACCGGCGCCAGGATCGCGACCCGCACCGGCAGACCCGCCGCCATAATCATCCGCCCGAGCGCCAGAGCATGCGCCGCCCCGCCCATGTCCTTTTTCATCAGCCGCATGCCAGCCGAAGGCTTGATGTCCAGGCCGCCGGTGTCGAACACCACGCCCTTGCCGACGATCGCCACCAGCGGCTTGTCAGCCTCGCCCCATTGCAGCTCGATCATCCTTGGCGCACGGGCCTCCACGGCCGCCCGACCCACGGCATGGATGGCTGGATAGTTGGCCTCCAGCAGCCCCTCGCCGGTGATCACGGTGATCTGCGCGCCGTGGTGGTGGGCGATTTCGCGGGCGATGGTCTCGATCTGCAGCGGCCCCATGTCATTGGCCGGGGTGTTGATCATGTCGCGGGCTAGAGCGCAGGCGTGAGCCTGCTGGCGCACCTCGGCGACGTCCGCGCCCTCAACGAACAACCGCGCGTGGTCGCCCACGCCGCCCTGCTTGTATCGCCCATAGCGATAGGCCCCGAGGGCGAAGGCCAGGGCCGCCTGATCGGCGCTCATGCCGGCCGGTGTCGCGGCCAGCCGGTAGTCGCCCGCCGGAAGCCTGGCGGCCAAGGCGCGTAACGCCATCGGGTCGGCCGATCCGCCAAGACCGAACAGGACCCGGTCTATGGCGCCCTCGGTGTTCGGGGCGATCAGGATCTGGCCGGCCTTGGCCTTGAAGTCGCTGGTCTGCGCATAGGCGGCGAGGAACGCCTGACGGCCTTCGAGAAAGCCGCCCAGTTCGCTTTCCTGCAATGCATGGACGACGACGGCGCCCGTGGCGGGGGTTTCGACGATGGACTCGTTCATGCGGCGGACCCGAAGATTATGCTTAACGCTTCCTTCAAGCGGCGGCCCGATGCTCCTCGCGGAACATCAGGAGCCACCCTTTCCCATGTGTCGCATGTCGATCCTTGCCGCAACCGCGCTGATGTTGACGCAGGCGCCGCTGGCGCTCGCCAAGGAACGCGTCCAACCGCTGCCCGCGACCACCGAGACCCCTGCGCCGGCGCGGCAGAAGGCCACGGCGGAGGAACGGGCCATGGCCCAGCGCGGAGATCCGCTGGCGCGCGCCACCTTCTGGACCCGTGAAGTCGAACGCGATGGCCGTGACGCGGGTGCAGGCGTCAACCTCGCGCGGGCCATGCGTTCGCTCGGCAAGTACGACGAGGCGGTCGAGGCGGCCCAACGGGTGCTGCTCATCGAGCCGGACAATCGCGAGGCCCTCCTCGAGGTCACCCGCGCCCATATCAGCCGAGGCCAGGGCTTCTACGCCGTTGCGCCCGCCCAGAAGGCCGCTGCGCTCGCGCCCAGGGACTGGCGACCGGTGTCGCTGCTGGCCGTCGCCCTGGAGCAGGCCAGCCGCGACGACGAGGCTCTCGTCGCGCATCAGAAGGCGATGGCGCTCGCGCCGGACGAACCGACGGTGCTGGCCAACTATGCCATGTACCAAGCCGGGCACGGTCAGATGGCGGACGCTGAACGCATGCTGCGCCTGGCCGCGTCGAAGCCCACCGCCAACGCCTACATCCGCCAGAATCTGGCGCTCGTGCTGGGGATGCAAGGGCGGCTCGCAGAGGCCGAGAAGCTGGCGCGCCAGGATCTTCCGCCCGAGATGGTGGCGAACAACCTGGCCTATCTGCGCGCGGTCAGCGGCGCCGGCGGCGTTCCCGCGCAACGCTCCTGGGACGCCCTGCGCGCCCAACCCTAAGCGTGGTCCTGAGGGTTCGGCGGAACGACGCAGCGCGCCGTCCCCACGCCACGCCTAGATCGGTTTGGCCGCCACCATGTCGCTGACCTTGATGATCGCCGGGCCGAGAATCACCACGAACAGCACTGGCAGGAAGAACAGGATCATCGGCACGGTGAGCTTGGCGGGGAGCTGCGAGGCCTTCTTTTCTGCGCCCGCGATACGCATGTCGCGGTTTTCCTTGGCCATGACGCGCAGGGCCGTGCCCAGCGGCGTGCCGTAGCGCTCAGCCTGGATCATCGCGGTGGTCACCGAGCGGATGCCCGGGTGGTTGGTGCGACGCGCGAGGCCTTCGTAAGCCTGGCGGCGCTCCGGCAGGTACGACAGTTCGGCGGTGAGCAGGGTCAGTTCTTCGGCCAGCTCGATGGAGCTGCCGCCGATCTCCTGGCTCACCTTCTGGATGGCCATTTCGATGGACATGCCGCTTTCCACGCAGATCAGCAGCAGGTCGAGGGCGTCGGGGAAGGCGCCGACGATCGACTCCCGCCGCTTCTGGGAGATATTGCTGATGTAGACGTTGGGCGCGTAGTAGCCGAGCGTCAGACCACCGACCGAGGCCGCGATCTTGGTCAACATCGGCATGCCGAAGTCGTTGATCACGAACAGATAGAACGCCGTCGCCGCGCCGAACACGAACGGCAGCACGAAGCGGAAGAAGTAGAACATGGTCACCGGGCGCGGCCCGCGGTAGCCGGCCTGGGCCAGCTTCTCGACGACCTGCGGATCCTCCAGCAGCCGCGATAACTGCAGCCGTTCGACGACGGTCTTGTGCAGACCCTCGTCGGTCTGGCGCAGCGAGTTCGAACTCTTGTTGGCCAGCGCCTCACGCGACTTGCGCCGCAACTCCTCGCGCCGCGTCGAAACCGACTTGAGCCGGGTCTCCAGGGTGGAGCGGATCAGCAGCGGCTGAGCGATGGTCACGATGGTGGCGAACACCACCACCGCGCTCAAGGCGGAGACGATGTTCTGCGGATCGGTGAGAACCTTGACGATGTCCATCGGCGATCCGTTCTAGAGGCGGAAGTTGATCATCTTGCGCATCACGAAGATGCCGATGCTCATCCACGTGATGCCGGCGAGCAGCATCAGTTGGCCGCGACGGTCAGTGAACAGCACCATCATGTACTCGGGGCTCATCGCGGTGATGAGCGCGACTACGCCGGGCGGTAGGGAGCCGATGATCCAGGCCGAGGCCACCGCCTCGCCGGACATCGCCTTGATCTTCTCGCGCATCAACTTGCGCGCCCGGATCACGCCGGAGAGGTTGCCGAGGGCTTCGGCCAAGTTGCCGCCGGTCTTCTGCTGGATGGTCAGCACGATCGAGAAGAACCGCACTTCGGGCGTCGGCATGCGCTCATGCATGCGCTCCAGCGCCTGCTCGACCGAAAGCCCCATGCCGAGGTTCTCCACCAGCCGGCGGAATTCTCCGGCCAGCGGCTCGGCGGTCTCCGCGCCGATGACCCGCAGCGAGTCGTGCACGGGCAAGCCCGATCGGATGCCGCGCACGACGATGTCCATGGCGTCCGGAAATGCGGCCGTGAACGCCTTCGTGCGGCGACGGCCCAGGAAGCCTACGACCCAGCGGGGCAGGCCGAACGCCGCAGCGCCGCCCAGCGCCAGCGCGATGATCGGCGACTGTCCCAGCGCAATGACCCCGATCGCTACGACGAAGCCGAGGACGCCGCTGGCGATCCAGAAGCCTTTGACCTCGCCGCTGAGCCCAGCCTGCTGAAGCCGCGAGCTGAGCGTCAGCCGCAGTTTCTTCGCCTGCCGATCCTGGTCCTTGAGGGTCTTGAGGATCTGGCGGCGGCGCTGGTCTGGCCCCGCCTGGGCGCGACGGCCACGGCCGCCCTCGGCGGCTTCGCCGCGCCCGACGATGGTCTGCGCGCGCTTCAACGTCCGGGTCTGCGCGGAGTCCCCGCCGACCAGGACGAATCCGAAGCCGGCGACCGTGACGAAGCACAGGACGGCGGCGAGCAGGGTGAGGACCATCGGGCTCATGGCTATTCCGCCGCGTCGAGGGCTTCGGCCAGTTCCCGTTCCAGGCCGTAGTAGCGTGCCCGATCCCAGAAGCGCGGCCGTGCGATGCCGGTGGAACGATGACGACCGACCACGCGGCCTTCCGCGTCCTCGCCGGTGATCTCGTAGAGGAACAAGTCCTGGGTGATGATCACGTCGCCTTCCAGCCCCACAACCTCGGTGATGTGAGTGATGCGCCGCGAACCGTCGCGCAGGCGCGCGGCCTGGATGATCACGTCGATCGAGCCAACGATCATTTCGCGGATGGTCTTCGAGGGCAGGCCGTAGCCGCCCATGGTGATCATTGATTCCAGACGGCTGATGGCTTCACGCGGGCTGTTGGCGTGCAGCGTGCCCATGGATCCGTCGTGGCCGGTGTTCATCGCCTGCAGCAGATCGAAGGCTTCAGGTCCGCGGACTTCGCCGACGATGATCCGCTCAGGACGCATCCGCAGGCAGTTCCTGACCAGATCGCGCATGGTGATCAGGCCCTGGCCTTCCAGATTGGCCGGGCGGGTTTCGAGCCTCACCACGTGCGGCTGCTGGAGCTGGAGTTCGGCGGCGTCTTCGCAGGTCACCACCCGCTCGGTCGGGTCGATGAACGCGGTCAGCGTATTCAGCAGCGTGGTCTTGCCGGAGCCGGTGCCGCCGGAGATCAGGGTGTTGCATCGGCAGGCGCCCAGCACGCCCAGCACGCGCGCGCCTTCCGGACTGATGGATTCGTACTCCACCAGGTTCTTCATCGTCAGCTTGTCCTTCTTGAACTTCCGGATGGTCAGCGTGGGACCGTCTAGAGCCAGAGGCGGACCAATGACGTTGACCCGGCTGCCATCCGGCAGGCGGGCGTCGCAGATCGGCGAGCTTTCGTCGACGCGCCGGCCCACCTGGCTGACGATCCGCTGACAGATGTTCATCAGCTGGGTGTTGTCGCGAAAGCGCACGTTGGTCAACTGCACCTTGCCGCTGACTTCGATGAACACGCGGTTGGCGCCGTTGACCATGATATCGGCGATGTCGTCGCGGGCCAGCAACGGTTCCAGCGGGCCGTAACCCAGGACGTCGTTGATGATGTCTTGGACCAGGTGATCCTGCTCGACCACCGACATGGAGACGTTCTTGATCGCCACCAGTTCGGCGACGATGTCGCGGATCTCCTCCGAAGCCGCCTTGGTGTCGAGCTGCGCCAGTTGCGACAGGTCGATGGTGTTCAGCAGGGCGTTGAAGATCGTGGTCTTCGTCGCGTGATAGAATTCCGACTGCTCGCGGACGACGTTGGTCATCGGCGTCGGCCCCTGCGCCGACTGCAGTTGCTCGAACGCGAAGGTGGACTTGGGACCAGCGACGGCTGACGCACGCTCCTTGGGCGGCGGCGCGTCGGTGCGTTGCGGGCGGGTGGCGATCGCAGGTCCACCCTGCGGCGCCGGCGGCGGCGCGTCCTTGACCTTCGGTGTGGCGGGCTCGCCAGGGCGCTTGCCGAACATGCGGGCTACTTACGCTTGAAGAAGCTGGAGATCAGGCTGGCCTTCTGGACCGCCGGCGGTTCGCGCCGGCCGATCTGTTGGGCCAGATTGTCGAGCGCTTCGGCGGCCTTCGACTTGGGGCCGATCTCGGCGATCATCTGACCGTTGTTGGCTGCTTGGCCGAACAGCTTGGCGTCGAACGGCAGCACCGCGGCGGGCGTGATGCCGAGTGCGGCGCCGAAGTCCTTGACCGGGATCTCCGGGCGGCCGGGCAGGCCGACCTGGTTCAGGACCAGCCGGGGCGGCGCATCGTTCGGACGCGCCCGGCGCACCAGGTCGATCATGTTCTTGGCGTTGCGCAGCGAGGCCAGGTCCGGCGTCGCCACGATGACCAGATCGTCAGACGACAGGAGGATCTTGCGCTTCCAGGCGCTCCAGGCGTGCGGCAAATCGAGGATCACGAACGGCGCGGCGCCGCGGATCTTGTTGGTGACCTCGTCGTAGGCCTCGTTGGAGATCTCGTAGTCCTGATCGAGCGTAGCCGGCGCGGCGAACAGCGACAGCCGCTCGGTGCAGCGCGCCATCATGCGGTCCATCAGCACCGGGTCCAGCCGGTCGGGCTGGCTGAGAGCATCGGCCACGCCTTGCAGGGGGTCCTGGTTGAAATCGAGGCCGGCGGTGCCGAACGGGAGGTCCAGGTCGACCAGGACAGCGCCAATCTGCAGCCGCTCGGTGATCGAGTGGGCGACATTGTGCGCGATGGTCGAGGAGCCGGAGCCGCCCTTGGCGCCGCAAAACGCCACCTGACGGCCGACGAACGGCGCGGATGGGTCCGAATAGAGGGTGGAGACCGAGCGGACGATCTGCAGCGCGTTGAGCGGCGGCACCAGGTACTCGCTGACGCCGCGGCGGATTAGCTCGCGGTAGAGCGCGATATCGTTGGCCGCGCCGATGACCACGACCTTGGTCCCCGGATCGCAGACCTCGGCGAGCTGGTCGAGCCCCGCGAGCAGCTCGCCCGGGGAATCCAGGCTTTCGACGATGATCAACGAAGGAGTTGTCTGGGTCTGATAGGCCTGCAGCGCGCCTGGCAGGCCGCCCGGCCGGATCGTGGTGACCACGCGCTCCATGCGACGGTCTTTGGACGCGGCTTCCGCGGCCTCGATCACATCGGGCGTGGCGAGAAAGGCGTGGATGGTGATCCGCGGGACCAGCGTCTCGCCCAGCATCGCCTCGGCGCCGGCGATGATCTCGTGCACCGGATTGGGCCGCGGCGCCTCGACCATGGCGGGCATGATCTCAAGGTCGTCGAAGTCGCCAAGGCTCGAATCCGGCGGCGTATCGAGGGCCGAAGGCGCGCCTTCGAAGGCGGCTTCATGCCAGCCTTCGTCCGGGGTCGGCGCAAAGTCGTCGTCCGCCTCGAACTTCATGTCGAAGGGATCGGGGGCGGTGGATTGAGGCTTCATCGGATCGCGCCCTAGTTGATTGCCTTCGAGACAGCGCCGGTGGCGTTGTCGTCCTTTTTCGTCGCCGTGATCTCGCCCTTGCGGTACTTCGTCAGCACGTCCATGCGGCGGCCGGCGTCGGCCGGATCCGAGGCGCGCGGGCCGAGCAGGTCCGCCGGATTTGCGACCTGGGCCGCTATGTTCGCGGTGATCGAGCAACCGAAGTTCGGCGTCGGCTTGTTGGCGATGGTCCGCGTGATGCTGGGCCAGGACTTGCCGCACTCCGGGATTTCGGTGCGATAGCTCAGGTATCCGACCAGCAGGGGCGGACGCGGGTCGCCCTTGGGGTCGTAGCCGACCAGTTCGATCTGATCGGCCGGCACGCCCTGGCCGATCAGGAAGGCGCGGGCGCCTTCGCTCATGCGGTACGCCGCGGCGCCGTCAACGCCCACATGAGGGGCCTGGATGCCGATCATGCCGCCCTCTTCCGAGCGCCAGCCGGCGACGAGGCCCTTCAGCGCGTCGGCCTGGGCCGATGACAGCCCACCGGCGTGGATCGCCAGCCGCACCTCCTCCGGTACGGACGAGACCTTGGCCTCGAACTGCTGGGTCGGCGTCAGCGGGTTTTCGACCGCGTCGGGAACGGGGCTGATGCAGCCGCTGAGCACCAAGGCGCTCAAGCCCGCGGTCGCGAAGTTGAGGAAGATGTGGCGGGTCATGGCGCTCACTCGATCACGTAGCCGTAGGGGCCTTGGTAGGAGGGGGCCGCGGCCGGAGCCGGCTTGGCCTTGTAGGCGTGGTTGATGCGTCCCAGCAGGACCGTCTCCGGGTCGCTGGCGATCTTGAAGCCGTCGGCCGGGGTCTGCAGCGCCGCGGGATTGGTCGCGCCCACCAGATAGGGGGTGACGATGATCACCAGTTCGGTCTCGCCCGACAGGTAGTCGCGTGAGCGGAACAGGGTGCCCAGCACCGGCAGGTTCATCATCCCGGGCAGGGAATCCAGGTTCTGGCGGGTCTGTTCGCGCAAGAGGCCCGCGATCATCATCGAGCCGCCGGATGGCAGTTCGACCATGGTCTCGGCGCGTCGCACGTTCAGCGCCGGGATGGTCAGGCCGGGCGCACCCGTGCCGTTGCCGATCGAGAAGGCGCCCTGGGCGGTCAGCTCGGAGACCTCGGTGGAGATCTTCAGCGAGATCCGACCGCCGGACAGCACCACCGGGGTGAAGCCGAGGCCGACGCCGAAAGGCTTGAACTCGACGGTCACGCGGCCGTCGTTGTCCTGGCCGACCGGGACCGGGAATTCACCGCCGGCGAGGAACTTGGCCGACTCGCCCGACACCGCGGTGAGATTCGGCTCGGCCAGCGTGCGGACCAGGCCGACGCGCTCAAACGCCTTGATCATGCTGGTCGCCTGATTCAGGCCAGGGTCGCCAGCGAGGCCGCTCTTGACCGTCGCAGTGTCGGAATTGCCGCCGCTACGGGAGATGACGTCGCACTTCTCGGCCTCGTTGGGAGGCGGATAACCGCAGGGGAGCTGCATCACAGGTCCCTTGGTGGAGTCGAAGTTCAGACCCCCTGTCAGGCCGCCGAGCAGCGAGCCGTTGACGCCGAAGGTGGCGGACTTGCCGAAGATGAACTGGGGTTCGCCGACCTGGTTGAGCACGGCGTTGATATCGAAGCCCAGTTGCTTGATGACGCTGCGCTCCATCTCGACCATGCGCACCTTGAGCATCACCTGGTCCTTGCCGGCGATGCCCAGCAGGTTGACCACTTGATCGTCCTTGCCGACGCTGGCGCGGGCGATCTGCACGGCGCGGTCGGCGTCGGCGAGGCTCGGCACCTGGCCGGATAGGATGATGCTGTCGTTCATGGCGTCGACGCGCACGGCGGAGCCCGGCAGCAGCCGGTTGATCGTCTGAGCCGTGGCCGAGGTGTCCTGATCGACGCGGATGTCGAGCGACAGGATGCGCCGGCCGGCGGCGTCGAAGAACACCGCATCGGTCTGACCGGCGGCGATGCCCATCACATAGATCCGCCGGGGCGTACGCAGCACCGCGTCGGCGACCGTTGGATTGGTGACCAGGACGTCGCGGGCGTCGGTGGGCAGCTCGACGATGGCCGACTTGCCCTTGGGCAGCGACAGCGACTGGGCGGCGCCTGCGCCGGCGAGATTGACCCGAACCACCGAGGACGCCGCTGCGGCGTCGCTGGACATCGCCAGGCCGGCGTTCTGGGTGACGCTCTGGGCCGACACCGACATCGGCGCCAGGGCCGCCGCCAGTAACGCCAGGGGCAGGACGAACTTGCAGATCATCGGACTGCGACCTCTGTGGAGTTGCCGGCTCGAATGATGTTGACGCTTTGCTCGCGGGCGGCAGGCCCGCCGCGGCCCGAGGCGCCGCCGACATCGGCGTAGGAGCGTAGGGCCAGGATCATCTCACCCTGGGCCTTGCCACGCGCCAGGACCTCGACGTCGGACGACGGGACTTCCAGGGTCGCGACGGCGCCGACCACGGTCTTGGCGTCAGCCTCCGGCGACGTGGTCTGGTCGATGGCCAGGACCCGCAGGTTCTGCATCAAAGTCTCGGTGACGAAGGCCTTGGAGCCGCCGTTGTCCTGAGCCCGCGACTGCAGGACGTCGACGCGGTCGCCAGGGAGGATGAACCCGCCCGCGCCCGTTTCGGCGGTGACCGGGATGGCCATGGCGCGCATGCCAGGCTGCAGGACGACGGACAGGTATCCGCTCTGGCCCGCTCGCACGACCTTGCGTGCGGTGATCGGCTCGCCGGCCATCAGGGCTTCCTTGACGATCGCGCCTTCGAACGCCTGCATCGGGCCCTGTCCCATGACCAGGTCCGTGGCGGCGCGGGTCGCAGTGTTGGCGACTTTGCTGGCGGCGTCCTTCGGCTGCGGCGTCGGCGCGGCGCCGTCGGTGATGAAGTTCGCGTTGAGCGCTTCGATCGGCCAGGCCTGCCAGTTCAGATCAGCGGGCGTGATGCGCCAGCCGATCGGCAGATCCTTCTTGGCGACCAGCACCTGGGCCATGGGTTTGGAGACAGCAGCGACCGCGACCGGCGCGACTGGCTTGGGAGCCATCATGCCGTGAATGAGGAAGGCGAGCGCGACGCCCGCAATCCCGGCGATGGCGATGATGGCTATTCGGACCGCGCCCATGACCTCGATTTCCGTCCCGCTTGGCAGGAAATTGGCGACGGTCCCGTCTTTTCGAGGGCGTGCGCGATTCGGATGTCCACATTCTGCGGTCGATGGACCTTGGCCGGTCCATGGTTAACGCCTGCTAAAGGCGCGTCAGAAAGCTACGGCCATCAGGTTTGGCAGGGTCGAGTAAGGCAGGGCCGCGAGCGCGCCGATAGCGATGGCGACGCCGTAGGGCACGTTTTCGCCCGGCTCCACCAGGCGGCCGAACCAAGCCGGTCCACCCGGCAGGAACGGTCGCAGCCAGATCGAGCGCAGCATCAGCAGGCTGAGGGCGAGGGCGCCGCCGGCGACCGCCGTGGCGGCGATGAAGATCAGGCAGGCGGGCCATCCCAGCCACAGGCCCGCAGCAGCGAACAGCTTGGCGTCGCCGCCGCCGATCCAACCCAGCGCGAACATGACCATGCCGGCCACCAAAGCGCCCGCGCCAACCGCCGCGTGCAGGCCAATGTCCCCCAAGGGCACGCCAAGCGCCAGCGCGGCCGGCAGAAACGCAGCGGCGAGGGTGATGGAGATCCAGTTCGGGATGATGTAGCTCGTCAGGTCGCGCAGGCCGCCCACGGTCACCAGGGCCGGGAACACCATCACCAGGATCATCTGAAGAGCGGGAAGCATCGTGCGCACCTTTGTCGGCGGCATGCTCTCTGGATTGGGTGAACGGAGTGTTGCACAGACGCTCGACAGTCTCACAGACGCAAAAAAAGAGCTGCGGCGCTCGCGCGCCGCAGCCCCTGTAGTGATGCGTCTATAAGACCCGCAGGTCTTACGGCATAGCGCTGCCAACCTTGTTGAACGTACCGGCGACCTTCGGGCCGAGGAAGTTCAGAGCGGCCACGAGAGCCAGGGCGATCAGCGCCGCGATCAGGCCGTATTCGATGGCCGTGGCGCCGGATTCGTCGTTCGAAAAACGCTTGATGAAGTTGGTCATTGTTGGGGTCCTTTTTAGATTAGACTAGAGATTGAGCCGCGGCGTTACTTGCAGCGGTGGCTAAGGCATTTGAGCGCTGGCGGCATTGAAGGTTCCGCCGATTTTCCCGCTGAGAGTTTGGAGCGCACTGATCAGCACCACCGCAATAAGCGCAGCGATCAGGCCATATTCGATTGCGGTCGCGCCCGACTGGTCGTGCATGAAACGCTTCACGAATTTGGACATGTGCTCGATCTCCTTCTGCAGCGAGCAACCGACGCCTTTAGGACATCCGCTGGAAACTGCTCGCCCCCGAATTGACGCGACTATCGCCTGGCTCGCTTAATGTGGAGTAAACCTGGAAGTATTCGACAAATTATTTATATGGTTTACTTTGATTTACTATTAGGATCGATTAACCACGCCGCCGAAACGGGCCGGAATCGCCGATTTCACATTTAAGACTCTCGCGCGCGCAAGGGCGCTGAAGCTTCAGGCTTTGTTGACCATTGCGGCGCATTTTTTGGCCCGAACAATCGGAGCTTCCCATGCGCCGCCTCACCCTTCTCGCCGTCGCCGCCGCCCTCGCAGCTCAGCCTGCCCTGGCGGAAACCTTCGCCGTCCGCCTCGATCAGAGCGCCAGGATCCGGCTAAGCGCGCCGGCCCGGGACGTGATCGTCGGCAATCCCGGCATCGCCGACGTCAGCATGATCGACTCGCGCAACGTCGTGGTCCTGGGCAAGGCCTATGGCATGACCAACCTGATCGTCGTCGATCGCGCCGGCCGCACGATCCTGGAGCGCGACCTGGTGGTCACCGCACCGGAAGCCAGCGTCTCGATTTTCCGCGGACCGCAGATGGTCAGCTACGCCTGCAGCTCGCTTTGCGAGCGGGTGGGCCCGCCGGCCGCGGCCTCGACGCCCGGGGCTTCAGAGCCTGCGCCGGCGGCCCCGGCCCCTTAAGCCTCGATTAGCCTGGATCGCGGATACTCTCAGCGAAGGCCTTGGGGGCGAAGCTGGTGATGCCGCGAATGCGCGAACCACGACGACTTTTCCAACGGTTCGCCCGCGCCCGGCGCGGCGCGACCGCGGTCGAGTTCGCCCTGGTCTCTTTCCCGTTCCTGGTGCTGTTGTTCGGCATCGTCGAGCTGGCGATGGTGTTCATCGTCTCGACCACCCTGGAGGCGGCTACAGAGTCGGCCTCGCGCCAGATCCGCACGGGCGAGTTCCAGACCAGCGCCGGCAACACCAAAGCCGATTTCAAGCTCCTGGTTTGCTCCAAAATGTCGTGGCTTCAGGCGAACTGCTCCACCGATCTCAGTCTGGACGTGCGCACCTTCGCGACGTTCAACGATCTGGCGAACTACCCGCAGCTCAACCCGGTGACCTACAATCCGCTCGATCCGGCCGCCAACTGCTGGTCGCCGGGCGAGCCCACCGACATCGTCCTGGTCCGCACCCGCTATCAGTGGAAGCTCTTCACGCCGCTGCTCAACAACGCCCTGCAGAACATGGGCGCCGGGTCGAACAAGCGGATGATCAATTCCATCTCCGCCTTCCGCAACGAACCGTTCAGCAGCACCCTGCCGGTAGGCTCGAAATGTTCCTGAAACGCCTGCTCCGCGACCAACGCGGCGTCTCCGCCATCGAGTTCGCGATGATCGCGCCCATCATGGTGCTGCTGTATTTAGGGCTCGCAGCGCTCACTCTGGTGTTGATGGCCGAACGACGCGCCGGCCACGCCACCTCGATCGTCGGCGACCTCGTCGCCCAGTCGACGTCGGTGAACACCGCCACGCTCACCGACATCATCCAGATCGGAACGGCGATCGTCGATCCCGGCGTGCCGTCGGACCTCAGCATCCGCATCACCAATGTCCAGGCCGACGCCGGCGGCGTGGCCCGCGTGGTGTGGAGCGTCTCGGTCGGAGCCGCCCTGCCCAAGCTCGCGCCCAAGAACTCGGTCGTCGCCGGTTTCCCGGCGGGCCTGATCGCTGCCAACGAAAGCATCGTCAAGACCGACCTTCGGTTCGACTACGACTCGTTCATCAACCAGATCCTGCCGAACGTCGTGCACTTCAACGAGACCTACTACCACCGGCCGCGCCGCACCGAGGTGATCGCCTGCGCGGACTGCACCTAGGCGCTTCATCCGTGATCAGGCGACGGCGTCGGCCAGGCGTTGCACGAGCGCCGAGGGGTTGAGCGCGATCGAGCCGATCCGCTCCACCGGCCGCACCCCGATCAGCGCATTGGTGATGAAGGCCGCCGGAGCCGCCTCCAGCTCCGCCAGATCGCCGTGTGTTTCGATGACTTCGACGCCGGCCGCGGCGCTCGCCGCCAGGACCCTTGCGCGCATGGTGCCCGCCAGCACGCCGCAGGCCAACGCCGGCGTGAAGATGCGCCCCTCGCGCAGCCAGAAGATGTTGGCCGCCGCAGCGCAGGCCACCTCCCCCGCCGCATTGAGCATCACAGCCTCGTCGCAACCGCTGCCGTTCGCCTCGCGGCGCGCCAGCACATTGTCGAGATAGGAGAGCGACTTCAGCCGTGACGCCGGTGAAGCCGCGTTGCGTCGCACCGTGCTGACCAGCAGACGCGCTGGACCGGCAGGCGCAGGCGCAGGAGCCGCGGTGGCGAACAGCCGCGGCGACGGCGACGTCAGACGGTCGAGTCCGCGCCCGCCTGAGCCCGCGGTCAGTGTCAGGCGCACGGCGACCCGAGCGTGCGATCCGACAGCCGCCAGGCTCGCCTGCATTTCGGCCCGCGCCCGCCCCCTGTCCAGCATCGGCAGTCCCAGCACCGCGCAGCCCTGCGCCATGCGATCCAGATGCGCGGCGACGCCGACCAGCACCCCGTCCAACGCCAGGACAGTCTCAAACAAGCCGTCGCCAAGCGTGAGGCCTCGGTCGTCGAGGGGCGTCATACGCAGGAATTTCCCTTTAGAAGCTGAGCCATGAACACGTCCGCGTGTCTCACACCGAGGTGATTGGCCGGTCTTCGATGCCGAGCGCAGTGTCTTTTCACGAACCTGTCGGAGAGGTTCCGTCCCTGAAAGCGCCCGCCCTGGCCTAACAGCCGCGGCGGGCGCGATCCGTTTGTGGCTCTCGCCCGTCGCCGCGCAAAGCGGCGGCTCATCGGAATGGAGGTTCATCGAAGCTGCGCAGCTTGCGCGAATGCAGTCTCGGGCCTTCCTGCCGCAGCAGGTCCATGGTCGCCACGCCGATCTGCAGATGCTGACCGATGGCGCGTTCGTAGAAAGCGTTAGCCTGGCCTGGCAGCTTGATCTCGCCATGCAGCGGCTTGTCGGAGACGCACAACAGCGTGCCGTACGGCACCCGGAACCGGTAGCCTTGGGCGGCGATCGTGGCGCTCTCCATGTCGATGGCCACAGCGCGCGACTGGTTGAACCGCAGCGCGCTGGACGAGAAGCGCAGCTCCCAGTTCCGGTCGTCCGTGGTGACCACGGTCCCGGTCCGTAGGCGTCGCTTGAGCATTTCGCCGGTCTCGCCGGTCACCTGCTCGGCTGCCGCGTTCAGCGCCACCTGGACTTCGGCGATCGGCGGGATCGGCACCTCCGGCGGCAACACGTCGTCCAGCACATGGTCGTCGCGCAGGTAGGCGTGAGCCAGCACATAGTCGCCGATGGTCTGGCTGTCGCGCAGGCCCCCGCAATGGCCGATCATCAACCAGGCCTGCGGGCGCAACACCGCCAGGTGGTCGGTGATCGTCTTGGCGTTCGACGGACCGACGCCGATGTTGACCAGGGTGATCCCGCGTCGGTCCGGGGCCATCAGGTGGTAGGCGGGCATTTGGTGACGCCGCCAGGCCGCCGCGGCCACGACGCCCGCCGCATCCGGCGTCCCCGCGTCGACCAAGGCTCCGCCCGCCGCCGACAGCGCGGTGTAGGGACCATCCTCCTGAAGCTGCTCCAGCCCCCAGCGGACGAACTCGTCGACGTAGCGGTGATAGTTGGTGAACAGGATGAACTGCTGGACGTGCTCCACCGGCGTGCCCGTGTAGTGGGCGAGCCTGGCCAGGGAGAAGTCGGTGCGCAGGCCATCGAACAGCGCCAGCGGGCGATGGGCCTCCAGCGCCGGGCTCCACAGGCCGTCGGCGATCTCGTCGCCGATCTCGGCCAGTTCCGTGGTCGGGAACCAGCGCGCGATGGCGGCGGCGTCCAGGTCGACCTGGGTGCTGTCCGTGGTGCCGTCGAGGACATAGGGAAACGGGATCTCCTGGGTGGATCGCCCGACATCCAGCTCCACCTCGAAGTCCCGCATCAGCAGGGTGAGCTGCTCGATCAGATAGTCGCGGTACAGGTCCGGCCGCGTCACGGTCACCGCGTAGCGCCCCGGGCGGGCCATGCGCGCATAGGAGCGGCCGATCCGCGGATAGGGTTTGCCCACCGGCCAGTTCAGACGCAGTTCCGGATAGGCATAGGCGCCGCTGGCCCGCAAGGCTGCCTCCGGCGGCCCGCCGCCAGCGAGAAACCGCTTCAGATCGGCTCGCAACGCCCCGACCGATCGCCTGTATTCGTCGTCCAGCCGCGCAACGATGGCGGCGGCCTGTGCCTCAATGGTCATGGCGCCCATATAGCCCGCAATCCCACCGGGTATCGAGGTGGCGGGATGGACGACGCGTGACACACCGGCCACAACTGTCGGCGACCACTCGGGGACAACTCCATGAATCGCCTGTTCACCTACCTGCTGATCGCCGCCATGGTGCTGGGGATCGGTGTGGGTTGGGCCGCCAACCAGGGCCTCACCCCCGAACAGGGCAAGGCGTTCGCCGAAACGCTCTCGATCATCACCGATGTCTTCCTGCGGCTGATCAAGATGATCATCGCCCCGCTGGTGTTCGCCACCCTTGTGGCCGGCATCGCCCACATGGAGGACGCGGCGGCCATCGGCCGTGTCGGGATCAAGACCATGGGGTGGTTCATCACCGCCTCCATCGTCTCGCTGAGCATCGGCCTGTTGATGGTGCACCTGCTGCGCCCAGGCGCCGACCTCTCGCTGACCCTGCCGGACGCCCAGACGGCGGGCGCAGCGGTCGACGCCTCGAAGTTCACGCTCAAGGACTTCATCACCCACCTGGTGCCTCGCTCGATCGTCGAAGCCATGGCCAACAACGAGATCCTGCAGATCGTGGTGTTCTCGATCTTTGTCGGCACCGCGGTGGCGGCTATCGATGACAAGGCGCCGGCGGTGCTGGCCCTGGTCGACCAGATCGCCTCGATCATGCTCAAGGTGACCGGCTATGTGATGAAGCTGGCGCCGTTCGCCATCTTCGCCGCGCTGGCCTCCACGGTGACCACCCAGGGGCTGGAGATCCTGGCGACTTACGCCAAGTTCGTCGGAGGCTTCTATCTGTCGCTGGCGCTGCTCTGGGGCCTGCTGATCGGCGTCAGCGTGCTGATCGTGGGCCCGCGCGCGCTGAAGCTGATCGCCGCGATCCGTCAGCCGGCCCTGCTCGCCTTCTCCACAGCCTCCTCCGAGGCCGCCTATCCGCGGACGCTGGAGGAGCTGCAGAAATGGGGCGTCTCACGCCGCGTGGCGAGCTTCGTGCTGCCGCTCGGCTACTCGTTCAACCTGGACGGGTCGATGATGTACTGCACCTTCGCGACCCTGTTCATCGCCCAGGTCTACGGCGTCGAACTCAGCGTCGGCCAGCAGATCACCATGCTGCTGTTGCTGATGATCACGTCGAAGGGCATGGCCGGCGTACCGCGTGCGTCCCTGGTGGTGATCGCCGCGACCCTCAGCTACTTCAACTTGCCGGAAGCTGGCCTGCTGCTGATCCTGGCGGTCGACCACCTGCTCGACATGGGCCGTTCGGCGACCAACGT
>NZ_JAUYQL010000125.1 GCF_030697305.1 Phenylobacterium sp. | reverse complement strand
GCGATAGTCCCGACCCGGCGCGCGATGTCCGCAGCGCGCGGCGCGATCCAGGTCTCGACCGGCACCGTGAAGCCCTTCTTGCGTCCCCATGGATCAGCCGACGGGCAGGCGTGCTGCAGCCAGCGCCGCAGCAGCCATTTGCCGTGACGCCCGCGCACCTTGTAGCGATCGGGCAGGGCCATGGCGAAGGCCGCCACCTCCGGGTCGAGGAACGGCGTGCGGCCCTCAAGGCCGTGCGCCATCAGGCAGCGGTCGAGCTTGAGCAACAGGTCGTTGGGCAGCCAGGTGGCGACGTCGCCCCACTGGGCGCGTTGCAGGCCGTTCAGCGCATCCGGCGCGGCGGCGGCGTCGCGCCAGCGTTGCAGCACCTGTGGATCTGAGGTCTGCGGCTCTGCCGCGCGACCGCCTAGCCAGGCTGGGCGCCGCGCCCGTCGATAGCGTCCGTAGCCGCCGAAGAGCTCATCGCCGCCTTCACCGGTCAGCACCACGGTCAGGGTGTCCCTGGCGGCCTGCGCCAGTTTATAGGTCGGCAATATCGCGTAGTCCGCCGTCGGGTCGTCCAGCGCCCAGGCGACCTGGGGAAGGATGCGCCAGAAGTCGGCCTCGTCGAACAGCGTTTCGTGCCACTCAAGGTCCAGAGCGCGGGCGACACGTTCCGCCTGGGCGCGCTCATCGCGGGCGCCGGGCGCGTCGAAGCCGCAGGTGAAGGCGGTCACCGGGCGCGCGTTCAGGCGAGCCATCACCGTGGCGATCGCCGAGGAATCCACACCACCCGACAGGAACAGGCCGTAGGGGACGTCGGCGCGCTGGTGCACCTGCACCGAGTCCTCCAGCACCGTGTCGAGCTTGCGCACCAGCTCCATCTCGCCGCCCCGCGCCGCCGCGCGGGTGGAGGCTAGCGCCGGCCGGCGGCGAGGCTGCGCCAGACGACCGTCTCTGACCTCGACGACCTCGCCGGGCGCCAGCCGGCGCACGCCCTTGAAGATCGTGCGTTCGCCCAGCGTGTAGTTGAGCGCCGCCAGTTCGCGGGCGGCCTCGAGATCCAGTTCCGCCGCCAGCAGACCGGCGGCGATGAAGGCGCGAGGTTCGGAGGCGAAGGCCAGGCCCTGGTCCTGTTCCAGCAGGTAGAGCGGCTTTATCCCGAATGGATCGCGGGCCAGCCACGTGCGGCCGTCCGCGCCCAGCAGGCAGAGGGCGTACATGCCGCGGAGCCGGTCGAAGGCCGCTTGGCCCTCGCGTCCATAGAGGTGCAGCAGGGGTTCGAAATCGGACCCGGTGGCCAACGCGCCTTCCAACCCGTGGTCCCGGGTGAGCTCAACGTAGTTGTAGATCTCGCCATTGCCGATCACCGTGGAACCTGCGGCATGCAGCGGCTGCCAGCCGCCTTCCAGGTCGATGATCGAAAGCCGCGCGTGCCCTAGCGAACAGCCGGGCGCAGGATCTTCCACCCGCACGCCGTTCGGACCGCGGTGCGCCAGGGCCTCGATCATCAGCCGCGCCGAGCCGTCCACACCCAGCAAGCCCGCGACGCCGCACATCAGCCGGCGCCCAGGTCCGCGAACAGGGTGCGCCATTGCTCGACCACGGCGGCGGGTGAGAACTCGGCCGCTACCCGCTCCGACCCCTTGGCTGCCAGTCGCACCCGCAGGGCGTCGTCCTCCAGCACCCGGCGCGTGGCGTCCGCCAGCGCCTCGGCGTCGTCGATCGGGACCAGCAGGCCGTCCTCGCCGTCGCGGATCAGCGCGGCCGGCCCTTGGCTGGCGGCGGCCACCACCGGCAGGCCGTGCGCCCAGGACTGGATCACGACATTGCCCAACGGCTCGAAGCGCGAGGGAAAGATGCAGACGTCGGCCGCCCGGTAGAGCGCCGAGGGGTCGTTGCGCCAGCCCAGAAACCGCACCCGCCCGGCCACCCCCAGAGCATCGGCCATCGCCTTGAGCTTGGCCTCCAGCGCACCGGCGCCGGCGATCCACAGATAGGCCTCGGGCAGCCGAGCGAGCGCCGCCAGCGCTACGTCGTGGGCCTTGGCGTCGTGCAGGCGGCCCATGGCCAGGAGCAACGGCGCGTCGCTCGGCGTCGCCAGCGCAGCGCGCTCGGCTGCTGCGCCTGCGGCGGGGGCCGCGGCGAAGTTGGGGATGTAGCGCACGCGGCCCGCCGGCCAGCCCTGCTCCACCACCCAGTCGGCGATGTGCTCGGTGTTGGCCACCAGGGCATCGAAACCGCGGTAGTATTTGAGGCTGTAGTAGCCGCCCAGCCGCCCGACCCGCGCCCAGGGCCCCTTTGGCGTATGGCGCGCGGCGCGGTTCATCCAGGCCAGCGCCAGGCGGGTGTCGTGGCGACGGGCGAACGCCGCAACGCGGGGTTTGGTCAGCAGGTCGATCGGGCCGCCGAAACCGAACACCCCGACGCTGGCGCCTGACTTGGCGAGCGACGTCGCGCGCGCCTCATGCCGGCGGATCGCCGCAGCCTGGACGACGCCCGCCTGGTGCAGGGCCTGGACGAGGTCGAGGAAATAGGTTTCCGCGCCGCCTTCGCCCGAAGTTCCCAGAAGGTGGAGGACGCTCATGCGTCGGGGAATCTAGCCCGCGCCGCCCAATGTCCCAAGCCGCTTGAAGGCTGGCGTTTCGTTGCCTATACCCGGCGCTCGCTGAAAGGCCCCGTGGCTGGGTAGCTCAGATGGTTAGAGCGGTGGATTCATAACCCACAGGTCGGCGGTTCGATCCCGCCCCCAGCTACCAATCTTTTCAGCGCCTTAGCTGGCTTTCGTGGCGGCGCCATTGGCTCTGGAATCTGATGTGCGAGTGTGAAGTTGTGCATGAGTGTCCCCGATCCACCGCGCGCGCGCGCGGCGATCGCCAGGGGTTCAAGCCGGACGGGCGGCTGAGGGACTCTATCCCGGCGGCTGGCGTGACCTGTCGTGAATGATCGTCCCACAACGCTAGAGCGGGCCTTCCAACTGGCAAGATCGGGCAGAATCACCTCCTTGACCGAGCTCGCCCTGGTCCTGCGCGCGGAAGGCTATTCGGACGCCAAGGCGCAGCTCACCAGTCGCAGCCTCAAGCTTCAGCTTAAGCAAATCTGGACTGCGGCGAGCCTCGCCGTTCCGACGGACGCTGTGAAACTCGACTGAGCCCGAGCGCCCGCGGTGTAGAGCACAGCGGCGTTCGACTAGGTTTCGCGGCCGGCCCGTACATCATGGGATCTTCGGGCGGTCCAAGCGCGTATCGCACGCGGCGTCTGCGCTTTGCTGCGCCAGTTCCGCATGGAATTCCGCACCCCTGGATTGATCGAGGCCAAGGTCGAGCGCGATGTCAGCCCGAAGCCCCGTGGGCGACAACGTCACGCTCGCCCGCCCGCCCAGGTCGCCCGCGAGACGCTCGATGAGTCGCGTGCCGAAGCCGGGTTTCACATCAACGTCGACCAGCCGCTCGATGGTTTCGCGCCATTCGACGAGGCCCTGCCGACCGACGTGCGTCGCGCGAACGTTCAACCTGCCCGCCGGGGTGGATAGCGCGCCATACTTTGCAGCGTTGGTCAGCAGTTCATGGACCAACATGCCGAGGCTCACCGCCGCGTTCGGCGCAAGCGACATGGGCTCGCAGCGCAGGTCCACCTGACCCGCCCCCAGATACGGCGCCAGTTCCGCCTCGAGGATTGCAGAGAGCTCCACATGACCTGATTGACCCCGAATGAGCAGGTCCTGTGTGGTTGCGATCGCGTGGATGCGGTCGCTGAGAGCGGATCTGAATTCATCGACGGTCTTCGCGCTTTTGCCAGTCAGCATCGCAAGCGCCTGCACCGTGGACAGGATGTTCTTCACGCGGTGGTTCATCTCGTCCACCACCAGCCGCTGGCGTTCCTCCGCCATCACCCTCGCCGTGACGTCGTGTCCCTCGACGAAAATGCCGGAAACCTGTCCGGAGGCGTCCCTGATCGGCTGGAAGACAAAGTCCACATAAAGCAGTTCAGGCTCCGCGCCCGCCGCCCGCACAACGCGGAGGGGCGCACGCGTCCCCACGTGCGGTTCGCCGCTGGCGTAGACCTCTCGGAGCAAGTCCAAGAAGCTCTGCGCGGCTATCTCCGGCAGCACCTCATGCACCGGACGGCCGATAAGGTCGTGGCGTCCGACGAGGCGCTCGTAAGCGGTGTTGGTGAACTCGAAAACGTGCTCCGGCCCACCGAGTATGGCGACGAAGCCAGGGGCCTGCACAAACAACTCGTGCAGCCGCTCCACGTCGGATCGCAGTTGGGCGTTGCGCTGGTCAAGCGCATCGCGGGCCAGGTGGGCTTCGGTCACGTCGTTGCAAACCACAAGCACGCCGCCCACCCCGCCGGCGTCGTCGATCGGGCTGTAGCCATAGGTCCACCAGACGTCCCGAAGGCCGCCATGCCGGGTAATCGGCACAAGCTGGTCGTCGTTCCAGGTCGAGCCTTCGCCACGCATCACAAGGTCGACCTGGGGCCCGATGATCGGCCAGATCTCCGCCCAGCAATCGCGACCGCGATCCCCGAGCGCCGAGGGATGACGCTCCGGGCCCATGGTCTCGGCATAGGCGTCGTTGTAGCACTGGATCAGCTCCGGCCCCCACCAGATGAACATCGGGTGACGAGACGTCAGGACCAGACGGACGGCCGTCTTCAAACTCTGCGGCCATTGATCCGGCGAGCCGATGGGCGAGCGGGCCCAGTCATAGGCGCGGATGCGCTCGCCCATCTCGCCGCCGTCGCCAAGGAAGAGATAGTTCGGCGAAATGTCCATGACCTGACGGGATCCGTCGTTCTTGAAAGGAGCCAATCAACACCCCTGGCATCACCGTCGCTCGAGAGAATTCAGAGATTTTCCCCTCGGCAAAATGAACATGCGCTGTTGTTAACGCGGAATCCAGGGCGTCGACCCCAGTGCGGGTCCACGGCAATGCACGCCGCAACGCCCTAAGGCGACCATCACGGCGTCGAAAGCGCCTGGACCCGAAGGTCGAGGTCGGCGCTGAAGTGATCCAGGCCACAGGCCCAAAGGCACGAAGCGTTTGCATACCTCGCAAGACGTCTGGTCGATCAAAGAAGACGCCGTTCACAATCGCATTGTGTTCAAATAATGACGGGATAAACCAGAGATTACAGAAAAAATGGAACACACTGCAAAGTTGTGAGTTGAATAAGTCAGAGGTGCCTTCGCCATGACTTGTTTGACGTTCACTATCGTTAACAAACCCGAAGGCTGGTTTGTGAAAGGCCACGACTGGATGGGGCCGTTCGCGTGCCGGGAGCACGCTGAGTTGCTGGTTGATGGAATGTCTAGCGCTCTGCGCAGTCACGGTGAGCCTGTGACCGTAGCGCCTGTGGATCGCGACCCGTCCAACCTGCCTACGTGACGATGCCGGGAATGGGTTCGCCCTCTCGCATGGCTCTACGCTTCATCGCGCAGGCTCCCTTCCCCTGACGCCCCCGCGCCGGTACTCCGTTGACCAACGAGAATTGGAACGGGGAGGCGGCCATGGCCGGACCACTGAGCGGCGTGCGTATCGTCGAAATGGGCGGCATCGGTCCTGGACCGTTCGCCGCGATGATGCTGGCCGATAGCGGCGCCGACATCCTGCGCATCGAACGCCCTGGCGCAAATCCGAACGAGTCGAGTTCGATGATGCGCAATCGTCGGCGGGTCACCGTCGATGTGAAATCACCGGACGGGCTGGAGGCGATCAAGCGGCTCGCGGCGGAAGCCGATGGATTGATCGAGGGTTTCCGTCCCGGCGCCATGGAGCGCCTGGGCCTGGGACCCGACGTGTTGTTGCAGCTCAATCCTAAGCTGGTCTATGGCCGCATGACCGGCTGGGGCCAGACCGGTCCCTTCGCCTCGTCCGCGGGCCACGACATCAATTACATCGCCATCTCCGGCGCCTTGCACTCGGTCGGAAGACGGGGCGCTGCGCCCGTCGCGCCGCCGGCGCTTATCGGCGACTTCGGCGGCGGCGGCATGATGCTCGCGTTCTCGATGTGCGCGGCGCTGCTCAACGCCGCGAAGACCGGCAAGGGCGAGGTGATCGACTGCGCCATGTCGGACGGCTCGGGCGTGTTGATGACGGCCTTCCATGAAGGGCTGGCCCGGGGATCGTGGATCGACGAGCGCGGCGCCAACGTCGTGGACAGTGGCGCGCACTACTACGACGCCTATGAGACGGCCGACGGCGCCTTCGTCTCGATCGGGGCTATCGAGCCGCAGTTCTACGCGACCCTGCGCAAGTTGACCGGGCTGGACGCCGACCCGGCGTTCGACGCCCAGAACGATCGCGGCCAATGGCCGGCGCTGCACGACAAGATCGCGGCCCTGTTCAAGACCAAGACCCGGGCCGAATGGTGCGACCTGCTCGAATACACCGACGCCTGTTTCGCGCCTGTGCTCAGCCTGACCGAAGCCCCAGAGCACCCGCACGCCAAGGCCCGCGGATCGTTCGTGACCATCGACGGGGTCGTCCAGCCGGCGCCGGCGCCGCGCTATGCGCATGCTCAGCTCGATACGCCGCGCGCCTGCGAGCAGGTG
>NZ_JAUYQL010000123.1 GCF_030697305.1 Phenylobacterium sp. | reverse complement strand
GCACCGCCCCCAGCTCCATGAAATAGGCGTCGAAGGTCTTGGCGTGGTCGATGAACTTCTGCTTGTTGGCGGTCGGCACCGCGATCACGAACCCGTCGATATAGGCCATGGCTGGATCCACTACTACGCTGCCCGAGCGGCCGGCGGGTTGGAGCTGAACTCGGTCTCGATCACGAAATCCACCGCGTCGCTGACGCCCATGGTCGAGCCCGGCGCCGGGATCCCCGACGCCACCCCGAACTCCGAGCGCGTCAGCACGCCCTTGCCGGAGAACCCGACCCGGTCGCCGTCGAACGCGTTCTTCGCCCAGCCGCCATTATAGGTCGCCTCGATCGTCACCGGCTTGGTCACCCCGTGGAACGAGAGATCGCCGCTCACCTTCGCCGTGCGCGGGCCGGTCGGCTCCACCTTGGTCGAGCGGAAGGTGATCTTCGGGAACGCGCCCGCGTCCAGCCACCCCTTGCCGGTGATCGTCGCGTGGAAGCCGGCCGGCGGCGCGGGCAGGGTCAGCGAGGCCGGGTCGATCGTCGCCTCCACCGTCATCGCCGCCGGGTTGGCCGGATCGAACGTCAGCGTCCCCTCCACCTTGGCGAAGCTCATGGTGTAGTTGGAGAACCCCAGGTGGCTCACCCGCAACACCACCGTGCTGTGCGAAGGGTCCATGTAGTACTTGCCGGCCGGCGGCTGGGCGGGCGCGGCCTGCGCCCCCTGGGCCAGCGCCGGCCCGGCCAGCAGCGCCATCGAGACGGCCGCGGCGCAGGCCGCGAAGGTGGTGTGCGTCGTCATCGGATCTCTCTCCCCCAAATGGCGTCTGGTCATAGGACGTTCCACCGCGCCCGATCCCGACACTAGCGCGTGAATTCCCCGGCGCCGCCCTCTCCCCCGCTCATCCCGGCGAAAGTCGCAGACCCAAGCGGGATCTCAGCGCGCAAACCGCAAACAGCAGCTCACGCTCAGGTACGCGACCGCCGCGCCCAGCGGCGGAGCCGGCCATAAACCCCATGGAAGACGCGCGAGCCTGGCGACCCGGGCCTCTCAAGGACCGGCCCCTGGCCGGCCGCGTGCGCGGCGAGCGCGTTCGCGCTCGTCCTTGAGAGGCCCGGGACGCCAGGCAAAATGCCGCCATGGGATTTAAGCCGAGCCGGCGCCGTGCGGCGCGACCCCCGACCCCCGGTCATCCCCGCGAAAGCGGGGACCCAGGCGTTTTTTGTAGCCGAGCCTGAACCGCCCGAATCCCTCAGGACCGCCCCAACGCAAAAAGCCTGGGTCCCCGCTTTCGCGGGGATGACCGGAGGAAAGTGTGCTGCACGCCCCGCCCCACGCCCCCCTCCGTCACGCCCTACGGGCGCGCCACCTCCCCCGTTGCACGAGGGAGGAGCAGAAGCGCCCAGCGCCTCCCCCGCAAAGCGGGGGAGGTGGCTTTCGCCAAAGGCGAAAGACGCAAGGGGGCAAGCCCGCGGCGGACGGCTACGAGCCCCGAAGCCCCCGCCCTACCGCGCCGAAGCCAGCAGCATCTGCACCGCGGCGATCCCGCCGATGGTCAGCGCCAGCAGGCTGGCGATCCCCACCCCCACGGCCAGCCCGCGCAGCCACAGCCTGGGCTTGCCCCAGGCCAGCAGCCCGTGATTGGCGAAGGCGAACATCGCCGACAGCAGCGCCAGCAGCAGCGCCGCCCCCAGCCACCCCGCCGCCACGCCCAGCCGCCAGGCGAGCGCGGGCGCCAGCTTCGGCTGCTGCCCCGCGAACGCCATCAGCCCGATCACCGCCCCGCTGCACGAGGTGATCAGCGACCCCAGCGCTAGCTTGGCGAACTCATAAGCCGAAGCCTCATAGCGCGGGTCGGGCATGGCGAGGGCTCCGTGGAGGGGGGATTATAGCATGGCAGTGAAGGGGACAACGGCACGAGCGTCTCGCATAGGGCCAGATGCGGACCTTAGCTCGTTGGCTCAAACGAAGAACTCCGTAGCGGGGCCTTGTCGCCCATCGCAACTGTTCGGGCACTTGGAAATGGGGCTACAACCGCTCATCGAGTTGAGCTTGGCGGCCAAAGATGACTCACGCTCCTTTCCCAAGTCCGGAGCCGACCGCGAGCGAGCCGGCCCGCTACGACCCTATCGTCATTCTACCCGACGAGGTCTCGGGCGACACCATCCACCTCAACTCGTATCAGCGCGCAACGCGGACGACTGATCGGCTGAACCAAGGTGGCATGGAGCCGCCGATCTTGGGCTTGTTCGGCGAGGTCGGGAGCCTCCTCAGCGCGCTGAAGAAGAAGCAGCGCGATAAGGCCGCGTTCGACCAGTATGACGCGGCTATCATCGAGGAGTTGGGCGACGCGCTTTGGTATTTCACCAACCTAGCGTCACGAGCGGGACTCGACCTCAGCATCCTCGCCCAGCGAATGTTTCGCGAAATCGGCGACTGGGACGAAGTCGACCAGCACGAGTTCGGGACCTTCGACGACATTCAGAGCCGCCTCGACACCCCGGTCTCCGAGCAGGATTTCAGCGTCCGGGCGATTGCCCTCGCGGGCTATGTTGGCGACTTAGTCAACGACTTCCGAGCCGACGCCTTCGCCAACAATCGCGACAAGCTCTCTGCTCACATGGTGGAAATCTTTCGGGCCCTGGTGGCCGCCGCGGTCGCCGCGGAGGTCGGCATGAACGCGGCCGCTCGCGGCAACTTGATGAAGATTTTCAGCCGCTGGCCCATCGACTCAAGCTACCCCCCGCGCATCGACTCGGGCATGCCGAAGAACGAGCGCCTGCCCGAGCGCTTGGAATTCTTCGTTGCAGAAGAAACGAGTGGCACAAAATCTTACGTCATACAAAAGTGCAACGGCATCATTGTTGGAGACCGGCTAACAGACAACAAAAGTGAACGCGACGATTACCGCTTTCACGATGTCTTCCACATCGCCTTCGCGGTTCATCTCGGCTGGTCACCGGTCCTAAGGGCCCTGCTCCACCTCAAGCGCAAAAGCGATGCGGAGTTGGACGAAAACCAAGATGGAGCACGCGCCATCCTTATCGAAGAAGGGGTCGCGACCTTCATCTTTGGGCGGGGCCTCGATCGTCAGCTTTTCGAAGGCCTGGACCACGTCGACTATGACCTCCTGAAATCCATTCAGGAATTCATCCGCGGCTATGAAGTGACGCGCTGTGCGCTTTGGCAGTGGGAAAAGGCCATCTTGGACGGATTTGCCGTATTCCGCGCCCTGAAAGCGCACCGCCAGGGCTATGTCGTGGCCGACTTCGACGGCCATACGCTTGAGTTTAGAGAGGGTCTCGATGAGGGGTGATAATGTCGCGGTGAAGGGCGAGCCGCAGGATCGCGCTCTGGAGTTCTCCGCCGCCTTGTGGGCTATGGAGTTCGAGAACGTCTTCAATCCCTACCGCCACGTCTGTGAGATCCATGACGACGAGGCCTCGCCTGGGGTTAGACTCCACAACCTGGAGATCTATTTCGCCGAGGCCTTCAGAGCGATGCCGCGCACGGCCTGGATCGGACGTGACCTAGGCTATCGCGGCGGCCGCCGCACCGGACTGCCGTTGACCGACGAAGCCCATCTCCCTTCATTCTGCGTCGCCTTCAACGTCGATGGCGCACGCAAGGCGACGACGACGCAGACTGTGGCGGAACGCACCGCCGCCGAAATCTGGCGCGTCATACAAGCAATCGAAGAGCCGCCGTTCCTATGGAACGCCTTCCCTTTCCACCCCCACGAAGCCGACGCACCCCTGAACAACCGCTGTCACACGCGGCGCGAGTTCGCCGCCTGTGAGGATCTTTTGGCGGCTATGATGGAGGCCTTCGACTTCGAGCGAATCTTTGTGCTGGGCAACGATGCCGGACGGGCGCTCGAACGCCTGGGCCTCCCCCATACCTATGTGCGCCACCCAAGCTACGGTGGGCAGACAGAGTTCAGGCGGCAGATGGCAGAGGCGTATGACCTGCGGCTGGAGCCACGACAGCCTGAACTGGCAATGTAGCCTCGGCGTCCGCCGCCTTACGGCAGGCGGCGATCAGCCGCGTGATATCGCCCTCACCCCATCGACCTCCGTCACCGCCGCCGCCGCCGCCGCCGGCATCCAGGCGGGCGAAAGTGGAATTGATTGTCAACGGCCCCACTTCCAGTCCGCTTTCGTTGGCGACAAAGAACTGCAACCTGGCCAAGCCGATCAGGTTGCCCAGAAGCCTCTGGACATAAAAATGCGATCGATAGGTGGCGTTCAGCCGAACCCTCCCGTCATAGACCTTGAAGCTCAGATGGCTGAGGCAAGGTCCCCCATAGGGGCGCAACCGATCGCGGTCCGGGTCGTAGATTTCGATGTCGTCTTCAAAGGGGCCAACGTTGAGTTCATGCGCCGCCCGATACTTTCCATGGTCCCTGATCTTGGTGACGAGCGCCGCAAGCGGCACGTATTTGCGCTTCTTTGGGTCTAGCCGCGGTTCAAGCAGCCGTAGGGCATAGGTGCCCCATCGGCGATCATTGCTGCGAGCGCTCCTGATGTGCTGGATGCGCTTGGGGTACACCTCGTACACGCCCTTGGCTCCGTGATGCAGATAGTCGCTGAGCGGAAAGAGCGTTTCCGCGACCGTTTCAACCCGGGAGCCCCCATGGTCCCGGAGGAAGGCGTCGACGGTATCGAGGATCACCCGATCCGACGCCGAGTAGATCGTCGGCGTGGCGATGCCGAGGAAGACGTCGAAGTCCTCGTGCGCCGGGCAGCCCGTGAGGTGCTCAACCGCCTTAAGCCAGACACTGGGGCAGGTTTCGCCTTTGATCAGTTCCATCGGTAGCTCTCAGGTTAGGATCGCGGTGTCGCGGAGTTGCCCGGCAACATAAGGACGCGACAGCCAGGCGTGCCCGCCGGAGCCCCAAGAGGCCCCCCAGCTGTTACGGATCAGGATGTGCTGATCACCACTCGGATCTCGTCCGTGCCCAACGGCAAGCACGGCGTGGCCACTGCGGGCCGGATCAGGATTCAATGGCGGCAGCCGTCCGCTCGGGGTGCAGCGAAGGAAGCTGGCGGTGATCACCAGCCCCAGCACCACAGGGCGGTCGCTGTCGAGCGTGGCGACAATCGCGTCGAAGTCCCGAGACGACATATCTGCGGTCGCCTTCAACACCGGATTCTTAAAGGTCGGGACGGTCCAAGCCCCTGGGGCGGGTTGCGCCGCCAAGTAGGGCCAGACGGCCTCCACGGGTTGACCATCATCGCGAAGGGCATCGCCCATCGCGAGCATCGAGGCACCCGCGCCGGGATCGGCACCGGGCGTTCGTTGAACTGAATGATAGAACAAATACTCCACACACAGGAGTTCGGGCGCGGCGATATGGCGCTCATGAGCGGCCGTCGTCGCGAACGCAAGGCATGCTGAGCGTTGACCCTGGTGCCGGACGCCTTGAAACTGGGGTCGCAGGTCGACATCGACGATCACGCGGGCATGGCTCCTACACGCCGGCGCTCGGCCTTGGAAAGGCCCCCTGTTTCAGCACCGTCGAAGTTCAGAGTCACGGTGAGGCGTGAATCGTTGCTGGGGCTCCAAGGCTGGCTTTCGATGAGAGAGACTGTCCGACGATCCGACGTCAGGGGTCTTGCCATGACGCGGCGTTTGGCCGGCGCGCCGTATATAACCGGGTCTTCGTTGAACTCCGATCTGTCATCGAGGATTTCGA
Organism: Phenylobacterium sp.; assembly: GCF_030697305.1. Taxonomy (GTDB): domain Bacteria; phylum Pseudomonadota; class Alphaproteobacteria; order Caulobacterales; family Caulobacteraceae; genus Phenylobacterium. The sequence continues at coordinate 10,926 of NZ_JAUYQL010000123.1, read as the reverse complement.
GGCCGGCTTCGCGCAGGATGCCAACGTCCCATTCGTATCCAGCGCTACTGTTCTCCGGCAGTTCCAACCGGACCAGGTCGCGCTCGGTGCTGCCGATGACGCCGCCATCATCGCGCTCCGTGAAGCGCCAGACGTCGGCCCATGAGTCGGCCGGCCGAAATCCGTCGCCCAGCCGCGCCTTCATGTTGGCGACCTTCTCCTTCCGGAGCGCATCAACTTCGGGTCGCTTCAGGATTTGATGGCTCAGAAGCCCCCAGCAGGTCGCCTCGTAGCTGGCGCCCATGCGCAACGAGAGCTGGTAGGTGACGTTGGGGTTGCGTAGTTCAGCGACCGACCACCCCTGCCGTTGGATGTGGTAGCCGTAGAGCCATCTTGGGAGCATGAACTCGGCCGCAAAGGCGTCGGCGGCGACCTCCTGGAGATCGCGCCCTTTGTCGGGTCCAAGGGGGCCCCGTTCGAGAATCTCCAGGTCGATGCTCGCCTCGTGGTCGAGCATCAAATGGCCGAGTTCGTGGGCGGCCGTGAATCGCTGGATACTGAGAGTCCGGCGCGTGGTGATCATGATCCCACGCAGCGGCTTCGGCAGGCAAAGCCCCTGGGCAGTCTCAAGGGGTTTGAACAGAAGGGGAATATCCAATTCGGCAATGATCTCAAACACGTCGACCGCCCCGCCCGACTGGCGGATGCGCGCCTCCAGCCCAAGCTGACGGTGAAGCCGCTTGGCGGACGCAGCCGCGTTCAATCGAGTGGAGGCAGCAGGCGACCTAGCCAACGCGATCGTCCTTCTTCGATCGCGCCTGCAAGAACTCAGCAAAACGCAGGAGCTCTGCGCGATCCTGGTCTGAGAGATCGCGGGTCGCGCGAGCCAAGTGCTGAACGTCCTCTGGAATCTGTTGTGGCATAGCGCCGGCAAGAGTCTCGACCGACTGCCCGTAGAGTTTGGCAAACGCGGCCAACTCAACCGCATCGACCTTTCGTCGACCGTTTTCTACCTGAGATAGTGATGGGCGGGAAATCCCGATCACTCGAGCCGCTTCGTCCTGCGTCAGTTCGAGATACTCGCGCGCTTTGCGCAGCCGCTCACCGAGATCGCGCCATTGGTCCGCTGGAGAGGCCATGGCGGGCTACGCCCCCGCCGGCTGCTTGCTGGATGTCTTCTTGACCTTGAGTTCGCCGACGAAGACGGCCCGCAGTTTCGGAACAAGGTCTGCGATCATGGCGTCGCAGCTGTCATAGCCACCGGGTTTGATGATCTCGGGCGGCAGCTCGATGCCGAGCACTTCCTCCGTGATCAAGGTCGCGTCTACAACGCGCTTCGAATCGATCGCGGCTCGGACACTGATGATCGAGCCTCCAGCGCCGGCCGGGGCCTTGGCCTCAATTGATCCGTCGATGGAGGCGGTCTCAGTTTCAAACCATCCCTCCAGCTCAGCGATCAAAATCGCTTTTTTTTCCGCGAAGATCTTCTCCAAGTCCTCCTTGGTGGGTGCATCGGCCATGGCGTCCTCCGTCTGATTGCCGTACATATATGGCATAGTATGTATGATTTTCCAACACCACGTAGCAAGTGTGTGTGACGAGCGAGGGTGGCACACTCCCCGCCGTCGCCCAATGCAAGGTCCCGAACTCCGCCAACCGCGAGGCGCCAGTCTCAAGTACTGGGCGCTGCCATCAGCATTCATCGGACATCCCGAACGTCGCAGGTGGGTCGTGAGCGGACTTCTTGTCTACGGGATGCCTGCCCGCCGTCCGCGACAAAATTTGACAACCGGCCCTTCTCGTGTTCTCTTTTTGTTCGTGGCGACGACAGCGGACATGGGTGAGCGGCAGGGGCGCGTGCTGGCGGAGCTGGCCGAGCTCGGGATGACGATGGCGCGTGGGCTGGCGGCGCGGGCGCAAGGTGCTTCGAGCGACGAGGCGGTGCTGGGCCTGGCGCTGGCGTTCCACCGGGTGTCGCGCGCGGTGCGCATGACCCTGGCGCTGGAGTCGCGGCTGGCGCAGGAGCGTCGCGAGGCGGTGCGCGAGGACCGGGTGCTGGCCAACCGCGCCTGCGAGATCCGCAAGGGCCAGGTGCGCACGGCGCTGTGGCGCGAGATCAGCCACGATTACGAGCGCGACGAGGCGCTGGCGCTGCTGCGCGAGGTGGACGCCCATCTCGCCGAGGAAGTGCTGTTCGAGGATTTCGGCGCCATGCCGCTGGAGGCCTGCATCGCCCAGGTGCGCAAGGACCTCGACCTGGAAGCCGCCCGCGCCGCCAACGACGAGGGCGCGGACCCCACGCAAGGCTCGGGAGAAGCGCCCGAAGCCGGCGAACGCGCCTCCGGCGCCGGGCCCTAAGAGCACCCCTCCCCCGCTCATCCCCGCGAAAGCGGGGACCCAGGCGTTGTTCGTAAGCTGAGCTTCGAACCACCCCGACCCTTCCCAGACCTCCCCCAGAACCGCAAACAACCTGGGTCCCCGCTTTCGCGGGGATGACCGGGTGGATTGGCGCGCGCGCGTTTTTTGCGCGCACCCCCCTGTCGGCCCGCGCCATACTCGTGCGTCTTCCAGACGAACGAGGCCCGCGCCATGCTCTACGCCATTCTCTGCTACAACGAGGAAGACGCCGTCTTCTCCTGGACCCAAGACCAGGAGGCCAAGGTGATGGCCGACCTCACCCAGGTGCAGGACAAGCTGGTCGCCCAGAACCGCTTAGGTCCCGTCGCCCGGCTGCTGCCGACGACGGCGGCGACCACGCTGCGCAAGGGCGGCGAACAGCTGGTGATCGACGGGCCGTTCGCCGAGACCAAGGAGCAGCTGCTCGGCTTCTACGTCGTCGACTGCGCGGACCTGGAGGGCGCGCTCGCCGTCGCCCGCGATCTCGCCGCCGCCAACCCGGGGCCGGGGTCCTACGAGATTCGCCCCCTGCTGCTGTTCCACCCCAACGCCGCGCTCGCCGCCAGCGCCGTCGCCGGCGTCGCCGCGTCATGAGCGACCTCGCCTGGATCCAGGGGGCGATGGCGTCCGCCCGGCCCCAGGCGATCGGCGCCCTGCTGCGCTATTTCCGCGACCTCGACACCGCTGAGGAGGCGTTCCAGGACGCCTGCCTGCGGGCCCTGAAGAACTGGCCGGCCAATGGGCCGCCGCGCGACCCCACCGCCTGGCTGATCATGGTCGGCCGCAACGCCGCCCTCGACGGGGTGCGCAAGCGCGCGCGCAACACCGCCCTGCCGCCCGAGGAGCAGATCAGCGATCTCGCCGACGTCGAGGCGCCGATGGCCGAGCGGCTGGACGGCGACCATTACCGCGACGACGTGCTGCGGCTGCTGTTCATCTGCTGCCACCCGGACCTGCCCCCCACCCAGCAGATCGCGCTCGCCCTGCGCATCGTCTCGGGCCTCAGCGTGAAGCAGATCGCCCGCGCCTTCCTGGTCGGCGAGGCGGCGATGGAGCAGCGGATCACCCGCGCCAAGGCGCGCATCGCCCGCGCCGACGTAGCCTTCGAGGCGCCCGGCCCCGTCGAGCGCTCCGAGCGGTTGGCTGCGGTGGCGGCGATGATCTACCTGGTGTTCACCGAGGGCTATTCCGCCGCCGGCGGCGAGGCCCGCGGCCAGTTCAGCGACGAGGCGATCCGCCTGGGCCGCCTGCTGCTGCGCCTGTTCACCAACGAGCCGGAGATCATGGGCCTGACGGCGCTGATGCTGCTGCAGCACGCGCGCACGCCGGCCCGCTTCGACGCCGCCGGGGAGGTGGTGCTGCTCGACGACCAGGACCGGAGCCTGTGGAACGGCAAGATGATCGCCGAGGGCCTGGCCCTGATCGACAAGGCGATCCGCCACCGCCGCCGCGGCCCCTACCAGGTCCAGGCCGCGATCGCCGCCCTGCACGCCCGCGCCGCGACGCCGGCCGACACCGACTGGGCGCAGATCGACCTGCTCTATGCGGCGCTGGAGCTAATGCAGCCCTCCCCCGTCGTCACCCTCAACCGCGCCGTCGCCGTGTCGAAGGCCCGCGGGCCCGCCGAGGCGCTGGCGATGATCGCGCCGCTGGAGGATCGCCTGGCCGGCTACTTCCACTTCTACGGCGTCAAGGGCGGGCTGCTGATGCAGCTCGGCCGCGAGGCTGAGGCGCGCACCGCCTTCGACCAGGCGATCGCCCGAGCCAACTCCGCGCCTGAGGCCGCCCACATCCGCATGCACCTCGACCGCCTGATGAAGGACGGCGAGCGCTCCGCTTAAGCCCCCACGAAAGGACTTCCCCATGGCTGACAACCCCTCCAGCGAACAGGCGATGCAGGCCGGCGGCGTGATCGCCCACCTCTCCATCGACGGCGCCGCCAAGGCGATGGACTTCTACAAGCGGGCCTTCGGCGCCGAGGAGCTGATGCTGATGAAGAGCGACGACGGCCGCCGCGTGATGCACGGCCATCTGAAGATCAACGGCGGCGACCTGATGATGGCCGACTTCTTCCCCGACTTCGGCTACCCGGCCGTGCCGGCCCAGGGCTATGCGCTGCACCTGCAGGTCACCGACGTCGACGCCTGGTGGAAGCGCGCCGTCGACGCCGGCTGCGAAGTGACCATGCCGCTCGCCGAACAGTTCTGGGGCGACCGCTACGGCCAGGTCAAAGACCCCTTCGGCATCACCTGGGCCATGGCCGCCCCGAAGTAGCGCCCAGCAAAAAGGGCGGCCGCATCGCTGCGACCGCCCCGATTGTCTTAGCCGATCCGCCCGAGGCCTAGGCCTCGGCGGTTTCCGGCTGGTCCTTCTTGGAGAGGTCTTCACCGGTCTCCTGGTCGACCACCTTCATTGACAGGCGGGTCTTGCCGCGGTCGTCGAAGCCGAGAAGCTTGACCTTCACGGACTGGCCTTCCTGCAGCACGTCCTGGACCTTCGCCACGCGGTCGGCGGAGATCTGGCTCACGTGGACCAGGCCGTCCTTGGCGCCGAAGAAGTTCACGAAGGCGCCGAAGTCGACGATCTTGACCACCTTGCCGGTGTAGATTTCGCCGACTTCCGGCTCGGACACGATCGACTTGATCCAGTCGCGGGCCGCGTCGATCTTCGACTGCTCGGCGGCGGCGATCTTCACCGTGCCGTCGTCGCCGATGTCGACCTTGGCGCCGGTCTCCGCGACGATCTCGCGGATCACCTTGCCGCCGGTGCCGATGACTTCGCGGATCTTGTCGACCGGGACCTTCATGGTCTCGATCTTCGGCGCGAATTCGCCCAGCTCGGTGCGGGGCGCCTCCATGGCCTTGCCCATCTCACCCAGGATGTGCGCGCGGCCGTCCTTGGCCTGAGCCAGAGCCTTGCGCATGATCTCCTCAGTGATGCCGGCGATCTTGATATCCATCTGCAGCGAGGTGATGCCGTCCTCGGTGCCGGCCACCTTGAAGTCCATGTCGCCGAGGTGGTCCTCGTCGCCCAGGATGTCGGAGAGCACGGCGAAACCGTCGGGCTCGAGGATCAGGCCCATGGCGATGCCGGAGACCGGCTTCTTCAGCGGCACGCCCGCATCCATCAGCGCCAGCGACGAGCCGCAGACGCTGGCCATCGAGGACGAGCCGTTGGACTCGAAGATCTCCGAGACCAGGCGGATGGTGTAGGGGAACTCCTCCGCGCTCGGCAGCATCGGGCGGATCGCCCGCCACGCCAGCTTGCCGTGGCCGACTTCGCGGCGGCCCGGCGCGCCCATGCGGCCCGTCTCCCCGACCGAGAACGGCGGGAAGTTATAATGCAGCATGAACTTCTCGTAGTACTTGCCCTCGAGCGCGTCGATCAGCTGCTCGTCGTCGCCGGTGCCGAGCGTGGCCACGACCAGGGCTTGCGTTTCGCCGCGGGTGAACAGCGCCGAGCCGTGGGCCCGGGGCAGCACGCCCACTTCGGAGACGATCTGGCGGACCTTGTCGACGGTGCGGCCGTCGATGCGGATGCCGGTGTCCAGGATGTTGCGGCGGACGACGTCGGCTTCCAGTTCCTTGAACACGCCGCCCAGCTTGTCGGGCGAGACGCCAGTCGGGTTGGCTTCCGACTTGCCGAACTTCTCGGAAGCCTTGGCCTTGGCCGCGGACACCGCGTCGTGACGCTGGCCCTTGGCGACGATCTTGTAGGCGGCCGCGAGGTCGGCGCCGATCAGGCCCTTGATCTCGGCCTTGATCGCGTCGGTGTCGTCGGGGACGAAGTCGAACGGCTCCTTGGCGGAGTGTTCGGCCAGTTCGATGATCGCGTCGATCACCGGCTGCATGCCGGCGTGGGCGAACATCACGCCCTTGAGGACTTGGTCCTCATTGAGCTCCTGGATCTCGGACTCGACCATCATGACCGCGTCGTGCGTGCCCGCAACGACCAGGTCCATCTGGCTGTCCTTCATTTCCTCGAGCGTCGGGTTGAGGATGTATTCCCCGTCCACGAAGCCAACGCGGGCGCCGGCGATCGGGCCCATGAACGGCGCGCCGGAAATCACCAGGGCGGCGGAGGCCGCGACCAGGGCGACGATGTCGGGATCGTTCTCCAGGTCGTGGGCGAGCACGGTCGTGACCACCTGGACCTCGTTCTTGAAGCCCTTGACGAACAGCGGGCGGATCGGACGGTCGATCAGGCGCGAGGTCAGGGTTTCCTTCTGCGAGGGCGCGCCCTCGCGGCGGGGGAAGCTGCCCGGGATCTTGCCCGCGGCGTAGAACTTCTCCTGATAGTTGACGGTGAGCGGGAAGAAGTCCTGACCGGGCTTCGCGCTCTTGGCGAACACCGCGGTGGCCAGCACCATGGTCTCGCCGTAGATGGCCAGCACCGCACCGTCTGCCTGACGGGCCATGCGGCCGGTTTCGAGCGTCAGCGTCTTGCCGCCCCACTCGATCGATTTGCGTTTGATGTCGAACATTTCTCTTCTTTCTCAACCCGCGGGCGTATTCCCGGCGGGGACGGACAGGGCGTTCGGGCTTTCCGAAATCCTCTCCAGATGAACAGGCGGCGAGGATTTCTACCGAACCCTCGTGCGGACGTGCAGGCTCTCACATGAAACGGGAGCCTGAGGCGCCGCCGCTGATCCTTCAGCCTGTCGTGAAGGGGCGGCAGCTATGTATCGACGCCGCCCGCGAGGCGGGGGCGCTGTCGTTCAAGCGTCTGCGCGGGCCCGCCCGCGCAGCGCGAGGCCTGGCTTAGCGGCGCAGGCCCAGCTTCTCGATGATGCTCTGGTAGCGAGCTTCGTCGGTCTTCTTCAGGTGATCCAGAAGCGAACGGCGCTGGGAAACGAGCTTCAGAAGCCCCCGGCGCGAGTGGTTGTCCTTCTTGTGGGTCTTGAAGTGCTCGGTCAGGTTGGAGATCCGTTCAGACAGGATAGCCACCTGGACCTCGGCGCTGCCGGTGTCGGCTTCGCCCCGGGCGTGGGTCTTGATCAGTTCAGCCTTGCGTTCGATCGTAATCGACATCGGTGAGGTCTCCGCTCTTTTCGATGTTGAAGACCCGCGCGGGCTCGAGCCGGCCGGCGCGCATCTCGCAGAGAGCGATGATCTGTCCGCCCGTCGTGGCGGAAACGATGCGAGACCCGGGATTGAGCCGGGTCTTCAGCGCTTCCACCTGTCGGGGAATGAGAACGATCGATCGTCCCTGCTTGAGCCTGAAAGCGTCTTCGTCGGTCACGGCCAGCGCCGGGATGTCGTCCAGCGCGGTCTCGACCGGAAGCAATGCCTCCAGATGGCGGGCCTTATGCCCGAATTCCTCAAGCGTTTCCAGTCCTATCGCCCGCGCCTCGGTGAAGCCGCCGACACGGGTGCGGCGCAGCGCGCTGACATGGCCGCAGGCGCCCAGGCGTTCGGCCAGGTCGCGCACCACCGCGCGCACATAGACGCCCTTGCCGCAGTCGATCTCGATCTCGACGTGGTCGACGTCCGGCGCAGCGGTGACGCGCGCCGCATCGATCCGCACGATGCGGGCCTTGAGCTCCACCGTCTCGCCGGCGCGGGCGAGGTCATAGGCCCGCTCGCCGTCAACCTTGATCGCCGAGTAGATCGGCGGGACCTGAGAGATCTCGCCGACGAAGGCCGGCAGGGCGGCGGCGACGGCGTCCGGGTCGGGGCGCACGTCGGAGCTTTGCGTCGTCTCGCCTTCACGGTCGAACGTCGCGGTCGTGCGGCCCCAGGCGATGGTGAACCGGTAGGTCTTGTCGGCGTCCATCAGGTACGGGACCGTCTTGGTCGCCTCACCCAGAGCGATCGGCAGGATGCCGGTGGCCAGGGGATCGAGGGTGCCGGCGTGCCCTGCCTTCTGGGCGTTGAACAGCCGGCGTACGCGACTGACGGCATGGGTGGAGGTCAGGTCGTAGGGCTTGTCGAGGCACACCCAGCCGGAGACCGGGTCGCCCTTGCGCTTGCGGCCCATGGCGTCAGGCCTCGCCGTCGTCGTCGGGGCCGTCACCAGCGGTCAGGTCGCGGCGGACGCGCGGGTCGTCGAACAGGCGGTTGATGCGGGTGGCCTCGTTGAAGCTCTCGTCGTGGAGGAACTTGAGGTCGGGCGTGAATTTCATGTCGATGATCCGGCCCAGGCGCCCACGCAGGTACTTGGTGTGGCGGCCCAGCGCCTCCACCACTTCGGAGGCGTGAACGCCGCCGAGCGGCTCGACGAAACAGATGGCGTGGCGCAGGTCCGGGCTTATCCGGACTTCGGTGATCGTCACCGAGACCCCCTGCAAGGCGGAGTCAGCCAGCTTCTCTTCACGGAGGATCTCGGCGAGGGCGTGGCGGACCAGTTCGCCGGCGCGAAGTTGGCGCTGGGTGGGGCCGGCGGGCTGACCGCGGCCGGGCTGTGAGGGGCGTTTCATGTCGAGGCCTTGGCTTGCGCCCGAACGGCGGATCGGACGCCGGCGCGGGGAAGGCGCGCTTCTAGAGAGCCAGGACGCGGAAGTCCAGCGCGGGTGGGATCAGGCGCCAGTACGCAGCATCGAGGTCTCGCCTTCGAAGCCGGACAGACGCCATACGCCCTGTTCCTGGGTGAACAGCAGCAGACAGGGGCCGCCCTTCTTACGGGTGGCGCACACCCGGCCGTCGCCGACCTCCTTCAGACTGCCGGCGATGGCCATGCGTCCGGGCAGCGGCTGGCCCTCGCGATAGCCGTAGTACTCGGCGACGGTGCGGAACACCTTGGGTCGGATCAGAGCGTCGCCGGCCAGGCTCGCGGCCGAGGAGCCCAGCAAAGCGCCGAGCATCTTCAGCCTGGGATCGGCGGACGGCTTGTTAAGCTCGGCTGTCATCCTCGCGCCGATCTCGCGCTCCAGCGCGGGGCGGTCGACGTGGGCGTCGAAGGCCGCGTCATCACCGTCGCGGATCGAGACGAGCAGCGCGTGGACGTCGCCGGCCGCGTCGATCTTCTGCACCGAGGCGCAGGCCGCCAACGACAGGGCGGCGAGGCTGGTCGCCATGAGGTTCAGGATGCGGTTCATGGTGTTCCCTCGCCGTGGCGGGTCATGCGGAGCAGCCCGAGGTCATAGCCCAGGCCCTTCACACGCGCGAGCAGGTCGCGGCGGCGCTCGGCCGAGGGCTGCGCCTCGCGGGTCAGGATCCAAAGATAGCGTCCCGACGGCTCCCCGACGATCGCCCAGCTATAATCGTCAGCGCGATCCAGCACCCAGTAGTCGCCGAAGAAGAATGGTCCGAAGAACGAGACCTTGAGCTTGGCGGCCTTGGCGTCTCCGACAGGCTTTGCGCGACCGTCCGAGGATTTCGCAGGACCATCCGGCGCGCCCTTGCGGCAGGTGTTGAGCACCGAGATGAGGCCGTCCGGCAACTTTGCGTAACGCGCGGTGACGCCTTCGCACCCGCGCTCGAAGCGGTTGTCGTAGCGCGCGAACTCGTACCAGAGGCCCTGATAGCGCTCGAACTCCACCGCCTTTGCGGGCTCGGGCACGCGCGTGTTGCCGACGGGGCCGGCGGCGCAGGCCGAAAGGGCCAAGGCGCTGGCGGCGATCGCGGTGGGAAACATCCTGGTGATCTGCATGGTGCGGGAACGCATGAGCCGTGGATCCGCGCCGCTTCGGCGGAAACGAAAAGGCCCCGGAGACGAGCTCCGGGGCCTGATCTGTTGGGCGAAACCCGTCTAGAGGCTGCGCTTGACCTCTTCGAGGGTGAAGCACTCGATCGTGTCGCCGACCTTGATGTCCTGGAAGCCCTGGAAGAACATGCCGCACTCCTGGCCAGACTGGACCTCGTTGACCTCGTCCTTGAAGCGCTTGAGCGTCTGCAGGGTGCCGAGTTCGAGCACCACCACGTCCTGACGGATGATCCGGACGCGCGCGCCCTTGCGGACCACCCCCTCGGTGACCCGGCAACCGGCGACCTTGCCGACCTTGGTGATGTCGAAGGCCTGCAGCACCTCGGCGTTGCCGAGGAAGGTCTCGCGCTGGATCGGCGGCAGCATGCCCGAGAGCACGCCTTTGATGTCGTCGATCAGGTCGTAGATGATCGCGTAGTAGCGGATCTCGACGCCTTCGCGGTCAGCCAGTTCGCGCGCCTGCTTCGAGGCCCGGACGTTGAAGCCCAGCACCGGCGAGCCGGCGCCCTTGGCCAGCATGACGTCGCTTTCGCTGATCGCGCCGGCGCCCGACAGGATGATCCGCGCACGGACCTCGTCGGTGCCGAGCTTGTCCAGCGAGCCGACGATCGCTTCGGCGGAACCCTGCACGTCGGCCTTGATGACCAGTGGCAGTTCCGAGACTCGCTTGTCCTGCAGCTTGGCCATCATGTCGGCCATGGTGACGCCGCCGGCGACCGGCGAGCCGGCCTTCTCGCGCTTCAGACGCGTGCGGTATTCGGTGAGTTCGCGCGCACGCGCTTCGGTCTCGACGACCGCGAAGGGCTCGCCCGGATCGGGCGTACCGTCGAGGCCCAGGATCTCCACCGGTTCCGAAGGCCCGGCGCTGGCGACCTGTTCGTCCCGCTCGTTGAGCAGGGCGCGCAC
>NZ_JAUYQL010000102.1 GCF_030697305.1 Phenylobacterium sp. | reverse complement strand
CCGGCGTTTCCGACACCCTCCTGCCCGAGCGACTGACCCGTCACACGCTGGTGTTCTTCGGGCCGTTGATCGCGTTGGCGTTCGCCTTGCTGGCGGCAAGGCTGTTCTGGTTCGGATGGCGTTGAGGCGCATTCAGTACAGCAGGTAATCGCGTCGCTCTTCGACCCAGGCCTGTTCGTCCGGGCGGGTCAGGGCGTCCAGGTCGCCGGGTGTGGCGGCCGGGTCGTCGACCCATTCACGCAAGGCGGGGCCGCCGTTGATCACGTCGATGGCCAGCTTGCCGACCTCGTACTCGTAGGCGAAGTCGCGCCACAGCGGATAATCGGGGTGCAGGCGGCGGATCGCTTTGAACGCAAGCGTCTGCAGCCGCCAAGGCCGGAACGCCTGGTGGTCGTAGGCGGGCCCTTCCGTGTGGATCTGCACGCCGCTGCACAGCTTGCCGATATGCTTGTGGAAGGTGGGTTCGAACCAGCAGTCCCGCAGAATGCAGCCCTTCAGCCATTCGGGCGCCAACGCCTGCATCTCGGCGATCACCGCGCGCGCGTCGATGTCGGGGGCGCCGAACAGCTCCAGCGGCCGGGTCGTGCCGCGGCCTTCCGAAAGCGTCACGCCCTCGACCATCACTGTGCCGGCGTAGGCGCGCGCCATCCACAGGTTCGGGGCGTTGGGGCTGGGATTGACCCAGGCGCGCTCGCCCAGCGGCCAACCGAAGCCCGGGCCTTCGTCGGGTTTCCAGCCCTGCATCTCGATCACCCGGTACTCGACGTCGAGCTTCAGGGTCTTGATGAACCAGTGGCCGAGTTCGCCGAGCGTCAGGCCGTGGCGCATCGGCATGGGGCCGGCTCCGACGAAGCTCTCCCAGCCCGGGCGGAGCGTCAGACCCTCGACTGGCCGGCCGGCGGGGTTCGGACGGTCCAGCACCCACACCGCCTTGCCGGACGCCGCGGCGGCCTCGAGCACGTCACGCAGCGTAGTGAGGAAGGTGTAGATGCGGCAACCCAGATCCTGGAGGTCGACCAGCAGGACGTCGAAGCTCTGCATCATCGCTTCGGTCGGCTTGCGGACCTCGCCGTACAGGCTGAACACCGGCACGCCGTGCACCGGATCGTTGAAGTCGGGCGACTCCATCATGTTGTCCTGCTTGTCGCCGCGCAGGCCGTGCTGGGGCCCGAAGGCGGCGGAGAGTTTCAGGTCGCCGCAGGCGGCGAGCGCATCCAGCGAATGCTGCAAGCCCTGGCTCACCGAGGCCGGATGGGCCAGCAAGGCGACGCGGCGGCCTGCGAGCGGCGCGCGCAGTTCGGGTTCGGCGAGAAGCCGGTCCAGGCCGAATTTCATGACTACTCCGTTGGCGTGAGGTCGAGGGCGAAGCCGTCGGCGTGGTGGAAGTCGGGCCGCCCGGGAGGATGGGTCGCCGCCCAGTAGGAGATGCGCCCGCCGACCTCTTCGATCACCGCCGACAGCCCGATCCGCCAGATAGCGGTCGGCGGCAGGTCGCGGACACCGCCAAGATCCACAGCGACACTGAGCGTGAAACCGTCGGCGGCGGGGAGCATGATAACGCTCGGCGGCTCGATATCGGCCGGGGCCATGCCCTGGCGATAGCCGTCGAACCGATAGGCCGCCCATTGCGTCGACGGCGCGAAGTTGAACTCGTGGTAGGCTTCACCCGTCGGCGAATGCACGAACGCCTCCAAGCAGGTATGCCGCCAGAGTTCGTCGGTTCGCCGGGGCTCGGTCGGGCGTGGCAGCAGCAACGCGGCAGGCTCCGCGCGCACGCAGTATTCGAGCGTCAGCACGCCCCCGTCGGATCGCGCAGTGTGCGCTTCGATCTGCGTGACCGCCGTGCACGGCGAATCGGGATGACGCTTCAGATCCACTTTCATCAGGCCATCGTAGCCGCGTCGGCGGCTGGCGCCACGTTGCGGCGCGCGCTCTGCTTTCAGGCCAACAAGGTCTCGTGCATGTGGAGGCATGGCCAGAGCATTAGCCAGGGAAGCAACACGCGCAAACGATGATATATCAGGCTATGCCTGAGGTAATCTAGGTCATTGCACATGGATCACGCCCAATTGCCTCTCAACGCACTGCGGGCGTTCGAGGCCTCGGCGCGGCTGCTCAGCTTCACCGAGGCCGCGCGGGAGCTGTTCGTCACCCAGGCGGCGGTCAGTCATCAGGTGAAGGGGCTGGAGGCGCGCCTGGGCGTGTCGCTATTCACCCGGCTGCCGCGCGGGCTGGTGCTGACCGATGAGGGCCAGGCGCTGCTGCCGACGTTGAGCGACGCGTTCGAACGGATCGGCCGCGCCCTGCAGCGTTTCGAGGGTGGCGCCATGCGCGAAGTCCTGACCATCGGCGTGGTCGGCACCTTCGCCGTGCGCTGGCTGATGCCCAGGCTGCCGGCGTTCCGCGAGGCGCACCCGCTGATCGACCTGCGCCTGCAGACCCACAACAACAAGGTCGATCTGGCCGCCGAAGGGCTCGACCTGGCGATCCGGTTCGGCGACGGCGTCTGGCCAGGGCTGGTCGCGCAGGAGATTCTCACGGCCCCGCTCACGCCGCTCTGCGCGCCGTCGATCGCCTCGCGCCTGCAGGCGCCGCGTGACCTGATCAGCGTGCCGCTGCTGCGCTCCTACCGCCGCGAGGAGTGGCCGTCCTGGTTCAAGGCCGCGGGCGTGGAGCCCCCGACGCTCTCAGGTCCGGTGTTCGATTCCCTCAGCCTGATGGTGCAGGCCGCGCTGCTGGGCGCGGGCGTGGCGCTGGCGCCCGTGGCGATGTTCAGCCGCGAGCTCTACGCGCGCCAGCTCGTGCAGCCGTTCGCCATCAGCGTCGACACCGGCGGCTACTGGCTGACCCGCTTGCGGGTGCGTGCGCCCTCAGCGGCGATGCAGGCGTTCGCCGACTGGTGCGCCGAGCCGGCCTTCGCCGAGGCGGACTAAGACCAGCTAAAGGTCCAGGTGCAGGAACTGGTTGAAGTCGCCGGGTCCGTAGTCGGGATAGTCGGCGAAGGATTCGCCCGGCGTGAAGCCTCGCTTGGCGTACAGCGTGAGCGCCGCTTCGAAGGCGGCGCCACGCCCGGTCTCCAGGCTGAGGCGGCGATAGCCGCGCCGCCGCGCCTCGGCGATGATGTGGTCGAGGAGGGCGGCCGCCGCGCCCTGGCGCAGGTGCGCCGGGTCGGTGCGCATGGATTTGATCTCGCCGCCGCCGTCCGCCAACGCCTTCAGCGCAGCTATCCCCATCAGCGCCCCACCACGCCAGGCGCTCCAGACGGTGATGTCCGGCGACTCGAGGCCGGATCGGTCGAGGGCGAACGAATCGCCCGGCGTCGAATCGGCCTGCATGCCTGCCAGATGCAGCGCGATCAGAGCGCGGACGGCCTCGCCCGACAGGTTGTCCTCGCGGATGTCGATCATCGCGCTAGGCGATGATGTCGGGGGTGAGCTGGTCCTGGATGCGGGCGATCTCGTCCTTGAGAGAGAGCTTCTTGCGCTTCAGCCGCCCGATCACCAGCAGGTCGGGAAGCGGTATGGCCGACAGCGACTGGGCGGCCGCGTCGAGATCGGCGTGTTCCTGCATCAGCAGCACCAGGCGGGCGCGGGCCACGCGCTCGACTTCGTCCAGCGCCGCGTCGTCTTCAACGAGCTCGGGCCGGCGGTGGGCGCGTTCGACCGGCGCGCGTGACGACTCGATGGACAGCAGCGCACCGTCCAGCGCCGCGGCCAGGCGCGCCAGCTCCGGCTCAGGCGGCACCGCGCCCCAGGCCAGCGAAGCGGCTTTCAGCGCCGTCAGCGTATGTCCCTCGGCGCCGGCGGCCTCGGTCAGCAGTTCGAGGCTTTCAAGCAGGGCCTGCTCGGCGCGCAGTTCGGCGGCGGCGATCGCCTCGCGCGCCGCCAGCTGAGCGCCTGCGTCGATGCCCGGCGAAGGATCCCTGGCGGCCCGGCGCGCCGTGCGCAGCGGCGCGACCACGGTGTGCTCCCACGCCCGGACGGCTTCGGCGGCGTGCGTCAGGACCGGCGCGTCGACGGGCCCCGCCCATGCCGCCCACAACAGCAGCGACACGTTCTGGCCGTGCGAATCCTGCAGACGCAGGCAGTGTTCTGACACCCCCGGCCGCGCATAGGCGCCCTGCGCCCAGACCCACAGGCCGCTCATCGCATCACGCTCACTGGAACACCCTTCACAGGTCTCCTGCCGCCAGACCGTGACCGTCCCAGCGTTTGACGCGGTTCCAGTCGAGCCCGAAATGGTCCAACGCCCGCCCGACGGATTGGTCGATCACCTCGTCGAGCGATTGCGGGCGAGTATAGAACGCCGGCATGGGCGGGGCGATCACCGCGCCCATCTCGGCGAGCTGGGTCATGGTGCGCAGATGGCCCACATGCAGAGGCGTCTCGCGGATCATCAGCACCAGCGGACGGCGCTCCTTCAGGGTCACGTCGGCCGCCCGCGTCAGCAGCGAAGAGGTCACGCCGGTGGCGATCTCGCTCATGGTGCGCACCGAACACGGTGCGACCACCATGCCGAGCGTCTTGAACGATCCCGAGGCGACGGCGGCGCCCACATCGCCTGGTCGATAGGCGACGTCGGCGAGGCCCTGGATCTGCGAAAGCGTCACCTGGGTTTCCTGGGCCAGCGTCATCGCGGCCGCCCGACTCACAATCAAGTGAGATTCCAGACCTAGCTCGCTGCAGGCGTCGAGAACACGCAGTCCATAGACCGCGCCGCTGGCCCCGGAGATGCCCAAAACCAGTCTAGGGCGCTCGTTCTGTGTCATCCGCTGGCGCCCCTGCGCACGATTTCAAGGCGCCGTCGTAGCTTCGCCGGCTGCAACCATATGTGATCTGACACCAATGCCCAGCGGGTGTTCACTTCCCGACGTTCCGTAACTCAAGGAGACCTGCATCATGGCCGTTGAGGCTCGTATCCGTGAACTTGGCTCTCGACACGAAACTCTCGAGCGAGCCATCCAGGACGAGATTAGGCGACCCGCCGCCGACGACCTCAGACTCGCGGAAATGAAGCGCAAGAAGCTCAAGCTGAAGGAAGAGATGGAGTCTCTTCGCAGCAGCCTGAACTAGAGCGCATCACCGCACGCGAGGCCGATCAGGCCTCCGTCGAATCCTCGTCTTCGAAGACGTTCGCGTCTTCGGAGACGCCGGTTTCGGAGGCCGGCCGCAGGGTCGGGCCTTCCGGTTCCGTAACGCCGCGCTTGGCGTCTTCCTTGGCGCGCTTGTCAGCCGCCTTGCGGACCACCGCATCCAGCTCCATCTGCGTCGCCAGACCCAGGGTCACAGGATCCACCGGCTTGATCGCGCCCGAGTTCCAGTGACTGCGATTCCGCACCTGGTCGATGGTGGCCTTGGTGGTGCCGAGGATGCGCGCGACCTGGCTGTCGGGCACTTCCGGGTGGTTGCGCAGGAACCAGGCGATGGCGTCCGGGCGATCCTGGCGGCGCGACACGGGCGTGTAGCGCGGCGCCTTCTTCACCGGCTTCAACAACTCGGCGTGACGGCTCTTCTGAGCCTTCATGCGGTACTTCGAATCGTTCTGCGCGGCGTCCAGCTCTTCGCGGTTCAACTGGCCATTGGCGATCGGGTCGGCGCCGCGGATGTCGCGCGCCACTTCGCCGTCGGCGATGCCGCGCACTTCGAGCGGATGCAGGCCGCAGAAGTCGGCGATCTGGTCGAACGTCAGCGAGGTGTTGTCCACCAGCCAGACGGCGGTCGCCTTGGGCATGAGGATGTCGGTCATGCGTTTATGCTCGCTGCCAAAATGAAGGCGCCCGGCCTTTCGGCCGGGCGATGGGGTGTTCAGAGCGTCATATAGGCCCGTTCAGGCCCCAAGAAAACGACAATCGGCGATCCCGCCGATCCTCCTTGCGAAGCGGGGGAGGTGGATTTCGCCGCAGGGCGAGGAGCGGGCGCTCAGCCCAGCGCGCGGTGGTCGACGATCTTCAGGCCGTAACCGGTGAAGCCCGGCATCTGCGGCGCGGTGTTGGTCAGCAGGATCATGTCGCGCACGCCCAGATCCAGCAGGATTTGCGAGCCGATGCCATAGTCGCGCACGATGTTGGCGGTGACGTTGGGCTCGATGGTGGACTGGCCGTACCGCTCGGATAGCGACGCCGGATTGGGGTCGCGGATGAAGATCGCCACGCCCGCGCCGTCGTAGTCGGCGATCGCCTGCAGCGCCTTGGGCACGTAATCGTGACGGGCGTCGACGTGGCCCAGCATGTCGGCGGCGAAGTCGACCATGTGTACGCGCACCAGGGTCGCGCGGTTGGGTTCGATGCGCCCGCGGCTCAGCACCACGTGCTCGGTGCGGTCCAGTACGTTGCGGTAGATCAGCATCCGGAAACGGCCGGCGTAGGTCGACTCGAAGGGCGTCTCCAGCACCCGCTCCACCTGGCGTTCGGTGCGGCGGCGATAGGCGATCAAGTCGGCGATGGTGCCGATCTTCAGGCCATGGAGTTGGGCGAAGGCGACCAGATCCGGCAGCCGCGCCATCGAGCCGTCGTCCTTCATGATCTCGCAGATCACGCCGGCGGGGTTCAGGCCGGCCATGCGGGAGATGTCGACCGCGGCCTCGGTATGTCCGGCGCGCACGAGCACGCCCCCGTCTCGGGCGACCAGCGGGAAGACGTGGCCAGGCGAGACGATTTCGTCGGGCCCTTTGGTCGGGTCGATGGCGACGGCGACGGTGTGCGCGCGGTCATGGGCGGAGATGCCGGTGGTGACCCCGTCGCGGGCCTCGATCGAGACCGTGAAGGCGGTGCCGTGGCCCGACTGATTGTCATGCGCCATCGGCGGCAGGCGTAGCTGGCGGGCGCGCTCGGCGGGGATCGACAGGCAGATCAGGCCGCGCGCGTGACGGGCCATGAAGTTAATCTGCTCCGGCGTCGCGAACTGCGCGGGGATGATCACATCGCCTTCGTTCTCGCGGTCCTCGGCGTCCACCAGGATGTAGGGGCGGCCGTTGCGGGCGTCTTCGATGATGTCCTCGATCGGCGAGATCGCGGAACTGAGCGAGTCCTCCGCTCGGACGGGTGAGGCGGAGTCGGTGACGAGTTGGGGGCGCTTCATGAGCCGGCTCTCGGGATGGACAGGTCGCCCATCAATAGCACGAGGGGGCAGGAGACAAGCGACCAGTCTGGGAGCGCGGTCCTATTCAGCCCGCTGCGGCGCGGTCGCTCTCAGCACGGGCGCCATCCTTGCAAAGCGCATCCTGCAGCGCCGCCACCAGCGCGCGGGGCGAGAGGGGCTTGCCGACATGGCCGTTCATCCCGGCGGCGCGGTAGGACTCGACCTGGGCCGGCAGGGAGTTGGCGGTCATCGCCACGATTGGCGTGTGCGCGGCTGGTCCGTCCAGGCGGCGGATCGCGCGCGCCGCATCGACGCCGTCCATCACGGGCATCTGGATGTCCATGAAGATCAGATCGAAATTCTGTCGGCGGGCGGCCTCGACACCCTCGCGGCCGTCGTCGGCGGTCTCCACGGAGGCCCCCAGGTTTTCGAGCATCTTGGTGGCGATCAGTCGGTTGGTCGGATTGTCCTCGATCACCAGTACGCGCGCGCCGTCCAGCCAGAGGCCGCTCGGGGCGACGGTCTCGTCCGGAGCAGCCGCGCGTGGCGCCGGCACGCGCAGACGGAACGTGGAGCCGCGCCCGACCTGGCTCTCGAAGGTGATCTCGCCGCCCATCAGAAGCAGCAGCCGCTGGGTGATCGCCAGACCCAGGCCGGACCCGCCGTGGCGTCGCGTGGGCGAGCTGTCGGCCTGGCTAAAGCCTCCGAACAGCGCGTCCTGCGCGGCCGGGGTGATGCCAACGCCAGTGTCCTCGATCTCGATCTTCAATTCCTGAGAGTCGTCGACGCCGCTGACCATGACCCGGACCTCGATCCAGCCCGCGTCGGTGAACTTCACTGCATTGCCGACAGTGTTGAACAGGATCTGGCGCAGGCGCACCGGGTCGCCGACGAACCAGACCTCGCTGTCGGATTTGACGAGGCGCAGGCTCAACCCCTTGGCGCGGGCTTGCGGCGCCAGAAGGTGCGTGACGCTGTCCAGCACCGCGTTCAATTCGACCGGTTCGCGCACGATGTGCATTTCGCCGGCTTCCATGCGGGCGAAGTCGATCAGGTCGTTGAGCACCTCCGTCAACATGCCGCCGCACGCCAGCGCGTCGCCCAGCAATCTGCGGCCGTCGCTCGACAGGGTCTCAGCCTTGAGCAGGTGCAGGATGCCCAGCACGCCGTTCATCGGGGTGCGGATCTCGTGGCTGATGTTGGCGATGAAGTGCGCCTTGGCCTGATGCGCGGCCTGGGCGGCCTGCTCGGCCAGCACCGCCGCGGTGATGTCGCGCATGGCGACGACCACCGTTTGGTCGGCGAGGCGTTTGAGGTGCGCGCGCACCCAAAGCCATTGGTCGCCGCGCGCTCTCAGGCGGAATTCGAAGCTGCCTTCGCCGTGTTCGCGGACCACGCGGCGGCGCTCCTGGGCCAGCTCACGTTCGTCAGGGTGATGAAAGTCGGTGGCAGGCTGGCCCACCGTCTCGTCCTGCGACCAACCTGTAGCGGCGACCCACGCGGGGTTGACCCCGGCAATGCGTCCGTCACGAATGATCAGGAACAGGTCGAGTCCGTTCGCGAAGAACCAGTTCGCGGCCTCGATGTCCTGGATCGGACGCGCCGTCATGGCTAAGCGACTTTCGTGATGCTTCCCGGTGATGGAGGCAACCTCACCTGGGAATGTGAATTTTCGATTGAATTACGTCATCGCACAATCGCGGGTGGCGCCGCATTTAACGGTGAAGCTTGGAGAAATCGGCGATGAACGACGTCACGGCGCTTGGCTTTTCGAAGGACCGGCTGCGCCGACTCGATGAGTTCATGCAGTCGCGCTACGTGGCCTCTGGTCGCTTTCCCGGCGTCCAGGTGCTGATCGCACGCGGCGGCGAGATCGCCCATTCCAGCGTCCTTGGCCTTCGCGACGTCGAACGCGGCCTACCGGTCGAGGACGACACGATCTTCCGCATCTACTCGATGACCAAGCCGGTCACGAGCCTGGCCTTCATGATGCTGGTCGAGGAGGGGCTGGTCGCGCTGGATGATCCGGTGGCCAAGTTCATCCCGCAGTGGCGCGATCTGCAGGTCTTCGCGGCGGGCGGGCCCGTGGCCTTCCGCACCCGCCCGACAGCACGCCCGATGCAGATCGTCGACCTGCTGCGCCATACCTCCGGCCTCACCTACGGCATCCAGAACCGCACCAACCTGGACGCCGCCTACCGGGGCCTGCACCTGGCCGAGCTGGGCTATGACGACACCCTGGACGACATGATCGAGGCGCTGGCGGCGCTGCCGCTGGAATTCTCGCCGGGCGAGGCCTGGAACTACTCCGTGGCCACCGATGTGCTCGGCTATCTGGTGGGCAAGATATCCGGCGTGCCCTTTGACCAGTTCCTGCAGCGCAGGATCTTCGATCCGCTGGGGATGGTGGACACCGGCTTCCACGTGCCCGCCGACAAGGCCTCGCGGTTCGCCGCCTGCTACAGCGCCACGCCTGAGGGCGGACTGGCTTTGCAGGACGATCCCGTGACCAGCCCGTACCTCAAGCCTGCGACGCTGTTGTCCGGCGGCGGCGGCCTGGTGTCGACCAGCGCCGACTATCTGCGGTTCTGCCGGATGCTGGCGCGGGGCGGGGAACTGGACGGCGCGCGGCTGGTCGCGCCGATGACCCTGGCGCTGATGCGTGCGAACCACTTGCCCGGCGGGCGCGACCTGGCGGAGATGTCGCAGTCGCTGTTCTCCGAGGCGACCAACGCCGGCATGGGGTTCGGCCTGGGTTTCGCCGTGGTGGAGCATCCGGCGCGCACGCTGATCCCCTGCAGCGTCGGCGAATACTTCTGGGGCGGCGCGGCCAGCACCGCCTTCTGGATCGATCCCGTCGAGGACCTCATCGTCATCCAGATGACCCAGGTGCTGCCGTCCAGCGCCTATCCCATCCGGCGCGAACTCAGGACCCTGGTCTATTCGGCGATGATGGAGCGTCGCGGCTGACCAACGCCTCAGCGGCTTCTTCAGCGGCCTCAGTCTCCTCGAAGCCGATCGGCGGGCTTAGTCCTGTGTCGGGGAGCGAGCCGCGCGGGCGGGTGTCCATCATCCGCGCCTTGCGCCAGCCGCCCCAGCGATAATAGGCGAGCGCGAAGACGCAGGTGGCGATGCCGCCCAGCGGAAACGCCATCCACACCGCGTCCGCGCCCAGGCGAGACTGCAGCAGGACCGCGAAGGGGATGCGCACGCCCCATAGGGCCAGCGCCATGGCCACGAGCGGCGGCCACACAGCGCCTGTGGCGCGCGCCGTTCCGGCCAGCACGAAGGCGATCCCGAACGGGATGAAGCCCCACAGCGCATAGCTGTTGATATGCATGGCGATCGGCAGCGACGGGCTGGCGCCCGGCAGGAACAGCCGCAGCACGTAGGGCTCGACCGCATAGATCAGCAGCACCGGCGTGGCGGTGAGCAGGATGGCGTAGGCCGAGCCGATCAGCGCCGCGCGCTCCACCCGGTCCATGCGGTTCGCGCCGACGTTCTGGGCGGCCATCGAGGAGACCGCGCCGCTCATCGCCAGCGCCGGCATCTGCACATAGGTCCAAAGCTGCGCGGCCGCGCCGTAGGCCGCCGCGGTGTGGGACCCATAGCGGTTGACGAAGCTCATCATGCTGACCGCGGCCAGGGAGGTGACCATCATCTGCAGCGCCATCGGCATGCCCTTCAGCACCAGCGCCTTGACGATGATGAAGTCGGGCTTCAGCAGCCCCCACTCCGACGGGCGCAGCACCAGGATGCTGTTGGTGCGGTAGAGGTGGATCAGGATCATCGCCAGGGTTGTGGTCTGGGCGATCAGGGTGGAGGTCGCGGACCCCGCTATCCCCATGCGCGGAAACGGCCCGATCCCCATGATCAGCAGCGGGTTCAGGACGATGTCGAGGCCGACGCTGAGCAGGGAGAAATAGAACGGCGTGCGCGAATCTCCCGTCGCCCGCTGGGCCATCATCAGGAACGAGAAGAAGTACATGAACGGCATCGCCGAGAAGATCACCCGCAGGTAGATGATCGCGTTCTCGCGGGCGTCGGCGGGCGTGCCCATCAGGGTCAGGATGGCCGGCGTCAGCAGCGCGCCGGACGCCCCGATCACCAGCGACAGCAGGATGAAGAACGCGGTGGCGGTGCCGACGACCCGCTTGGCGGCGACGGGATCGCCAGCCCCGATCGCCTGGCCGATCAGTATGTTCGCGGCCATGGTCGCGCCGAACGCCGCGCCCAGCATCAGGAAGAAGATCTGGTTGGCGTTGGACGTCGCGGTCAGCGCCGCCTCGCCCAGCGAGTGGCTGACCCAGATGGCGTTGGCGGACCCGTTCAGCGACTGCAGCACGTTGGAGCCCAGCAACGGGAGGGCGAACAGGATCAGGGTCTTGCCGATCGGCCCGCTGGTCAGGTCGCGGCCAGGACGTCGGCCCGGCGGGGCCGGACGCGCTTGGGCCGGCGCGGCGGGTTCTGTCATCGGCGGTTTGCGGATCTTGGCTGAAGGCGCTTGGCGCGGCCGGAACCGCGCAAGGATAGGGTGTGGCCGAGGCCCGCTCAAGCTGCGTGGCGGTGATGGCGCACGGGTGCAGCGCCTTGAGCGCGCCTCGTTTCGCTGTATGAGGCTAGATTCATGCGCAGAACCTCGCGGCGCCTTCGCCGCCCATGCTTCCGGATCACCGAATGAAACTCCTGGTCACCGGAGGCGCGGGCTTCATCGGCTCGGCTGTGGTGCGTCGCGCAGTCGCCCAGGGGATCGAGGTGGTGAACCTCGACGCCCTGACCTATTCGGCCAACCTCGCGAACGTCGCCAGCGTCGCCGACAGCCCGCTCTACGCCTTCGAGCACGTGAACATCTGCGACGCGCAGGCGGTGCGTGAGGTGTTCGCTCGCCATCGTCCCGACGCGGTGATGCACCTGGCCGCAGAATCGCACAACGACCGGGCCATCGAAGACCCGCTGAGCTTCGTGCAGACCAACGTCATCGGCACCGGCGTTCTGCTGGAAGCCGCCCGGGAACACTGGCGCGCCCTGCCGAAGGCCGGGCAGGCGGCGTTCCGCTTCCACCACGTCTCCACCGATGAAGTGTTCGGCGCGCTGGGCGAGGACGGGGCGTTCAGCGAGACGACGCCCTACGATCCCAACTCGCCCTATTCGGCCAGCAAGGCCTCCGCCGACCACCTGGTGCGCGCCTGGTCGCGGACCTTCGGCCTGCCGGTGGTGATCACCAACTGCTCGAACAACTACGGCCCGTACCAATTCCCCGAAAAGCTGATCCCGACGGTGATCTCCCGCGCGCTCGAGGGGAAGACCATCCCCGTCTATGGCAAGGGGCTGCAGGTGCGCGACTGGCTGCATGTCGACGACCACGCCGAAGCGCTGCTGCTGGTGCTGGAAAAGGGTCGCCTGGGCGAGACCTATGCGATCGGCGGCGACGCCACCAAGCCGAACATCGAGCTGGTCAACATCCTCTGCGCGCACCTCGACGCTCTTGCGCCGGCCAACGGCCCGCACGCCGACAAGATCGCCTTTGTCACCGACCGGCCCGGTCATGACTTCCGCTACGCCATCGACGCGTCCAAGCTGCGCAACGAACTGGGATGGCGGCCCCGAATCGCCCTCGGCGACGGGTTGGAGGACACGGTGCGCTGGTACGTCGAGAACCGTGACTGGTGGCAGGCGATCCGCGACCGCGGCTTCGAGAGCGAGCGCCAGGGCCTGGTGAAGGCATGACCTTGCGCGCCCTGCAGTTCGGCGCGTCCGGCCAACTGGCGCGTGAGCTGTGCGACCGCGCCGGCGAGAGGGTGGAGATCAAGGCGCTGTCGCGCGCCGACGTCGACCTGATGGACACTGCCGCCGTCGCACGCGCCATCGGCGCGGAGCCCGTGCTCGACCTGGTGATCAACGCCGCCGCCTACACCGCTGTCGACAAGGCCGAAGACGAGCCGGACCTGGCCTACGCGATCAACGCCTGGGCGCCGGCGGCGATGGCGAAGGCCTGCGCTGAGCGCGGCGCGGCGCTGGTGCATATCTCCACCGACATGGTGTTCTCGGGCGCGAAGGCCGCTGCCTACGTCGAAACCGACGCTCCGGCGCCGCTGCACGTTTACGGGGCCTCGAAGCTGGCCGGCGAGCAGGCGGTGCTGGCGGCCTGCGACCGCGCAGTCGTGTTGCGGGTGTCGTGGCTGTTCTCGGCCTACGGGCAGAACTTCCTGCAGGCGATGCTGAGGCTCGCCCAGTCGCAACCGCGCCTGCGGGTGGTCGCCGACCAGCGGGCCCGGCCAACCGCCAGCGGCGACCTCGCCGCCTTCATCCTGGATCAGGCCCCCAGGCTGGCCGCCGCGCCGGCCGGCGCCAAGGAATGGGGCTTGCTGCATTTCACCAACGCCGGCGTGACGACCCGTCACGAGATGGCCCAGGCGATCTTCGCGCTCGCCTGGCCTGACCGGCCCCCGCCCGAGATCGAGCCGATCGCCACCCGTGACTTCCCGACGCCCGCCCGCCGTGCGCTCAACGCCGAGTTGGACTGCTCGCGGCTGGCGCAGGTGTTCGGCGTCACCCCCAGGCCCTGGCGCGACGCGCTGGGCGAAGCCATCGCCGCGCTCGCCGCCGCGCAGGATCGGAAAGTCGCATGAGGCGAGGCATCGTCCTGGCCGGGGGCTCCGGCACCCGGCTACATCCGCTGACGCTGGCGGTCTCCAAGCAACTGCTGCCGATCTACGACAAACCGATGATCTACTATCCACTGTCGGTGCTGCTGCTGGCTGGCGTGCGCGAGATCCTGATCATCACCACGCCGGAGGACCAGGCTGGCTTCAAGCGCCTGTTGGGCGACGGCTCGCAGCTTGGCGTGCGTTTCGAATACATCGTCCAGGCCAAGCCCGACGGCCTGGCCCAGGCGTACATCCTGGGCGAGGAGTTCGTCGGCGGCGAACCCAGCGTGATGATCCTGGGCGACAACATCTTCTTCGGTCAGAACTTCGGCCAACTCCTGCGCAAGGCCGACGAAAGGGCGGCCGGCGCCACGGTCTTCGGCTATCCGGTCACCGATCCGGAGCGCTACGGGGTGATCGAGCTCGCGCCCGACGGCCGAGTGCTGGGCATCGAGGAGAAGCCGGTCCAGCCGAAATCCAACTACGCGGTAACCGGCCTGTATTTCTACGACGGCCGCGCCAGCGAACTGGCGAAGACGCTCAAGCCCTCCGAGCGGGGCGAACTGGAGATCACCGCGCTCAACGCCCGCTATCTCGAGGACGACGCCCTGCATGTGGAACTGCTCGGGCGCGGCTTCGCCTGGCTGGATACCGGCACCCACGACAGCCTGATCCAGGCGGGGGAGCTGATCCGCACGCTGGAGCAGCGCCAGGGCCTGCGCATCGGTTGTCTTGAAGAGGTGGCGTTTCGCATGGGGTGGATAAACCGCGAGCAGCTTGCCGACCTGGGCCGCGCTCAAGCCAAGAGCGAATACGGGCAGTATCTGCGAGATCTGGCCGCCAGGCCTATCGGCCAAGACGAGCCGGCGGAGTAGTTCAGCCGGCCTCTGCGCCCGGGGGCAGGGTGCCCAGCACCGCAACCAGCGCCAGCACCGCCCCTCCCAGCGCCTGTTCAGTCCAGATGTGGGTGCGCAGGCGCGTGAACATCTTCTCGTCGCTCGCGCCGTCCGGGCGCAACAGGCGAGGGCTGATCCAGAAGCGGTTGGCCGCGGCCAGGGCCAGCATCGCCAGGAAGGCGCCGATCTTCACGGTCAGCACCTGCCCGTATTGCGTCGTCAACATCGCCTCGACCGATCCCACCAGCAGCCAGCTGTTGAACACCCCCGACACCAGCAGGGCCGCCACCGCCGCGTAGCCCATGCCGGAGAAGCGGTGGACCATGCGGGCGAGCGCCGCGGCCTGGCCCGTATCGGCGGCGCGGGTCATGGCCAGCGCCGCCAGCGGGATCAGCCCGCCCAGCCAGGCGCCCGCGCCCAGCAGGTGGGCCGCATCGCTGGCCATGTGCAACAGCCCCAACGCGCCCTGCTTGGCCTGGGTATGGCCGGTCAGCGCGATACTGGCCAGAAGGACCGCCGAAAGGATCGCCGGCAGCCGCTCGCCCCGTCGCAGCAGGATCTCGCCGAGGACGCCGCCGGTCAGGATCAGCCGCGCGGCCCAGGCGTGACCGAAGTCGGTGTCGACGATTACCGTCCACAGGGTCTCAGGGTCCCAAACGCCGGCGATGTCCCCGCTCATCTGGGCGGCGACCGCGGCCAGCCACAGCAGGCCGGTGACCAGGGCTATCGCTGCCGCCGGAGCCAGCATCGCGCGGATGCGCGCCTCGGCGGCCGGCGGCCGCCAGGCCTCGCGCCGGAAGGCATAGATCGGGAAAACCGCCGCGCCGAACAGCGCGATCACCGCCAGATAATGCAGCAGACGCGCGACGACGACGAGGGTCTCGACCATCTAGCGGACCGTGAAGCGGTAGTGGCCCTTCATGCGGTGCGTGTCGGCGGACACGCAGAACCATTCCACGTCGTAAGGACCAGGCGCGAGCTTGGCCTTCACCGGCACGATCAGCACGGATTTGTCGGCGCCGGCTTTCGGCTTGCCGACCGCGACCTTCTTGCCCGCGCCGTTCTTCAGCGTCAGGCCGGAGAACTTGGTCACCACCTCCTCCGAGAAAGTGATGCGGATCTCGGCTGGCGGAGCGGACATGCCGTCCACGGCAGGGGCGGCCGATTCCAGATAGGCGTGAGCCTCTGCGGCGCCCGCAAGCGACGATGCGGCGAGGGTAAGCAGAACGGCGGCGAGCTTGGGCGACATGACGCACTCCTTGTGGGGAACGAGGTTTGCGAGACCCCTCGTGCACACAACCTACTCGCGCCAGGAAAGGTTGAGAACCGCCACGCTGACGGTTGCGGCGCCTTTGTTGCTCGTTGTTCGTCGGGCGCGGGTTTCGCGTCCCGCGACGGGACAGGTCCGGGGGCTTTGGGCCGGATCGGCCCCGCCGCGAACAGTCAAGGAGCATGGCCATGGCCAAGTTCGATATGTACGCGGAGAACTACACTTCGCCGGTTCGGCGCCCGCCGACGCGCGACCTCGTCCGTGGCAAGCGCCCGATCGCGCCGTTCGTCCTGGGCGTGGCGCTGTGGACGCTGCTAGCGACATTCGTCGGCTACGTGGTGCTGGCCCTCTAGGGTCCGCTAACGCTTTCGCGGCCAGACCAGATTTCGACTGCGCTGCGCGGCGCCCAACCGCGAATAAGTCGATGGCGGCGTGCGCTGGAAGATGATGTTCAGCATCTGATCCCCGTCCAGGTCCTCAGACGGGGGTTCGCCGAAGACCTCGATCCACAGGCTCCTGGCCTCTTGCTGAATTCGTTCAGTCCTGGACACGATCGCTACCCATGACGTGCCAACCCTGGCAGACGTCCTACGTTCCCACGTTCCTGTTAATTAACCCTGATGTCGGCGCGATCGCGTTCGACGGCGCTAGCGCAAACGAAAGCCCCGGCCTCTGAGGAGGCCGGGGCGATCTTTTGGGGGCGGCCCACAAGTCGGGGGGGCGTCTGAGCCGCCACACTTCATCAACGAGCGTGATTCAGCCGGGTTCCAGACGTTCGCGCAGTTTTCGGCGATTATTTACGCACCCACGCGCCGTCGGGTGTGCGGTAGTATTCGCCCGGTTGGAGCTTCAGCGTCACCACCTGTTGGAAGGTGGCGGCGCCCGCGGCCTGCGGGGTCACGCCGTTGCGCGCCGCGGCCTCACGATAGAGCTGGGCGCGGCCGGCGTTGATCTCGTCGACCGCGGCTTTCACGGCGGCGTCGGAGGAGCCGCGAACGAAGCCAAGATAGCCGTCGGACTGTTCGCCAACCGCGCCTTGAGCCTTCGCCTGGTCGACCACGGCCTTGGCCTGGCCGGTCTGTCCGGCCGCCGCGGTGACCAGCAGCATCGCGCCGGCCGCCCCGGCGATCGCCGCCATAAGATTACGCCGCCTCATGATGATGTCCTTCAGAACAGGTTCGGATTCTTCTGGATCAGCGCCTTGACGTCCTCGTCGAGGCGCAGCCGTACGTCGGCGTCCAGCTTGGCGTAGATGGTGATCGGTTTAACATCCACATGAACGGTGGGCGCGCAGGCCCCCGCCAACAGGGTCAGGCCCAGGGCGGCGCAGGCGGAAACGCCCTTCGTGCGACTGATCATGGGGTCGTGGTCTCCGATGGCCCTGGCGCCGTATTGGCGGGTGCAGGCTGAACGGCGGCTGAACCGCGTAGCTGCTGATAGCCCGCATAGTCGCCCAGCAACTGGTCCAGGTTCAAGGACGTGTCCAGAGTCAGGTCCACTTTGGTGCCGGACGGCAGCGGCAGCTCGCGTTCAAGGAACTTGTTGCGGATCAGGTCGGCGGCGGAGATCCGGATCTCCTGATGGGTCGGCGGCTGGTGCTCGCCCTTGACCCGCAGCACCACGCCTATGCGGCCCTGCGGCAGGCTGTCGATGCGCGCACTGAGCTCGGTGAAAGTCAGGTGTTCCATGGCCTGGTAGGCGAAGTCGGTGAAGGCGTTGGGGGCGGGTGCGTCCGGTGCGTCCGGTGCGGCCTGGGTCGTCGCCGCGACGCCGGTCAGCGCCTCGCGCTTCAGCGACAGCTTGCCGGGCTCGATGGCGTGCAGCTCGCCCTGCGAGATGCGGAAGCCTTCCTGGATCACCGTGAACGGGATGCGCCCGTCCACCTTGGCCTGCAGGTCCATGCGGTCGGCGAAGGGCGACGCCTCGACCAGGTCGGACAACTGCACGTCCTTGAGGCTCAGCGTCCCGCCCCAGGGCGCGCCGGGCTTGAGCGGCAGCGTGAAGGCTTCGGCGCTGATGACGCCGCCGGCCAGGTTCGCCGTCGCGCCGTCGACCCGCAGCGCTTCCGGCGTCAGGGCGAAGCCCACGCGCAGGTCCGTCAAGCCGCTGGCGGCCGCGATGCGCTGGACGCTGAGCGCCTGGCCAGGCGGTGTCTCCAACGGCGCGAGGCTGGAGAAGGTGATGTCGCCGGACAGCCCGGTGACCGGGCCGGCTGGGCTCTGGAAGTCCAGTTCGTCGATCTCCAGGAAGCCCTGACTGGCCGTACCCGCGGTCGTCCAGTCGAAGCCGCCAGAGAAGTGCGCCCGCCCGCGAGCGGGTGAGCCGATCGCCGACGCCAGGGGCGACAACTCGGCCGGTTGCAGCCCGCCCTCGGCGAACACCAGGTCGGCGGCGTCGAGCACCACGCGGCCCACGCCCTGCGACACGTCATGGCGGAGCTCCGCGACGCCCAGGTCGCGGTTCGCCCCGTCGGCGAGGGTCAGCTTGGCGCTCCAGATGTCGCCTGCGACCCCGGCCACACCCGCGGCGCGCAGGGGGCTGAAGCGACGCACCGAGGCCAGGTCCGTGATCCGGGCGCCGCGCACATCGAAACGGCCGCGCATGACGCCTTTGGCGATCCCAAAGCCGAGCGGTCCGGCGGCGTCTTCAAAGCTCGCTTCCAGGAACGGTGCGCGGGCGCGCAGGGCGCGCACCGTCGCGTTCGTACGCCAGTCGCCGCCGCGCGCGGTCACCAGCGGTCCGCCGGATGGGCAGAGGCTGAGGCTCAGATCCTCAAGATCGTTCTCGCCCAGTTCCAGATGCTTCGCCCGGATCGGCAGGCAGCCGCCAGTGGCGAGCGTCGTGGTCGGGCCAATGACCCGCAGCGTGACGGCGCTTTGCGTTGAGAAGCCGTGCAGCGGACCGAAATCGCCCTGGGCCGCCAGTCCGCCGTCGAACGCGACGCCGCCGTTCACCGTCCGCCACCGGCCGCCTGTCAGAGCGACACGTGGAAAACCGCCGCCGCTCGCCAGCGCCTCGAACGCGCCGCCGCCCGGCCCGATCAGCGGCTGGCTGCGCGAGGGGGAGACGATCACTGTCAGGCCGCCGGCGCCGGCGAGCCGCGCGGGCTGGCTCAGGGCGAGCCGCAGGCCGTCGTCCAGGGTGATCCGAACCCCCGGCGCCGTGGCGCGGAAGTCGGCCAGTCCGCGCTTCAGGGCCGCGATCTGCGGCATGTCCTTGGCCTCGACACGCCCAAGTGAAGTGAGCGCGCCGGCCGAGGCGGCCGATCCGGCGAGGTTGAGTCGCGCGGGACCCTGGGCGCGCCATTCGCCGGCTCCCGCCAGGTCGACGGTGAGGCTGCGCAGGCGCGCGTCGCCGCTGCGCAGGGAATCGACCACGGCTTTCACCGTCATCCGTGCATTGAGCTGGTCGCCGCCGTTGCGGCTCCAGGTCGCCGTCTCGGCGCGCAGGTCGACCTTCGCCGGGCCGATCTGCAAGTCACCGTGGGCCGCGGAGACCGCGTGGGCCATCAGCGCCGCCTGGCCGCTCAGTGTCAGGGTTTCGATCCAGCCTGCGGCCACGCCGTCAAATCGGCCCTCAAGCATTGCGCCCTTCAGGCTCGCGCCGCTGCTGGTCAGTGTGGCCGCCTCGCCGTTCAGGGTCAGCGTCACCCGACCATCGCCGCGCCGCCGCTTGAAGTCCGGGTAGGGCAGATCGCCGGCGATCCGCAGGCGCGCGTCGTCCAGGCGCGTCTGCGCGACCTCCAGACGGGTGAGCGGCAGGTCGAGCGCCAGCGCCACCCGGTCGCCCCGGGTGTTCAAGGTCAGCCGGCCAGGTCCAGCAGCGGCCGATCCGGCAGGCCCGCGCAGGGCCGCCTGGGCCAATCTCGCGTCGAGGGCCAGCAGCTTGCCGTCCTCCAGCCTGGCGTCGGCGTTCAGCCGTACGATCCCGTAGTCGGTGTCGAGACGCAGCGTGCCGTTCTCGATAGTGACCTTGGGCTGGCGGGCGTCGGGTCTGGGAGGTTTGCGGGTGAATTCCGCGATCAGCGGGTCGAGGGCGCCGGCGCTGAGCTTCCCGTTTCGCCACCGCGCCTTCAGCACCGGACGCACCAAGCGCACGGAGCTCACGTCCAGACCCAGAGGCCTGCCAGACCACGGACCGGCGAGACCGTACGAAATCTCCGCCCGTTCGGCGGCGAAATCCGGATCGCCTGTTGGGCCGGCGGTCACCGCGCCGGTGAAGCCGGTAAGGCCGAAGGCCTCGACCCGGGCGTCGGCTTCGACCCCGTGACTATGTAGCCAGCCGATCAGCGCCTCACGCGCGATCGCTCGCCTGGCCGCCCAGACGGCGATGAGCGCCAGGGCCACCAGCAGACAGACGGCGAGCACGACCCGCGCCCCTCGGGACCGGGACTTGGGCGTGCGCGCAGATGGGGGATCGGTGTGGGTCACTCGGCGGCGTTTTCGAACGTCAGCCTATGTGATCTCCGGCCCGCCGCAAGGCGGCGGCGCCATTGGGTCAGACCGCCGCGCTGGTCATCGCCGGCGCATGGCTCTCGGATTTGACGCGGCGCGGGACCAGACGCTCGCTCTTCAGGGCCTCTTCGGCGCCCGACAGGCCGGCTTCGCCGTATTCGGCGTCCTCGTTCACCTGCCACACGTCGTAGATGCGCTCGCCAGCCAGGATGTTCTCGACCGTCAGCATGGCGGTCATCATCGCGTGGTCCTGGTTGTTGTACTTGTGCATGCCGTTGCGGCCGACCAGGTGCAGGGTCGGGAAGTTCCGCTCCAGATCGACGCGTACCGCCTCGACGTTGGCCTGATAGGCGTCGTCGTAGACCGGATAGGCCTTTTGCTGGCGCACAACGCAAGCGTCGACCACGTCTTCAGGGCGGACCAGACCTATGTGGCCGATCTCGCGCTTGGCCAGCTCAATCAGGTCTTCGTCCTTGGACGCCCACAGGCCGTCGCCCTCGAAGCAGAAGTATTCCATGCCCAGGCAGGCGTAGCCGTCCTGGGGCACCATTTCCGGCGACCAGGACGCAAAGTTCTGCACCCGCCCGACCTTCACCGACGGGTCGTGGATGTAGATCCAGTTATCCGGGAATTCGGCCGGGCTCTTGGCGATCAGCGCCACGGTGAGGAAGTCGCGATAGCGCAGTTGCTTGGCGGACGGCCGGCTGGAGGGCGCGGGGCTGAGCGCGCTGGTCAGTTCGACGATCGGAGCCGAGGAGATCACGTGGCGCGCCGTGACCACATGCTCGCCGCCGGCGGCGTCGGTCGAAGTCACGGTCCAGACCTTGTTCCTGGCGTCCCAAGCCGCACCCTGCATCGTGCGGTCCATGAGCACCTTGCCGCCGAAGCCCTGCATCTTGGCGGCCGCGGCGTCCCACATCATGCCGGGGCCGCGCCGGGGGTATTGGAAGGTCTCAAGCAGGGTCTTGGCGGTGGAGCCGTCAGTCTTGCGCTTGATGCCGAGGGAACGGGTCAGGCCGTCGCGCACCGCGATCGCCAGGTCCAGCCCCTTGATGCGCTGCGCGGCCCAGTCGGCCGAGATCTCGTCGCAGGACATGCCCCACACCTTCTCGGTGTAGGTCTTGAAGAAGATCGAGAACAGGCGCTCGCCGAACTGGTTGCGCACCCACTGGTGGAAGGTCTTCGGCTGCTTCACCGGTGCGACCCGGGCGTAGGCGTAGGACAGCACGCACGCCGCGCTGTTCAGCAGGCCCAGCTTGAACAGCGCCTCGAAGGCCTTCAGCGGGTAGGCGAAGAATTTGCCGTTGTAGAAGATGCGCGACAGGCGCGGCCGCTCGATGAAATCGTCGGGCAGGATCTCGCGCCACAGGTCGACCACTTCGCGCGACTTGGAGAAGAAGCGGTGGCCGCCAATGTCGAACAGGAAGTCCTTGTAGTTCACGGTGCGGCTGATGCCGCCCAGGTAGATTGGGTCGCGTTCGATCACCGTCACCGCACGGCCCTTCTTGGCCAGCAGATAGCCCGCGGTCAGGCCGGCCGGCCCCCCGCCGATGATCAGAACCTCGGTGTCAGTCTGCACGCGCACGACTTCCTGTCAGTTAGCGGACAATCGCGCCGCCGGAGCCCTCGCGCCTCACCTGTTGGCGGCTCCGCTACATTACCAGCGCGAAGGCCTCAAGGTTCGGTCGCGCGAGCGAGATTTTCGCCATCGATCACTTTCTGTGCGCCTGGCGTCGGCGCAGACGGCAACGTCGGCTAATAAACTTTAGGTCGCGTAAACCCGGATGCGGGAAGGCTGCCGCATCGATCCCGTGCGGGAGATATCATGACCTCCCGGCCCGCGCCTTCGCCTCATCTGAACGCGCCGACCTGGGCCTGCGCACTCGGTGTTTCCCTCGTCGTGGCAGGGATTCTGCTGCTGATCGCGGGCGCCGACGTGCATCGCACCCTGGGCGACACGGACGACGCCATGCGGCTGGTCAACGTGCGCGCGCTGATGGACGGGCAGGGCTGGTGGGACCAACGCGTCGCTCGCCTGCAGCCGCCGATCGGCATGGACATGCACTGGTCGCGACTGATCGACGGCGCGCTAGTTGGCATGACGACGTTCTTTGAATTGCTGATGGAGCGACCGCGCGCCGAAGACGCGACGCGGATGATCTGGCCGTTGCTGTGGGTGTTCCCGGCGGCATGGGCGGCGATGTCGATCGCGCGCCGCTTCGGCGGCGGACAGGCGATGGCCCTGTGCGCGCTGCTGCTGATCATCAACCCGCTGCTGTTTGGCCAGTGGCGCCCAGGCCGTATCGACCATCACGATGTCCAGATCGCCCTGACCCTGGCGGCCTTGGCCGGAGCGGTGAGAGGGGACCGCGCCGGGGCGCTGCTGGCCGCGCTGACCAGCGCGCTGGCGCTCGCCGTGGGTCTGGAATGCCTGCCGTTCGTGGGACTGATCGGTGCGGGCCTGGCGCTGCGTTTCGTCCTCGCCCCGGCGGATGGCGCGCGTCCGGCGGCCGCCTACGCGGTCGCGCTGCCCGCCGCGCTGACCCTGCTCTACGCCGTGCAGACCGCGCCGTCGCGATGGGCCACGCCGTTCTGCGACGCCCTGGGCGCCAACCTCTGGGGGGCGGTGATGATCGCCGGCGTCGGCCTTTGCGGCGTCATCGCCTGGTCGCAGAACAAGAGCCTCACCGCGCGTCTGGCGGCGCTGGGGGCGGTGGGTGTCGCGGCCGCATTCGCTTATCTGGCGCCGGAGCCGCGCTGCCTGGGCGGCCCGCTGGGCGCGGTTGATCCGGCCTTGCGGGCGATCTGGCTGTTGCAGGTCGACGAGATGCAGCCGCTGCTGACGACGCTGATCTCGCAACACTCCGACCAGGCCGCCGCAGCTTTGGTGATGATCGTCCTGGGCGTCGCGGGCTGGATCTGGCTGGGCGTCCGGGGCTGGTCACGCGACTTCGGATGGATGATGGCCGGGGCCTGCCTGATCGCCGGACTGGTCGCCGCGCTGCAGGCCGGCCGCATCGCCAATTACCCGTTCTGGATCGCCGCCCCGCTGGTCGCCGCGGGCCTCGCAGTCGTCTCGGCGTGGTGGTTCCGTGGCGCGCTCCTGCCCGGCGTCGCGTTGCTTTGCCTGACCTCTCAGGCGGTCCTGCTGCCGGCGCTCGACGCGGCGCCGGGCTGGAAGCAACCAGTCTCCGCCGCCGCCGCCGACCCGGAGCGCTGCGACCTTGACGTGGCCTATGCGCACCTCGCGTCCCAGCCGAAGGGCCTGGTACTGGCCGAGATCGATCTGGGCCCGTTCATCCTGGCCGACACCGTCCACTCGGTGGTCAGCGCCCCCTATCACCGGGCCGAGCGGGGCATTCTGGGCGCCAATACCGCGCTGGCTTCGACACCGCAGAACGACGAGGCGGCGGTGCGCTCGCTGGGGGTGGACTACGTCGTCGCCTGTCCGGCCCGGCGCAAGAACCGCAACCATGAAGGCCTGGGCGCGGCCAGCTTGCAGATGCGCCTCGACCGCGGCGAGGTTCCGGCCTGGCTGGAGCCGCGCTCAACCGCGACCGAAGCCTTGCAGATCTATGCGGTGAGCGCAGCCCCGACGGCTCAATCCATCAATTTGCGCGTCAGGTAGGTGTATTCCAGCGCCACCCGCTTGGCCGTCTCGTTGAGGTTGGCCGCCGCCGCGTGCCCGCCGTCGATGTTTTCGTAATAGAGATAGGAATAGCCCAGCGCCTTCAGTCGGGCCGCGGCCTTGCGTGCATGCGCCGGATGCACGCGGTCGTCCTTGGTGGAGGTCTCGATATAGACCTCGGGGTAGGGCTTGCCGGCGCGCAGGTTCTGATAGGGCGAATAGGTGTCGATCACCGCCCGCTCGGCCGGAATCGCCGGGTCGCCGTATTCGCCGACCCAGGAGGCGCCCGCCCCGATGTGGGTGTAGCCGATCATGTCGAACAGCGGCACCTGGATGACGATGGCGTTGTAGAGTTCCGGACGCTGGGTCAGGGCCACGCCCATCAGCAGGCCGCCGTTCGATCCGCCCATGATCCCCAGGCGTCGCGGGCTGGTGATCTTGCGGGCGATCAGGTCCTCCGACACCGCGAAGAAGTCGTCGTAGACCCGCTGGCGGTTCAGCTTCAGCCCGGCGTTGTGCCAGCGTGGCCCGAACTCGCCGCCGCCGCGGATGTTGGCGACCACATAGACGCCGCCGCGCTCCAGCCACAGCTTGCCGGTGACGCCTGAGTAGGACGGCGTGATCGAGACCTGGAAGCCGCCATAGGCGTACAGTAGCGTCGGCGCGGTCCCGTCCAGTTTCAGGTCCTTGCGATGGACCACGAAGTAGGGGACCCGCGTCCCGTCCTTGGAGGTCGCCCAATGCTGGTCGACCTGCAGGTTCGAGGCGTCGAAACGCGCGGGCATGGTCTTCAGCACCTCGCCCGCGCCGCTGGCCGCGTCCGCCAGCCGTTGGGTGTTGGGGGTCAGGAACCCCGCGACATTGACCAGCATCCGGTCGTCGCGCTCCGACGTCGAGGCGATCGACACCGAGACGTCCCCGGGCATTTCCAGCGCCTTCGACGTCCAGCCGTCGGAGCCGTGGGCGAAGCTGACGATCCCGCCTTTCACGTTCTCATAGAGCGCCA
This sequence comes from Phenylobacterium sp., assembly GCF_030697305.1. Lineage (GTDB taxonomy): Bacteria > Pseudomonadota > Alphaproteobacteria > Caulobacterales > Caulobacteraceae > Phenylobacterium. The sequence continues at coordinate 19,222 of NZ_JAUYQL010000102.1, read as the reverse complement.
CCACAAGCCGGCCCCGCGTGGTCGCCACCTGTTCGATCGCCTGGCTCTCGCTGGGTCGCAGCACCAGCACGCCGCGCGCCGTGGCGGGCGTAGCCTTCAGGGCCGCCAGGTCGTAGGCGACCAGGTCGCCTTCGCGGAACCCCTGCTCGGGCCATTCTTGTTCCAGGGTCAGGATCAGCTGGCCGTCCACCAGGCCCTGGAGCGTCGACCGTAGCGGGAACGGCAACTTCTTCGCACCACCGGCGGTCAGCAGGTGATACTCGGCCTCGAAGAAGCTGACCTGGCGCTGGGCGATCACCGCCTGAACGTGGCCGTCGGCGTCGCGCAGCACAGCTGGCTGCACGGCCACGTCGGTCTTCGCGCCGCGGAACAGCTCGCGCGCTGCGCTGAGCGGGGTTCCGCGTTTCCACGCCTTGAGCACGAAGGGATAACCGGACTCGGTGAGCGTATCGGCGCCCCAGTCGCGGCCGATCAGCAGCGTGTCGGTGTCGATCCAGGCGACGTCCTGCTTGCTTTGCGGCGAGACGAAGCCGCCGGAAACGAAAGCGCCCGTGCGGGTGTCGAATTCGCGAACCTCGACCGCGTCCTTGCCGCCGTCGGAGAGTTGCACCAGGCAGAGGCGCTCCTCGGGCGCTAGGCAGTTCGCGCCCTTCCACACCCAGTTGGCCTTCTCGGCCGCCGAGACCGCGTCGAGGTCGAGGATCGTGCGCCACTGCGGAGCGGGTTTGCGGTAGCTGTCGAGGCTGGTGGTGCGCCAGACGCCGCGCACGTGGGCGGCGTCCTGCCAGAAGTTGCGGAGTTCACCCTCGCCGGCGAAGTCGACCGCCGGGATGCGGTCCTTGGCGGTGACGATCGACAGAGCGTCGGCGTGCAGGCCGGCATAGCGTGGATCGTTCTGCAGGATCGGGAGCGACCTGGCGTTCTCGGCGCGCGCGAAGGCCAAAGCCGGCGCACCCTCGATCTCCTCGAGATAGGCGTCGGGGTCTGGCGCGGGCGCGGCGGCGAGCGTGGTCATGGCGGCCAGTACGATCAGGGCTGTGCGGAGGAGCATGGCCCGACCTTCGCGCGACCCGCGCCGGCTGGCAACGGCGCTCGGAACCGCGCCGACCGTCTTGGGTTGCTCTGTCGAGATCCCATTCAGCGAGAGGTCAGGACCATGAGCGGCGCGGGCGCGGACGAGACTTTCGAGAAGGGCGCCAAGCGCGCGGAACGACAGGAGCGCGCCGTCCAGAGCAAGGTCGACGCAGCGGAAGGGCGTTCGTTCGAGGGTAAAGGGGGGAAGGAAGAGGACGAGGCGCCGATGCAGGCAGGCGCGCGCGCCTATCCCGTTCCACCATTCCCCAAGCAACACCAGGTCAAGCCAGGCGACGAGGCGGCGCTCGACCCCGCGCCGATGTACGACGCGCCGTTCTACAGGGGTTCGGGCAAGCTCGAAGGCAAGGCGGCGCTGATCACCGGCGGGGATTCCGGCATCGGCCGCGCGGTGGCCGTGCTGTTCGCCCGCGAAGGCTGCGACGTGGCGATCGCCTACCTCACCGAGGACCGGGACGCACAGGACACCAAGGCCGCCGTGGAGGCTGAGGGTCGGCGATGCCTGCTGGTCTGCGGCGACGTGGCCGATGCGGACTTCGCCCGCGCCGCGGTGGACCGCACGTTGCGCGAGCTCGGTCGACTCGACGTGCTGGTCAATAACGCCGCCTTCCAGGAGCACGTCGAGCACTTCGAGCAACTCACCGAGGCGCACTTTGACCGCACCCTGAAGACCAACCTCTACGGCTATTTCCACATGGCCAAGGCGGCCGTGCCGCACATGCCGCCGGGCGGGGCGATCGTTATGACCGGCTCCGTCACCGGCATCTCGGGGTCGAAGGAGCTGCTGGACTATTCAATGACCAAGGGCGGCATCCACGCCTTCACCCGCGCGCTGGCCGGCCACCTGATCCCCAAAGGCATCCGGGTGAACGCGGTGGCGCCGGGGCCGGTCTGGACGCCGCTGAACCCGGCCGACAAATCCGACATCAGCCAGTTCGGCGCCAAGACCCCGATGAAACGTCCAGCGCAGCCGGAGGAGATTGCGCCGGCCTACGTGTTCCTGGCCTCTCCCCAGTGCTCCAGCTACATCACTGGCGAGATCCTGCCGATCATCGGCGGCTACTGAGGCTAAGGCTTCACGCAGAGCCAGCGGATGCGGTGGAAGTTCGAGGCGTTGTCCACCCAGCCAGTGACCTTCGGGCTGACCAGCGCTCGGTTGACCACGAAGTAGATCGGCGCGATCGCCTGGTCGTCCAACATGATCTGCTCGGCGCGGGACAGCAGCTTCGCCCGCGCCATGCCGTCGGGCTCATGGTCGGCCGCATCCAGCAGCGCGTCGTAGGCAGGGTTGCGGTAGTCGCCGTAGTTCTGCGCCCCGGTGTCGGCGCGCATCAGCGCGAGAAAGGTCACGGGGTCGTTGTAGTCGGCATACCAGCCCATCGAGCCCACTTGGAAGTCGCGGTTGCGATAGGCCTCGAAAACGATCTGCCCTTCGTTCTGCTGCAGACTGGTCTCGACGCCGACCGCCTTCCAATCGGCCTGTATCGCCTGCATCAACAGCAGGGTTTCGTTGCTGCTGGCGCTCTTGATCTGGAATTTCAGCGGATGGTCCGGGCCGAAACCCGCTTGCGCCAGCAACCGTCGCGCCTCGGCCTGGCGCGCCGGATAGGCTTGGCCATAGCCGGCCATGTGGGCGTCGAACACATAGTTGGCGGTCCCCGGCGGCACGAAGGCGTAGGCCGGGATCTGACCTGCGCGCGTCAACTTGCTGGTGATGAACTCGCGGTCGACGGCCAGCGACAGAGCCTTGCGCACCCGCGCGTCCTTGAACGGCGCGAAATCGCGGGTGTTGAACGAGAGGTACGATGTCGCCAGCGAGGGATGGGTGCGGACGTACGTCGGCATTTCCTTGCGCAGACGATCGATGCGGTTGGACTGGAAGCTGGTGTTGAGGTCGAGCTCGCCACGTTGCACCCGCCGCTCCGCCAGCGCGCTGTCGGTGGTCGGATAGAAGTTGACCCGGTCGACGCAGACGTTCTTCGCGTCATAGAACAGCGGGTTCTTGACCAGTTGCACATAGTCGCCGAGCCGCCAGGCCGCGAGCTTGTAGGGACCGTTGCTGACATAGCGGCCGGGCCGCACCCACTGGTCGCCATAGCGCTCCACCACGTGCTTGGGCACCGGGAAGAAGCTGGTGTGCTTGAGCAGCTGAGGCAGGTAGGGCGCCGGGTGCGACAGCGTCAGCTCCAGCGTGCGGGGGTCCAGCGCACGGGCGCCCAGCGTCTGCGGGTCCGCTTTGCCCTCGCTCACCGCCTGGCCGTTTTTCAGCAGGAAGACCAGGTAGGCGTAGACCGAGGCGGTCTTGGGTTCGAGGATCCGCCGGTAGGCGTAGACGAAGTCGTCTGCGGTGACGGGCGCGCCGTCCGACCATTTGGCCGCGCGCAGATGGAAGGTCCACACAAGCCCGTCGGCGCTGGTCTCCCATCGCTCGGCCATGCCGGGGACGGGTGTGGCCTGCGGCGAGTCGGTGGTCAGTCCCATCATCAGGTCGCCGATGATGGCGAATTCGTCGATCAGGCTGCTGGACTGCGGGTCCAGCGTCGCAGGCTCCGAGCCGTTTCCGTATTCCAGGCAGACCTGGCCGGCCGGGCAGTCGGGCCGCTGGACCTTGCCGCCGCAGCCGGCGAGCAGCAGGGCGGCCGCGGTCAAGGCCAGGCCAAGTGACATGAAAACGCGCGGAATAGACAAAAACGGGCGCTTCCTTCGGGGCGTAGCGGTCAGCCCATCGTGTTCCACCCGAGCCCGCGGTTGTCGAGGGCTGGCGTCAGCTCAGTGCAACAGGAATTCGCCGCCTAGCGCCTTGAATTCGGCCGGCTTGATCAGCCGCGAATGCGCCACCCGCACCGAGTAGAGCGCCCCGTCGAGGGTGCGCGCCCAGAAGTCGAGGAAGGCGCGCAATTCGGGGAATTTCGGGAACAGGTCATACTCCTGCCAGAGGTAACTCTGCAGAAGCGCCGGATGGTCGGGCATCCGGTACACGATCTCCGCAGTGGTCAGTCCATAACCCTGGATCTGCTTCTTGAACTCGGGCGACGCCTTCATGTCGAACCTCGATGCTGCCTCACTGGGTTGGGCGACCAAAGCCGCCGAATCGAAGTCTACGGCGCTTAAGCATAAAAGCTTCGTGAATACAGAAAGGTTCGGCCCAGGCCGCTCTTGAGCGCTGAAAACCTGGGCGCCGTGCGGGTGACGTAGGTCGTGGCGACGCTAGCGTAGGCGAAAGTGCCGATCACGCTGAAATGAGGCGGCATGGACCCAACCCATGCGACCACTGCGGACCAGCGGACGCGACGCCCGTCCTCAGTAGATCTCGAACAGACCTGCCGCGCCCATGCCGCCGCCGACGCACATGGTGACAACGCCATACTTGGCGCCGCGACGCTTGCCCTCGATCAGCAGGTGGCCTGCGGTTCGTGCGCCGGTCATGCCAGAGGGGTGGCCGATGGAGATCGCGCCGCCCGAGACGTTCAGCTTGTCGTTCGGGATGCCCAGCCGGTCGCGGCAATAGATGACCTGGCAGGCGAAGGCCTCGTTCAGCTCCCAAAGGTCGATGTCGTCCATGGTCAGGCCGGCGCGTTCCAGCAGCTTGGGAACCGCGAACACCGGACCGATGCCCATCTCCTCCGGCGCGCAGCCTGCCACCGCGACGCTGCGGAACGCGCCCAGCGGCGTCAGCCCGCGGCGTTCGGCCTCGGCGCGCTCCATCAGCACCAGCGCGGCCGCGCCATCCGACAACTGCGAGGCGTTGCCGGCGGTGACGAACTTGCCCTCCTTGGCGAAGCGGCCGGTGCGCCACACCGGCTGCAGCTTGCGCAGGTCCTCGATGGTGGTCTGTGGGCGATTGCCCTCGTCCTGCGACAGGGTCACCTCGCGCTCGCTGGTCTCGCCCGTCTCGCGGTTGGTGACGCTCATCACCGTCGTGATCGGCGCGAGCTCGGCGTCGAAGCGCCCCTCGGCCTGGGCCTGGGCGGTGCGTTGCTGGGACTGCAGCGCATATTCGTCCTGCGCCTCGCGGCTGATGCCATAGCGGTCGGCGACCACCTCGGCGGTCTCGATCATGGTCGTCTGCAGGCCAGGGACATGCTCGACCAGCCAGGGATCGAACGCCTTGTAGTAGTTCATCTTGTCGTTCTGCACGAGCGAGACGGACTCGAGCCCGCCGCCGATGGCGATGGGGGTGTTGTCGAGGATGATCGACTTGGCCGCCGAGGCGATGGCCATCAACCCCGACGAGCACTGCCGGTCGACGCTCATGCCGGAGACCGTGTCCGGTAGGCCGGCGCGAAGCGCCGACTGGCGCGCGATGTTCTGCCCCGTCGAGCCCTGCTGGAGCGCGCAGCCCAGGATGACGTCGTCGATCTCGGCCGGATCGACGCCGGCCCGCTCCACCGCCGCGCGCACTGCGTGACCGCCCAGCGTCGCCCCAAAGGTGTTGTTCAGCGCCCCACGGTAGGCCTTGCCAATGGGGGTGCGGGCGACGGAGACGACGACGGCTTCACGCATGGATCAGTTCCCTGGTTTGTCAGCTCAGCTCTTCAGGTCGGCGAAGCGCTTGCCCTCGGCGGCCAACCTCTCGAGCAGGGGTGACGGCGCGAAACGCTTGCCCAACGACTTCTCGTAGGTTCGCATGCGATCGGCCACAGCCGCCAGCCCGAGCTGGTCAGCGTAATACATGGGGCCGCCGCGGTAGACCGGCCAGCCGTAGCCCATCACCCAGATCACATCGATGTCGGACGAGCGGATAGCCTTGCCCTCGTCGAGGATCTTCGCCCCTTCGTCGATCATCGGCAGGATCAGGCGGTCGAGGATCTCTTCGTCGCTGATCTTGCGCGGCGTCACGCCGGAGCGGGCGACGAACTCGCGGATCGCCTTCTCGGCCACCGGTGAGGGCGTGGCGTTGCGGTTGGCGTCGTAGTCGTAAAAGCCGCCGCCGGTTTTCTGGCCGAAACGGCCGAGCTCGCACATCACCTCGCGCAGGGTGGAGCCCTTCGAGGTCTCCTTGTTCCAGCCGATGTCCAGGCCGGCCAGGTCGGCCATGGCGAATTCGCCCATCGGGAAGCCGAAGTCGAACAACACGCGATCGACCTCCCAGGGCATAACGCCTTCCAGCACCAGGGCTTCCGCCTCGGCGCGCCTGCGGGCCAGCATGCGGTTGCCGACGAAGCCCGGCGAGACGCCGACAACCACGCCGACCTTGCCGATCTGCTTGGCGAGCGCGAGCGCGGTGGCGACCACCGACTTGGACGTTTTGTCGGCGCGGATGATCTCCACCAGCCGCATGACGTTGGCCGGCGAGAAGAAGTGCAGGCCGATCACCTGTTCCGGCCGCTTGGTCGCCTGGGCGATCTCGTCGATGTTCAGGTACGAGGTGTTGGTCGCCAGGATCGCGCCCGGTTTGCAAACCGCGTCCAGCTTGGCGAACACTTCCTTCTTGATGTCCATCCGTTCGAACACCGCCTCGATCACCAGGTCGGCGTCGGCGAGTGCGGCGATGTCCAGCGAACCGGTGATCAGGCCGGTGCGGGTCGCAAGCTGCTCGGCGCTCAAACCACCGCGCGACGCCGTGCGCTCATAGTTGCCGCGGATCACGCCCAGGCCGCGGTCCAGCGCCTCCTGCTTGACCTCGACGATGGTCACCGGGATGCCGGCGTTGGCGAAGTTCATGGCGATGCCGCCGCCCATGGTGCCGGCGCCCAGGATGCCGACCTTCTTGATCGCCACGGTGGGCGTTTCGCGCGGGATGTCGGGGATCTTGGCGACTTCGCGTTCGGCGAAGAAGCTGAAGCGCTGGGCCGCTGACTGCGGTCCGGCCATCAGTTCGGCGAACAGCCGGCCTTCTTCCTTGATGCCTTCCGCGAAGGGCAGGGCGACGGCCGCCTCGATGCAGCGGATGTTGTATTCCGGCGCCAGGAAGCCGCGGAACTTGCGCGCGTTGGCTTTGCGGAAGTCGGCGAAGATCTCCGGCTTGCCGCGGTCGGCGATCACCTTGGCGTCGTCTTCGCGGACCTTGCGCAGCGGGCGATTCTCGGCGACCGCGCGGCGGGCGAAAGCCAGCGCGCCCTCGCGCAGCTTGCCCTCTTCGGTCAGTTCGTCGACCAGGCCCATGGCCAGGGCGTCCTTGGCCGGCGCCGGCTCGCCGAAACCCGTCATCTCCAGCGCCTTGGCGGCCCCGACGATGCGCGGCAGCCGCTGGGTGCCGCCGGCGCCCGGCAGCAGGCCCAGCTTCACTTCCGGCAGGCCCAGCCTGGCTGAGGGCACGGCGACGCGGAAGTGCGCGCACAGCGCCAGCTCCAGCCCGCCGCCGAGCGCGGTGCCGTGGATCGCGGCGACCACCGGCTTGGGCGAAGCCTCCATCAGCGCCTGGACCTCCTGCAGCGTCGCGCCTGTGCGTACGCCGCCGAACTCGGTGATGTCCGCGCCGGCGACGAACGTGCGGCCGTCACAGATCAGCACGATCGCCTTGGCGGCGGGGTCGGCCTCAGCCTGGGTGAAAGCCTCGAACAGCCCCGTACGAACCGCCGTCGACAGGGCGTTCACCGGCGGCGAGTTGAGGGTGATCACCGCCACGTCGCCGTCGAGCGTCAGGTCGGTGACGGGGTTGATCGCGGCCATGGGTGTTTCCTGTCCCGGAGTTTCTGTACGTCGGGCGCGATGCGCCTTCGGCTGCGGGCTATTCGCGCGCCTGACTTTGCGCAAGTCAATTGCACCCGGGCTTGCCACGCCTGGCGCCGTGGGTAGGGTCCGCGTCCTCACATTCAGGGCCGGCGCCCATGGGATCTGATCTGTTTTCGTTGGCTGGTCGAACGGCGCTGGTCACCGACGGCTCGCGCGGGCTCGGCAAGACGATCGCGCGCGCCTATCTGGCCCAGGGGGCCAGGGTCTATATCTCGTCGCGCAAACCGAGCGCCCGGCCAAGGTGATCAACATCGTCTCGATCGACGGCCAGAACCCGACCCCGCAGGAGACCTATTCCTACCAGGCGTCAAAGTCGGGCCTGATGTTCCTGACGCGGCGCATGGCCGGCCATCTGGCGCCGGAGCACATCATCGTCACCGCCATCGCGCCCGGCCACTTCCCGTCGGACATGAACGCCGCGGCGCGCGAGCGCTCTGACGAGTACGCCGCGCTGATCCCCGCGCGCCGCGTCGGTACGGACGAGGACATGGCCGGCGCCGCCATCTACCTGGCCTCGCGCGCCGGCGACTATGTGGTGGGTTCGACACTCACCGTCGACGGCGGCCTGGCGATCGCGGGGGTTCGGCCGATCTGAGCGCGGCTCCTAGAGCGCGCGGTATGCCGGCAGGGTCAGGAACTCCTCGAAGCTTTCCGACAGGCTCATGTCGGCGAACAGCCGACCGGCGCGGGCGAAGCGGCCCTGGCCACAGGCGTTCAGCGCCACGCCCTCGTGCAGCGCGTTCAGCTCCTCGTCCAACAGGACGCCGAACAGATCGGCGGTGACCGTGCGGCCGTCGGCGAGCTTGGCGGCGTGGCGGATCCATTGCCAGATCTGCGCGCGGCTGATCTCGGCGGTCGCTGCGTCCTCCATGAGGTTGTAGAGCGGCACCGCGCCGCGCCCGGCCAGCCACGCCTCGATGTACTGGACGCCGATGCGGATGTTGTCGCGCAGGCCGGCCTCAGTACGTTCGCCTTCGTGCACCTTGAGCATCGCCGCGCGGTCGACGTCGACGTCCTCGCGCAGTTTGTCGAGCTGATTGGCCTGCGGCATCAGCCGGTCGAACACCTCCATGGCCACGGCGACCAAGTCAGGGTGGGCGACCCAGGTGCCGTCGTGGCCGTCGCCCGCCTCGCGCTCCTTGTCGGCGCGCACCTTATCGAAGGCGCGCGCGTTAGCCTCGGCGTCGCCCTTGATCGGGATCTGCGCGGCCATGCCGCCCATGGCGAACGCGCCGCGCCGGTGGCAGGTCTGGATCAGCTTCAGCGAATAGGCGCGCAGGAACGCCTGGCCCATGGTCATCTGCGAACGGTCGGGAGTGATCGCCTCGGCGTGGGCTTTCATCCGCTTGATGTAGGAGAAGATGTAGTCCCAGCGGCCACAATTCAGGCCGACGATATGGTCTCGCAGCTCGTAGAGGATCTCGTCCATCTCGAATGCGGCGGGCAGGGTCTCGATCAGCACGGTGGCCTTGAACGTGCCGGCCGAGAGGCCCAGCGCCGACTGGGCGTAGACGAACACCTCGTTCCACAGCCGCGCCTCCAGATGGCTCTCCATCTTCGGCAGGTAGAAGTAGGGCCCGCTGCCCGCGGCGATGGCGTTGCGGGCGTTGTGGAAGGCGTAGAGGCCAAAGTCGAACAGCGCGCCGGAGGTCTCCGCGCCGTCGACCAGCACATGGGCTTCCGGCAGGTGCCAGCCGCGCGGGCGCACGATCAGTGTCGCCGGGCGCGCCGCCAAGGCGTAGCGCTTGCCCGACACCGGATCGGCGTGGACCAGGGTCCCGTCCCAGCGGTCCTTGAGGTTCACCTGGCCCTCAATGAGGTTGTCCCAGGTCGGGCTGGTGGCGTCCTCGAAGTCGGCCATGAACACCTTCGCTCCTGAGTTCAGGGCGTTGATGATCATCTTGCGGTCGACCGGGCCGGTGATCTCCACACGGCGGTCCAGCAGGTCGGCGGGGATGCGCGCGACCTTCCAGTCGCCGGCGCGCACCGTCGCGGTCTCGGCCAGGAAGTCAGGCGTCTCGCCCGCGTCGAACGCCGCCTGTCGGCGGACGCGGGCGGCCAGCAGCTCCAGTCGGCGCGCGTCGAAGCGTCGATGCAGTTCGCCGACGAAGGCCAGTGCCTCTGGCGTCAGCACTTCCGCCCCGCGACCGGTAATCGGGGCGGCGAGCATCACCTGAGGTCGGGCGTCGAGGGCGACGGACATGAGCGTGGTTCCTTGGAACTGTTGCGGGCGGACTCTAGCGGACGCGACCGTGGGATTCTTCAGCGGCGAAAGCGTCTCAGGCGGGCATCACCAGTCGCTCGCTGGCGATCGAGAAGCGGGCCGTGGCGCAGGCCCGCGTCTCGTCCGACACACGGCGCCAGGCGCGGGTTGCGGCGTCGCGGTTTTCGAACGGCCCCATGACCTGTGGCGCTCCGGCCTTTAGAGCCTTGAACTCCATGCAGCTGTATTCGCCGCCGACGACCCAGAAGCGTTCCATGATGCTTACTCCCTGACGGCCGCGGCCATAGCCGCGACCGTCTCTTGATGGACTGGCGACGGGCGCAGCCTAAGCCGCGACCGCCTCCTTGTTGAACTGCGCGGTCTCGGTGGACTGCGACATGGCCGTGGTGGACGACAGCCCGCCGCTGATCGCCATGGCGACCTCGTCGAAGTAGCCGGTGCCCACTTCACGCTGGTGGCGGGTGGCGGTGTAGCCGTCGGCTTCCGAAGCGAACTCGGCGTCCTGCAGCTCGGAATAGGCGGCCATGCCGCGATCCTTGTAACCGCGCGCCAGCTCGAACATGCCGTGGTTGATGGCGTGGAAACCGGCCAGCGTCACGAACTGGTACTTGTAACCCATGGCGCCCAGTTCGCGCTGGAACTTGGCGATCGTCGCGTCGTCCAGGTTGGCGCGCCAGTTGAACGACGGCGAGCAATTGTAGGCCAGCAGCTTGCCCGGATACTTGGCGTGGACGGCTTCGGCGAACTGGCGCGCTTCGTCCAGGTTCGGATGCGAGGTCTCCCACCACAGCAGGTCGGCGTGCGAGGCGTAGGACAGGCCGCGGGCGATGCAGTGTTCCAGGCCCATGCCGGTCTTCAGGCGGAAGAAGCCTTCGGGCGTGCGGTCCTCGCGATCGATGAACGGATGGTCGCGCTCGTCGATGTCAGAGGTGATCAGCTGCGCCGATTCCGCGTCGGTGCGGGCGACCACGAGGGTCGGCGTCCCCATCACATCGGCGGCCAGGCGCGCGGCGTCCAGGTTGCGGATGTGCGCCTGGGTGGGGATCAGCACCTTGCCGCCCAGGTGGCCGCACTTCTTCTCCGACGCGAGCTGGTCCTCGAAGTGGACGCCCGCGGCGCCAGCTTCGATGAACGCCTTCATGATTTCGAACGAGTTGAGCGGGCCGCCGAAGCCGGCCTCGGCGTCGGCGATGATCGGCACGAACCAATCACGTTGGGCGCCGCCCTCCGAGTGTTCGATCTGGTCGGCGCGCTGCAGGGTCCGGTTGATCCGGCGGCAAAGTTCGGGCGCGGCGTTCGCGGGATAGAGCGACTGGTCCGGATACATCGCTGACGCGGTGTTTGCGTCGGCGGCGACCTGCCAGCCCGAAAGGTAGATAGCCTGCAGGCCGGCCCGGACCATCTGCATGGCCTGGTTGCCGGTGACCGCGCCCAGGCTGTTGATGAACGGCTGCTCGTGCAGCGACTTCCACAGGCGGTTGGCGCCGCGTTCCGCCAGGGTATGGCTGATCGGGAACGAGCCGCGCAGACGCTTCACATCGTCGGCGGAGTAGGGCCGCTCGATGCCGTCGAAGCGCCCCTCAGGCGCGCTGGGAACAAGATCCGAGAAGTCGTTCATAACAAGCTGGCTCCAATTGGGTGGCTGGCTGTGACAGCCTCTGGAGCCCATCTAACGCGCTATTCCCCTCGTGCGAACCCAAGCAGGCGGCGCCAAAAGGCATTCATGTCACAGACATACGTTGTCTAGTTTGTAAATATGTGACAAACCATAGGGATGGCTGTCTCGACTGAGCGGAAACTGTTCCTCGGCGCCCGTTTGAAGCGCATGCGGCGCGACCTCGGCGTCACCCAGACCCGCATGGCCGAGGATCTCGGCGTGTCGCCCAGCTACCTGAACCTGCTGGAGCGCAACCAGCGCCCGGTGACCGCCCAGGTCCTGCTGCGTCTGGCCGAGGCCTACGACTTCGATCTGAAGACCCTGTCGCAGGACCCGGAGTCGTCAAGCGCCAACGGCCTGGGCGAGGTGTTCTCAGACCAGATGTTCCGCGATCTGGGCATCGCGCGTCACGAACTGACGGAAGTGGCCGATTCCGCGCCAGCCGTGTCGGAAGCGATTATGCGTCTCTACCGCGCCTACCTGGACCAGCGGAGCATGACCGACCTGGGCGCCATCGGCCGACCGGAAGAGGGCGGATTGGTCCAGTCGGTGACCACGCCGTCCGATTGGGTGCGGGACTTCATCCAGGCGCAGAAGAACTACTTCGCCGAGTTGGAGGCGGTGGCCGAGACCCTGACCAGTGAACTGGGGTGCGAGCCGCAGGATTTCGCGGTCGCCGCCCGCGAGCGGTTGTCCAGCCGTCATGGGATCCAGGTGCGCGTGGTCCCGGTGGAGGTGTTGCCAGAATCGGTACGCCGCTTCGACCACCATCGCCGCCGTCTGTTCTTGTCCGAGGTGCTGACCGGGGCGGGGCGTTCGTTCGCGCTGGCCTATCAGTTGTCGATGATCGAGCACGGCGCGTTGCTGGATGCGATCATCGAGCGCGCCGGGCCGCCGGACCGCCCGACCAGCAACCTGCTGAAGGTGTCGCTAGGCAACTACCTGGCCGCCGCGATGTTGATGCCCTACGCCGCGTTCCACGAGGCGGCGGAACTCACCGGTTACGACATCGAACTGATGCGCGCGCGTTTCGGCGTCAGCTTCGAACAGGCCTGCCACCGGCTGACCACCTTGGCGCGGCCGGCCATGCGGGGCGTGCCGTTCTTCATGCTCCGGGTGGATTCGGCGGGCAATATCTCCAAGAGGTTCGCCGGCGCGACCTTCCCGTTCTCCCGGTTCGGCGGCACCTGCCCGCGCTGGAACATCCACTCCAGCTTCCGCACGCCGGGGCGTATCGTCACCCAGGTGGTCGAGACGCCTGACGGCCAGCGCTATTTCACTCTGTCGCGCACGGTCAGCCGCATCGCCACGCCCTATGCCGGCGAGGACTCAGAGCTCGCGGTCGGCATGGGTTGCGAGCTCAAGTACGCCGAGCGGCTGGTGTACTCGCGGGCGATCAACCTGCGCGAGCCGGTGGTCACCGGCATCGGCCCCGCCTGCCGGATCTGCGAGCGGCCGGCCTGCCCGCAGCGCGCTGCGGAGCCGATCAACCGCACCCTGATGGTCGACGACTTCACCAAGTCGATCTCGCCGTACCCGTTCGCGCCGAGCTGAGCCGCCGCGCGCCGGCTCACATCTTCAGCAGCACTTTGCCGACGTGGGTATTGGCCTCCAGGTGCAGGTGGGCTTGGGCCGCCTGGTCCAGGGGGAACACGCGATCGATCGGCGGGCGCAGGGCGCCGGATTCCACCGCCGGCCAGAAGCGGCGCTCGGCCTCGCCGATCAGCCGAGCCTTCTCGTCCGCCGCACGTGGGCGCAGGGTCGAGCCAGTGATGGTGATCCGTTTCTGCATCATCTTGCCGATGTTGAGGGTCACCTCGTTCCCGGCCTGTGCGGCGATGTATACGAGCCGGCCCAAGGGTTTCAGGGCCTCGATATTGCGGGGGAAGTAGTCGCCGCCGACCATGTCGAGGATCACGTCGCAGCCGCCATGCTCGCGGGCGACCTGGACGAAGTCCTGGGTCGTCGCGTCGACCACCACCTCGGCGCCCAGCCTGTGCGCCTCGGCGGCCTTGTCGGCGCCGCGCGCCGTAGCGATCACCTTGGCGCCATAGATCTTGCACATCTGTATGGCGGTGACGCCGATGCCGGAGGTTGCGCCGTGCAGCATCAGCGTCTGGCCAGGCTGCAGCGCGCCGCTCTCGAACACGTTGGCGAACACGGTGAGGATGGTCTCCGGCAGTGACGCGGCCTCGACCAGGTCCATGTCCGCGGGCACGGGCAGGGCGTGGCGCGCGTCGACCGCGACATATTCCGCATAGCCGCCGCCGCCCAGCAGAGCGCAGACCCGGTCGCCGACTTTCCACCGTCCCGCGCCATGCACGACGACGCCGGAAACCTCCAGGCCCATGGTCTGCGGCGCGCCAGGCGGCGAGGGGTAGAAGCCCAGGCGCTGGATAACATCGCCCCGGTTCAGGCCGGCGGCGGCCACCTTGATCAGGATCTGCCCATCGGCAGGAACCGGCCGGGGGACTTCCGCCACCTGCAGGGCCTCGGCCGGACCCTTGCCGCCCTCGATCACGATGGTCCGCATGGTCTGGTCTGCGTCTGATCCGCTCATTTGATCCCCTGGGCTTGCTTCGGCGCCTTGTGCGCGTTTGGATACATCCGCGGATCGGGACACGCAAAGGAGGCTTGCGCAGGTCATGGACGAACCGGCGGAGGCCCGCGTGGGCCGCGGCCAGCGGCCGGCCGAGGCGATGCGGGAGGATCTGGAGCTCTTCGGGGTCGTCGAGCTTGAGGAACGCATCGACGCGCTGCAGGCCGAGATCGATCGCACGCGCGCTCAGATCAAGAAGAAGCAATCGGGGCGAGCGGCGGCCGAGGCGCTGTTCGGACGTTCCGCGGACTGACGAAGCGCGCCGCGCGGCGGCGTGGCATGGGGGTTGCACAGGCTGGCGCGGCGGAGGCCTCCTCCGACAGCGAAGGATGTGCTACGTTGGTGAGTGATGATTGACGCAAACGTGACAGCCGGGCCGCAAAACGCCGCGGTGATCCAGGACTTCGCCCGTTCGGAGCTGTTCGACCGCACCTTCCAGGAGGGAATGGAGCTGGTCGAGGAGACCGCGGCCTATCTGGATGGCGCGGGGCGTCAGGAATCCAAGCAACTGTCCCGCAACGCCGCACTCGCCTATGCCGCCGAGAGCATGCGTCTGACCACGCGCCTGATGCAGGTCGCTTCCTGGCTGCTGGTCCAGCGGGCCGTGCGTGAAGGCGACATGCCGCCGGAATCCGCCTGCGAGGAACGCTATCGCCTGGGCGCCGAACAGGTGTCGGATGGTGGCGACCTCGATGACGTCGACCAGCTTCCGGCCGGTCTCATGACCCTGCTTGACCGCTCCGAGCGTCTTTATGATCGCGTGCGCCGTCTGGACCGGCGGATGTATGTCGAGATCCCGGTGCACGACGAGAGCCACACCGTGCTGGCCCAGTTCGACCGCCTGCGGACCGCTTTCGGCGGGCTCTAAGCCCCAGTCCACCCGTCTCGCTGGGTCATCGCGAGAGCTCGCATCCATTCAACGCCGTCGATGAAGTTGGCGACGCCAGCCCTCGATCCGACTCCCTCTGGCGAGAACCGGAGCTTGAGCTGATCTGGGGCGTGGTCCACGACAAACAACGCCGCGGCTTTCGGCCGCGGCGTGGCGAATGTCGGGACTTTCGTCCGGGTCTACTTGCGGGTGAAGCCGCCGAACTTGGCGTTGAAGCGCGAAACACGGCCGCCACGGTCGAGCAGATGCTGGCTGCCGCCGGTCCACGCCGGGTGCGTCTTCGGGTCGATGTCGAGGTTCAGCGTCGCATCGGCCTTCTGATAGGTCGAGCGGGTGCGGTAGCTGGTCCCGTCGGTCATCACCACGGTGATGAAGTGATAGTCCGGGTGGGTGTCTTGTTTCATCGCGCGGACGCCTGACGTAAAGGAGCAGCCATTGAAGCGTCGCAACGGGCGGCGGCGCTGAAAGAAGCCGCGCGTATACAAGAAGCACCGCGCAAAAAGCAAGGGCGTGAGAGCGTATGGACGAGTCGAGCGCGCAGGGCGCCGCCCGCGAGCGGCCGGGCGCAGGCGCAGCCTTGGCCTCCAATCTGACCGAATCCGCCCAGCGCCGCGACCGCAGCCGCAATGTCGGCGCTCTTCGCCGGCTGATCCCGTTCGTCCGCCGCCACTGGCCCGATGCGGCCGGCGCCGGCGTCTTCCTGCTTACCGCCACCGCGTCCACGCTGGGCATGTCCGCAGCCTTGCGTTTCCTGGTCGACCATCTGACCGGCGCACACGCCACCCACGGCTCCATCGACCGCTGGTTCCTGCTGATCGGCTTGGTGGCCCTGGCGCTCGCCGCGTCCTCGGCGCTGCGCTATTTCTTCGTCACCAAGCTGGGCGAGCGGATCGTCGCCGACCTCCGCCAAAGCGTCTACGCCCACGTCCTGACCCTCGATCTCGCCTTCTTCGCCCGCGCGAAGACCGGCGAGGTGCTGTCGAGGCTGACCACCGACCTGCAGATCGTCGAGACGCTGATGGCGACATCGGTGTCGGTCGCCCTGCGCAACCTGCTGACCTTGGTCGGCGCTTTGGCGCTGCTGGTGGTGGTGAGCCCCCGGCTCACCGGCCTGGTGCTGCTGCTGTTCCCGCTGGTGCTGGCGCCGTTGTTCCTGATGGGACGGCGCGTGCGCCGGCTGACGGCTCACGCCCAGGACCGTTTCGCCGAAGCGATCGGCCACGCCGGCGAGACACTTGACGCGCTGGAGACCGTGCAGGCCTTCGGGCGCCAGGCCTCGGCCGCCGGGCGCTTCGACGCCGCGGTGGAGGCGGCGTTCGCCACGTCGCTGCGGCGCATGACCGCGCGCGCCCTGATGACCAGCCTGGTCATCGCCCTGGTGTTCGGCGGCGTCGTGGTGATCTTCTGGCTGGGCGTCCACGCTGGCCTGCGAGGCGAGATGAGCTGGGGCTCGCTGTTCCAGTTCGCCTTCCTGTCGGTGATGGCCGCCGGCGCGGTCGGCGCCCTGGGCGAGACCTGGGGCGATGTGCAGAAGGCGGCCGGGGCCATGGAGCGCGTCTCCGAGCTGCTGGACGCTCAACCGGCGATCGGCGCGCCCGCCGATCCCCTGCCGCTGCCCGTTCCCGCGCAGGGCCACATTGTGTTCGAGGACGTCACCTTCGCCTATCCGGGCCGCCGCGACGCGCCCGCCCTGCGCGGCTTCTCGCTGGAGGTGAAGCCCGGCGAGCGGGTGGCGCTGGTCGGTCCTTCGGGCGCCGGCAAGAGCACCGTGCTGCGCCTTCTGCTGCGCTTCTACGACCCGCAACTGGGCGCGGTGCGTCTGGATGGCGTAGACCTGCGCAGGGTCGATCCTGCGGACGTGCGGGGGCGGATGGCGCTGGTCGCACAGGATTCGCCACTGTTCTCTGGCTCGGCGGCGGACAACATCTTATTCGGACGCGAGGACGCCAATCCGCAGGCCGTGCGTGAAGCCGCCCGCGCTGCTCAGGCCGAAAGCTTCCTCGACGCCCTGCCGCAAGGCTTCGACACCGTCGTGGGCGAGCGCGCGCGCAGTCTCTCCGGCGGCCAGCGTCAGCGGCTCGCGATCGCCCGCGCCCTGGTCCGTGAAGCTCCGGTGCTGCTGCTGGACGAGGCCACCAGCGCCCTCGACGCGGAGAACGAGCGCCTCGTGCAGCGGGCTCTGGATGAGGCGATGAGCGGGCGCACGACCCTGGTCATCGCCCACCGCTTGGCCACAGTGCTGAAAGCCGACCGCATCGTGGTGATCGACGAGGGCAGGGTGGTCGAACAGGGCTCGCACGCCGAACTTGTCGCTCGAGGCGGCCTCTATGCACGCCTGGCGGCGCTGCAGTTCGGCGAGGCGGCCTAACGCCGCTTCAGCGCGGCGCCGCCAGGTCGAACCATGCTGCGAGGCTCTCGGCGACATAGTCGGCCAAGCGCCCGCGACGCTGGACGCCCCACTGCTGCAGCGCGCCGCACCACTGCGCCTCGACCAGACGCGCGGCGATGTCGGGGTCGATCGCCAACGGCGGCAGCCTTTGCGCGACCGCCATCCGCAACAGGTCGGCGCGTTCACAAGCCAGCTTGTTCAGGTCCGGATCGCGGACGTCCTGGTGCAGCCACAAAAGCTGCTCGGCCAGAGTCGCCTCGTCGTCGTCGCCGGGCGTCAGGCTCCAGAACAGATCCACCACCGCTTCGACGCCGACTTCGCGCGGCGCGGACTCGAGCAAGGTTGCGAACTTCCGGTTGCTCAACGCCACGGCGCGGATGGTCAGGCGGCGCTTGTCGCCGAACCGCTGCAACAAGGTGGCGGGTGCGATGCCGGCTACCGCGCCGACGTCTGCCAGCGTGAAATCGATCGGCCCCTTGGCGAACATCACGCCGATGGTCGCCTCCAGCACCTGTTCGTCGCTGCGCAGCTTCACGCGGGGCACGATCGATCCTCAATAAATGATCGATCACTTATACAGTGTGTCGCTACGGCGCGCTATGGCAGACCGCTTCGACGTTGTGTCCATCCGGGTCCCGCACAAAGGCGCCGTAATAGTTCGGATGGTAGTGAGGCCGCAGGCCCGGCGCGCCGTTGTCGCGGCCGCCCGCAGCGAGCGCGGCGGCATGGAAGGCGTCGACCGTGGCCCGGTCCGGAGCGGCGAAAGCCACATGGGCCCCGAGCGTCGATTCTCCGCCCTGATGAAGCCAGAAGAACGGCTTCATCCCTTCTCCGTAGCCGCGCAGGGAGACGTCCGGCGTCGTCACCGTGCGCAGCACCGACAGGCCTAGCGGCGCCAGGGCGGCGTCGTAGAACGCCTGCGCACGCTCAAGGTCCGTCACGTTCAGGCCAACATGATCCAGCATAAGGTCCCTCGTGGCGTCGCTCTCGTGAGCGCTCTCTTCGTGTCTGGCGCGATGTGTTTTGCGGCCGTCCAGCTTGACTCTCTGGCGCCGCCTGACTACCTCCAAGCCGCGTTAGCACTCGCGCCGCTCAACTGCTAACAGTCGCGCGCCGTTGGCTAAGGCTACCACAATCAACCGTCTCGAACGGAGAATGAAAAAATGGCGTTCCGTCCTCTGGGTGACCGCGTGCTCGTGAAGCGCGTCGAGGAAGAAGCAAAGTCCAAAGGCGGGATCATCATCCCCGACACCGCCAAGGAAAAGCCGCAGGAAGGCGAAGTCGTCGCCGTTGGTCCTGGCGCGCGTGACGACTCCGGCAAGATCCAGCCGCTCGACGTCAAGCCCGGCGACCGCATCCTGTTCGGCAAATGGTCCGGCACCGAGGTGAAGCTCGATGGCGACGACCTGCTGATCATGAAGGAAAGCGACATCCTGGGCGTCCTCGACGCGATCACTGCGGCCCGCGCCGCGGCCTGATCTCGCCGACCACGACATTCCTCTTCTGAAAGGCCACCAACATGGCAGCTAAAGACGTTTATTTCTCATCCGACGCGCGCGACCGCATGCTGCGCGGCGTCAACACCCTGGCCAACGCCGTAAAAGTGACCCTGGGCCCCAAGGGCCGCAACGTGGTCATCGAAAAGTCCTTCGGCGCTCCGCGCTCGACCAAGGACGGCGTGTCGGTCGCCAAGGAAA
>NZ_JAUYQL010000087.1 GCF_030697305.1 Phenylobacterium sp. | reverse complement strand
CGCTGGCCGCGGCCGATCGGGATCAGGGTGTCGATGGCCTTCAGGCCGGTCTGCACAGGCTCGTGCACCGACTTGCGGGGGATGATCCCCGGCGCCTTCACGTCCACGCGGCGGCGTTCGGCGACATCGGTGATCGGGCCTTTGCCGTCGATCGGCTCGCCCAACGGATTGACGACGCGGCCTAGCAGGCCACGGCCGACCGGCACGTCGACGATCTCGGACAGGCGGCGGACTTCGTCACCTTCCTTGATCTCGCGGTCTTCGCCGAAGATCACGACGCCGACGTTGTCGCGTTCCAGGTTCAGGGCCATGCCCTTCACCCCGGCCTTGGGGAATTCCACCATTTCGCCGGCCTGGACGTTGTCGAGGCCGAACACACGGGCGATGCCGTCGCCGACCGACAACACCGAGCCTACGTCGGATACGTCTGCTTCTTCGCCGAAGTTGGCGATCTGCGACTTGAGGATGGCCGAAATCTCGGCGGCGCGGATGTCCATAGGTCTTACGCTCTCTTGAGGGCGAACTTCAGGGAGTCGAGCTTCGAACGAAGTGAAGCGTCGAACAGACGGGAGCCGACCCGCACCTTGATGCCGCCCAGGATGGACGGATCGACGCGGGTCTCGATTTCAGGGTCTTTGCCGAGCGCCTGGCGGAGCGCGGCGGCGACGCCTTTGCTCTGGGCGGCGCTGAGCGGCAGGGCGGTGGTGACCTGGGCCGAGACGCTGCCGCGCTGCTCGGCGGTGAGCGCTTCGAACGCGGTGATCACCGCGGCCAGCGCACGGGCGCGGCCGTTGGCGGCCAGCAGGCCGAGGAATTTGCGCGTTGTCGGGTTGAACTTCGCCTTGTCGGCGATCGCCACCAGACCACGGCCTTTGTCTTCCAGACCGAAAGACGGAGAGGTCAGCAGCAGGCGCAGGTCGCGGCTCTCCGCGAGCGCCGCCTTCAGCGACTTCAGGTCGGCCTCGACGGCCGCCAGGTTCTTCTCATCCTTCGCGAGGTCGAACAGGGCCTGGGCGTATCGCCCGCCCACATTCGAGTCCTTGGAATCGTCCGCCACTTGAAATGCCCGCCCGGTGCGTATCGTTGGCCACGGCGAAGGAGCTTCGCAGCGGTCTAAAGGCTTGAAAGCGCTCGAATAAAGCACAGCGACCCGTAGGGCCTATGTGACCCCCGGCCCGAAGCCGCGCGCCTGATAG
This sequence comes from Phenylobacterium sp., assembly GCF_030697305.1. Lineage (GTDB taxonomy): Bacteria > Pseudomonadota > Alphaproteobacteria > Caulobacterales > Caulobacteraceae > Phenylobacterium. The sequence continues at coordinate 38,367 of NZ_JAUYQL010000087.1, read as the reverse complement.
CATGCGTTCTGCGGCGCCGCAACCGAACCGCCGCCGCGCGACAGGCAATACCGTGTCCGGCGGCGTAAAGCCAGGGCGCTAGGCGGGCCGCCTTCGTTCAAGGCGCCCGCCGCATATCCGCCGTTCATCTCTCGTCAATCTTGTCGCGCGCGTGGTGCGCTTCGGCTAAAGCCGGCCGCGGCGGGGCGGCCAATTCGTTTAAGACGGGTAAGAACGACAGATGGCGAATGCTCAGTCGCCCGGCGGACGGCGGCCCCCTCCTGCGCCTCCCCGCGGCCGCGGTCCCCTGGGCGCACTGGTCTACTGGATCATGGTGCTGGGCGTCTGGGGGCTGATCTTCGCGGTCGGCTTCTTCGCGGTGTTCGCCGTCGACCTGCCCGACACGTCCAAGCTCTATGACGTCAAGCGCCAGCCCTCGATCTCCTACCTGGATCGTTCAGGCGCGATGGTCGCGGTGCGCGGCAGCCAGTACGCGCCGCCGGTCGATCTCGACAAGCTGCCGTCCTATGTCCCCAAGGCCTTCATCGCCATCGAGGACCGCTGGTTCTACTGGCACATCGGCTTCAATCCCTGGGGCATCGCGCGCAGCCAGATCTACAATGTGACGCATAAGGGCGGGCCCCTGCGCGGCGGTTCGACGATCACCCAGCAGTTGGCGCGCAACCTGTTCCTGACGCCCGCCCAAACCTATCGCCGCAAGGCGCAGGAGCTGATCCTGGCGGTGTGGCTGGAGGCCAAGTTCTCCAAGAAGGAGATCCTCTCCCTCTATCTCAACCGGGTCTATTTCGGCGCCGGCGCCTACGGCATCGAGGCCGCGTCGCAGCGCTACTTCGGCAAGCCCGCCTCCCAGCTCACCTTGGGCGAGGCGGCGTTGCTGGCCGGGATGATGAAGGGGCCGTCACGCTATAGCCCGGTCTCGGCGACCGAGCGGGCCGAACAGCGCGCAACCGTGGTGCTGGGCGAAATGGTGCGTTCGGGCGCGATCACCGAGGCGGAGAAGGCCGAGGCGTTCAAGACGCCGGTGCGGGTGAACCCGGTGCTGGCGAACCAGCGCGCGCAATATTTCACCGACTGGGTGGACGACCAGGTCCGCGCCCTGGTGGGCGAGCCCACCGAGGACCTGGTGGTGGAGACCACGCTGGACCTGCCGCTGCAGGCCGCGGCGGAGGACGCGATCCGCAAGGGCGTCGCCGCCGCCAAGAACGAGCGCGTCGAACAGGCCGCCCTGGTGGCGCTGGACGGCGAAGGGCGGGTTCGCGCCTATGTCGGCGGCGCATCGTACGCCCAAAGCCAGTTCGACCGCGCGACCATGGCCAGGCGCCAGGCAGGTTCGTCGTTCAAGCCGTTCGTCTATCTGACCGCCATGGAGCAGGGCCGCACGCCGGAAACGCCGGTCGCCGACGAGCCGATCAAGATCGGCAACTGGGAGCCGAAAAACTACACGGGCCGCTACCTCGGCCCGATCACCCTGCAGACCGCGCTCGCCCAGTCGATCAACACCGTGGCCGCCAGACTCGCCAACGAGGTCGGCACCGGCAATGTGGCGGCGACGGCGAGGCGCCTCGGCATCACCTCGCGCATTCAACTCGACCCCTCAATGGCGCTGGGCGCGGTGGAAGTCAGCCCCATGGAGATGGCCCAGGCCTATGCGCCATTCTCCAACGGCGGCTTTTTCGCCAAGGGCTACGGCGTCGAGCGCATCCGCACGACGGCGGGACGCGTGCTCTACGATCACAGCGTGGAAAAGCCCGAGCGGCGCCCGGTCATCGGCTCTCCTGCGCTGCAGTACATGAACCAGATGCTGCGCCAGGTGGTGAGCGGTGGCACTGGCACGCGCGCGCGGGTCGCCGGCTTCGACCTGGCCGGCAAGACCGGCACCACCAGCGATTATCGCGACGCCTGGTTCGTCGGCTATACCGGCGGCTTCGTCACCGCGGTGTGGGTCGGGCGCGACGACAACAAGTCGATGCGCAAGGTCACCGGCGGGGGCGCGCCGGCGGGCATGTGGCACGACTTCATGGCCGCGGCCCTGCCCAAACTCCGCACCCAGCCGATCCCCGGCGGCGTGATCGCGCCGCCCCCCGTCGAGAATGATCCCATCGGCGACCTGATCGCCGGCGACGGCGCAGCCCCGCCGCCGGAAGAGAACGTCCCACTCCCGATCCAACCGGAACACGAGGCCGCGCCGTTCTAGGGCGCCCCGCTAGCCGCCGACGCCGTGAAGCCAGGCGCCCTGGGCGCGGAGCCAGGCGCGGTGCGGTCGGTGGTCGCCGACCAGGCTCTGCACGTGACCCCAAAACCGCGGTCCGTGGTTGGCCTCAAGCAGGTGGGCGCACTCGTGGGCGGCCACGTAGTCGGCGACCACGAACGGAGCCAAGGCCAGACGCCAGGAATAGCGGATCTTCGGCGTGGGCCCGGGGGTGCACGAGCCCCAGCGGGAGCGGGCGTCCATCACCGCGATGTCGGGCGTGGGCCTGGCCAGCGCGGCGCAATGCACGGCTGTGCGATCGCTCAGGACATCCAGGGCGCGGCGCTTCAACTGGCGGACCACGGCGCGGGTGTAGCCTTCGCCTTCGCCCATGGCGGCGATGCGGGCGGGGGCGTCGGCGCTGGCCGGCAGCCATCGCGCGCGACCCTGACTCTGTTCCAGCCGCACCGGCTCGCCGAACACCGACAGCATCGCTCCGGGAACCAGCGGCGTGGTCTTGGGGAACTCGGCCAGCCGCTCGACGATCCAGTCGCCGCGCTCGCGGGCGAAGGCGACGGCGGCCGGCAGCAGGCGCTGGGACGGCGCCACGGCGATCACCTCGCCGCCGCGGCGATCCAGCCGCAGCGACACGCGCCGGGCGCGCGGATTGACGCTCAGTCGAACGGTCGCGCCGTCAACCTGCAGTCGATCGCCGTCGGCGAATCCGCGCCCTGTCCGAAACATCGCCTACAGAGTTAGGCGGCCTCTTCGCGCCTGTCGAAGCCCTTTTCGCCGCGACGCACGAAGTCGCGCACCCGGGGATAGATCTCTTCGTTGAAGCGGCGGCCGTTGAACACGCCGTAGTGGCCGACCTTCGGCTGGACGTAGTCCATCTTCATGTCGTCAGGCAGGTTTGAGCAAAGGGCGTGTGCGGCCTGGGTCTGGCCGATGCCGGAGATGTCGTCGTTCTCGCCTTCGACGGTCAGCAGGCCGATGTCGCGGATCGCATCACAGCGCACGAGGCGCCCACGATGCATCAGCTCGCCCTTGGGCAGCAGGTGTCGCTGGAAGACGATGTCCACTGTCTGGAGGTAGAACTCCTCGGTGAGGTCGAGGACCGACAGGTACTCGTCGTAGAACGCCAGATGGCTCTCGACGGAGTCGCCGTCGCCGTCCATGAGCTGCTGAAGGTAGCGCCAGTGGGCCTCCTGGTGGCGTTCGGCGTTCATCGACATGAAGCTGAACAGCTGCACGAAGCCCGGATAGACCCGCCGGCCCATGCCCGGATATGGCGCGGGCACGGTGTAGATCATGTTCGACTTGAACCAGGCGAAGGGCCGTTCCTCGGCGAGCTGGTTGGTCACGGTGGGCGACAGGCGCGCGTCGATCGGCGAGCCCATGATGGTCATCGTCGCCGGGCGGGAGGGATCATTGTCCTCGGCCATCATAGCGGCGGCGGCCAGCACCGCGGGTCCCGGCTGGCAGACAGCGACCACATGCGGACGCGGACCCAGCACGCGGAGCATGTCGCGGACGTGGTCGACGTAGTCGGCGAATTCGAAGCGGCCTTCCAGCACCGGCACGTCGCGAGCGTTGATCCAGTCGGTGATGAACACCTCGTGGTCTTGCAGGAACGCCTGGGCGGTGCCCCGCAGCAGGGTCGCGTAGTGGCCGGACATCGGCGCGGTGATCAGCAGCGGCGGATCGAGTTCGGTGCGGCCGGCGCGCCGCAGGTCCGACACGTCGCGCGAGAAGTGGACCAGGCGGCACCAGGGACTGGTCCAGACCACCGTCGGACGAACCCGTACCGAAACCCCATTGATCTCCACGGTCTCAATGCCCCATTCCGGCTTGCCATAGCGCCGGGTGAGGTTCGCGATCAGGTCGGAAGAGGCGAAAATGCGACGCCCGATGTCGGTGTCGCGCGCAGGGTTCAGCGGCGAGCCCCATAAGTCCCGGGTCAGCCGCGTCGCGAAGCGGAAGGGCGTGCTGGCGTAGTAGCCGGCTTCATAGAGCGTATAGAGCATGGCGCCATCAACTTTGTGCAACGCAGCATATGCGGAAGCCGGTTAACGGAGTCCAGCATTCAACAGTTCCGCGCCGCGGGTCCCTGACGCATCGCCTTGCCGACGCGCTCGGCTGTCTGTTCCGGCGTCAGTCCCATGGGCAAGGCGCACACGAAGCGACCTTTCGGGTTCATCAGATAGGTCACCGTGGAGTGGTCCATCTGCATGTGGCCGTCCGCGTGGGCGCTTTCCTGGTGATAGACACGGTAGGCCTTGGCGACGGACGCAGCCTGCGCCGGCGTGCCGGTCAGGCCGATCGCGCCCTTGGGAAACGCCGGGTTCGACAGGTACAGGGCCATCTGCGCGGGCGTGTCGCGCACCGGGTCGACGCTGATCAACACCACGCCGAAGTCGCGTGCGCGACGCCCCAACTGCTCCTGAGTCTGGGCGAGGCCATAGAGCGTCGTCGGGCAAACGTCGGGGCAGTGGGTGAAGCCGAAGAACACCGCATTCCACTTGCCCTTGAGCAGGCTCTCGTCGACCGATCGGCCGGATTGATCGACCAGCTGGAACGGACCGCCGATCACTTCGGCCGCCTCCGGTCGGCCAGCGACACGCGCGCCGAGCACGGCGGCGAGCGCGACTGCGACCACGACACAGGCGGCGATGATCCACAGAACGCGACGCTTCAAACCCGATGTTCCTTCATCAACCGCATCGCCGGGCGCCGACACGCCCTTTAGGGCTCGTCAGGACGAGCGTTACGGGCGATCCTCGCCAATGATGGCCAGCATCGGGACATCCGCCGCCCCCAGACCCGCCGCCGGCCTCGATAGGCCCGGCCCGGAGGCTGCGCAAGCCGAGCCGGACTGGCGTTCAGGCGGCGGACGGGACAGCCGCCTGCGGCTGCGCACCGTCGTCACCCTGCGCTGGCTGCTGATCGGGCTGGAGAGCCTGGCGCTGGCCGCAGGGTGGGCGACGGGCTTCGAGGCCCCCTATCCTCTTTGCGCCGCTGTGATCGGCGCCACCCTGTGGATCAACATCCTGACCGGCGTCTCCTCGCCGGGCCAGCGGGTGTGCAGCGTCTGGGAGGCCACCGCCCACCTGTCGCTCGACATCTTGCAGATCGCCGCCCTGGTGTTCTTCACCGGCGGCGTGGTGAACCCGTTCGTCCTGCTGTTGATCGCTCCAGTGACGCTAGGCGCCGCGACCCTGCCGCGCGCGCCGGTGCGGGTGCTGGGCGCGCTGGCCTGCGTGGCGTCGGTGGTGCTGGCGCTTTTGCTGTGGCCGCATGGCGCAGCGCAGGTGGCGTTGAGCCATCGCGCCCTGGCCGCTGTGGCCAACATCGCCGGTATCGCCCTGATCGCCGGCTGCGTGCGCCAGGCGGCCGAGGAGTCGACGCGGATGGCGCTGGCGCTCGACGTCACCCAGGCGGTGCTGGCGCGCGAGCAGCGGCTGTCGGCCCTGGGCGCCCTGGCGGCGGCGGCGGCCCACGAGCTCGGTACGCCCCTCGCCACCATCGCCATCGTCGCCAAGGAGCTCGGCCGCGAAGCGCCAACCGCCTCCGTGAAGGAGGACGCCGACCTGCTCGTCGCCCAGGCCGACCGCTGCCGCGAAATCCTGCGGCGCCTTACCGAGACCCCCGACGCCAGCGACGAGGTGCATGAGCGCATGAGCCTGCGCCAACTCGTACACGAGGTGATCGAGCCGCATGCCGGCGCCAAGGGCGTCCGCGTGGAGGCGATCGTCACCGGCGCGGCAGGCGTGAAGGCGCCGGACATCTGGCGGATGCCGGAGATCCTCCACGCGCTCACCTCCTTCGTCGAGAACGCGGTCGACTTCGCCAATTCGGAAGTGCTGGTCACCGCGCGCTTCGACGCCGAGGGCGTGTCGATGGAGGTCCGTGACGACGGGCCCGGGTTCTCGGCCGAGGTGCTGGCTAAGCTGGGCGAGCCGTACGTGACCACGCGGCCGGGTGCGGAAGGCTCGCGAACCGGCCACATCGGCATGGGTCTGGGCTTCTTCATCGCCAAGACGCTGCTCGAGCGCACCGGCGCCGTCGTCGCGTTTCAGAACGGCCGGCCGCACGGCGCCGTGGTCTCCGCGCGTTGGCCGCGAACAAAGATCGAGGTCGGCGGCCAATGAACACGTTCATGGCTTGCGGAACGCGTCGGCTCAGCGACATGATGCCGCACCTTCCCGTAGGCCCGCTGCGCTCTTGGGTTGCAACATGACCGATATCTCCGCCGCCATCGCCGCTCTCGCCGACAAGTCGCTCCTGGTGCTGGACGACGACGCACCGTTGCGAACCCGGCTGGGGCGGGCGCTGGAACAGCGCGGCTTCGAGCCCGTCCTGGTCGGCAGCGTCTCCGAGGCGGTCGCGGCGGTGAAGTCCAAGCCGCCGGCCTACGCGGTGCTGGACATGCGGCTGGACGACGGTTCCGGCCTGAGCGTCGTGGAGGCGGTACGCGAGGCCAGGCCCGACGCCAAGATCATCATGCTGACCGGCTACGGCAACATCGCCACGGCGGTGGCGGCGGTGAAGGCCGGTGCGGTCGACTATCTCTCCAAGCCTGCCGACGCCGACGATGTGGCCAGGGCGCTGCTGGCCCATCCGGACGAAAACCCCGCGCCGCCCGAAAACCCGATGAGCGCCGACCGGGTGCGCTGGGAACATATCCAGCGGGTCTATGAGCTGTGCGGCCACAACGTCTCGGAGACCGCGCGGCGGCTGAACATGCACCGCCGCACCCTGCAGCGCATCCTGGCCAAACGCGCGCCGCGCTGAGGACTACTCCAGCAGAGTCGCCGGCGAGCCGCTGGCCCTGAGCGCGGCGAGCCTGGCGAAGGCCAAGGTCAGCGCCCTGCGCCGTGCGCCCGCCAGCGGAACCAGCGGGGCCTCGCGCAACACTGCGCCGCCAAACCCGTCGGCGACGATCAGGCCGGGCTCCTCAGGCAGGATGTGGCGCGGAAACTCCGGCGCGACCGCGAAGGCGAAAGCATCGCAATAGGGCAGGTACTCACCCCACTTCAGGTCGGTGCGGAAATCCTCCAGGCTCGACTTCACCTCGACAATGAACAGACGGCCCTTGCGCGAGATCGCCATCAGGTCGGCGCGCCGCCCGTTGGGAAGGGTCACCTCTGCGAGAGGCGCATAGTCCAAGGCGGCCAGCAGGCGCGCGGCGCCCCGCGTCACAGCCTGGGTGGTCTCGGGTCGCGTGGCGATCAGGGCGGCGGAAGCGTCCATCGCGATCGATCCTGTTCGGCTTTCGTTCCCGATGCAAGCTCGAGAGGAAAACTCACCGCCCACCGGCGCGTCGTGCTACCCGCCCAGGCATGAATTTCGACCTCCTGCGATTGCTGGCGGCGAGCGCGGTGGTGTTCAGCCATTGCTTCCCGCTGGCCGGACTTCCGGCCATGGCGGCGCCGGGGATCGAGGATTTCGGGGCGCTGGGCGTCAGTGTGTTCTTCGTGATCAGCGGCTATCTAGTCACCGGCAGCTACCAGCGCGACGCGCGCGGTTATCTCCTCAAGCGCCTGCTGCGCATCGAGCCGGGACTGATCGCCTCGCTGGTGGTGACGGTGATCGGCTGCAGCTTGCTCACCCTGGAGCCGTCCTACTGGAGTCTTCCGCAGACCTGGCTCTACGTGCTGCGCAACGCCCTGCTCTATCCAGTGACCTACGATCTGCCAGGGGTGTTCGCCGACAATCCCTTCCCGCATGCGGTCAACGGGGTGCTGTGGACGCTGCGCCTGGAGTTCACCTGTTACCTGGCGCTGATGCTGGTGCGGGCGAACCGCACTGCGGTGGCGATCGGCGCAGGGCTTAGCGCCGCCGCGTTCCTGGCCATCCCGCTGTTCATCCCTGCGTGGGGCGACGAGGCGGCCAGTCGCATAACCTTCCTGGCGGCTCGCAATGGCTACCTGTTCTGCGCGGGCTCGCTGTTATGGCTCTATGCGCCGAAGACCCCGCTTTGGCTGGGGATCGCGGCCTGGGCGGCGTTCCCATTCGCAGGCCCGATCGTGCTGCCGCTGGCGGTGATCGGCGTCGTGCGGCCGGGGAAGCTGCCGGCCGACTTGAGCTACGGCGTCTACATCTACGCCTTCCCGCTGCAACAGGCGCTGGCGCACTACGGCATGCTGAACTTCGCCAGCGCGATGGCCGCCACCTTGCCGTTCGCCGCGGCGTCCTGGTTCCTGGTGGAGAAGCCGGCGCTGGGCCTCAAGGCCCGGTTCGGTCAATCTCGGGCGGGCAGCGGCAGCTCCAGCCGGCCGACGTCATAGCCGAGCTGGCGGATGCGGCTGAGCGCTTCGGCCTTGGCCTGGGAGCCTAGCGCGGGCCGGCGCGACATCAGCCACAGGTAGTTTCCACCTGGGGTGCCCAGCAGCAGCCAGCCCTGTTCCGGGCGATTGTCGATCACCCAGTACTCCTGGCTGATCATGCCGCCGAAGAAGCTCATCTTGAACTTGGCGTTGGTGCTGGCGTCGAGCAGCTTGGCCTTGGCCTTCCACTCGGTCTTGGGCGCGGCCAGCGAGCCCTTGCGGCAGGTTTGCAGCACGGAGAATCCGTCGGTGGATCGGACCCAGTCGACGGTTCCGGCCTGGCAGCCGCGCTGGGTCTTGTTGGGCAGGCGCGCGACCTCGTACCAGCGGCCCATCATCTTGCTGAGGTCGACCCGGGCGGTCGGCTGCGGCGCCGCGGCGAAGGCTTGTCCGCACAAGGCGACAGCCGCGATGGCGGCGACAGCCAGTGATCTGAGGGGCTTGAAGGTCATGGGAGCGGGGATGCACCGGAGCGGCTGAACGGCGACTGAACGCGCCAGGGTAACACGGACGGGCTCGGCCATCATGCGCCGACGCGAACGGGGTGCCCGCCGAATCCGGCTATTCCGCGGCGATCAGCCCGTCGTTGGCGGGGCGGCCGCGGAAGTTGATCGCGCGCAGATAGCGCACGCCCTCGGCGGCGATGTCGTCGCCCACCATCTGGTCGCCCTCCCGGTGCAGTTCGTCCAGGTCGACGTAGGTGGCGTAGAAGGCCCGCGTCCGCTCGGTGATCACGCCGGCCTTCAGCAGGGTCTTCACCAGCACACGGAAGATGTTGGTCTGCTCGCGCATGGTCTCGCGGCGCTGGTCGTCGGTCATGATCTGCGCCATCTCGGCGATCACCCGATCGGCGTCGAGGCCGAACGCTGCATAGAGGTCGAGCTGCTGGGTCGGCGCGACCAGGTTGAAAAGCAGGGTCTGAAAGCAGTGCGCGGCCCAGTCCTCAATGGTCGCGTGTTCCTCGGCGGTCAGGTGGGGGATGGTGCGCTCGGCCCAGATCTTCCCGAATTTGTGGTGGAAGGCCTCGTCGGTCATCACCAGTTGCAGCAGCCGCTTGCCCAGGGGGTCGCGGATGTTGGCGTAGAAGGTGGCGAAGGCGCCCATGGCCAGGCCCTCGACCAGCATCTGCATGCCGACGATCTTCTTGTAGACCTGCGGTGCGCCGACGATCTCGACAAGCAGGTCCTTCAGCGCCGGCCCGCAGGCGACGGGGCGACCCCAGCGGGCCTTGATGTAGAGGGCGAAGGCGGTGACGTGCCGCGCTTCCTCCCGCGTCTGGTTGGCGGCGTATTCCTGCGCGCCCTGGTCCTTCAGCACATGACAGAGCGAGGCCGAAAGGTTCAGCGCTCCCTGCTCGCCGTGCAGGATCGAGGAGAACGAGCGCAGCACCGACTGGTTGACGAACCGCACCCGGGTCTTCCAGTCGCTCAAGGCCTCGGAGACATAGACCGTCTGCATCGAGGCGATCATCTCCTCGGGCACCAGCATTTCGTTCTCCATGTCGAACGGCGTGGAGAAGTCGATGTATTTCGGGTCCAGCGGATTCCAGAAGTGGTCGTGGGTTGCGGCGATGATCTTGTCGAAGGCGTTCGAGCGATCGTTGTAGCGATCAAGCTCCAGCATGGACTCGAAGTCGTCCGGCGCCACAGAATCGTAGATCAGGTCCTTGGTGATGTCGCTCCCGGCCATCGCGCTTCTCCCGTCGCTGATCTCTATTTTATTGTTGGGCCAAGGGTGAGCCGATAGGTCCGAAAGGTCAATAAAATGACGGCTCCGTCACCTTGCCTAGGCGGGCGCGGTCTCGATTCGGTCGATGTCGTCGTCGGACAGGCCGAAGTGATGGCCGATCTCGTGCACCAGCACGTGGGCCACCAGATCCGGCAAGGCGACGTCGCCCCGCTCGACCCATTCGTCGAGGATCGGGCGGCGATAGAGGAAGATCATCGCACCGGCCGGGGCCGGGTCCAGCACCGACTGGCGCATCAGATCGACGCCCTGATAGAGCCCGGTCAGCTCGAATGGATCGTCGATCTCCAGCTCATCCAGCACCTCGGCGTCGGCGAAGTCATCGACGCGGAACACCACGTCGCCGACCATGGCGCGGAACTCCTCCGGCAGGGCGGCGAACGCGGACTCGGCCATCGCCGCGAGATCGTCCAGCGAGGGCGCCAGGGCCCCAAACGACTCACTCATCCGGCACCACGATATGCGGCGCTTCGGGCAGGCGGACCTCGAACAGGCCGATGTCCAGCGCCTGCTGCGGCTTGAAGGGGCGCAACGGCTGGTCGGCCATGGCGCGCAGAGTCTCGGGCGGCAAGGCTGAGGCCTCCCCGCTCCGCCGCGCGCGCCGCGCCTGGGGCGCTTCGGCGACCCGATCGCCGGCGATCCGCCAGTAAGAGACCTGCAGTCGCCAGACGGTGCGCGGCGCAGGCCGCGCCGCCGGCCATCGGCGGCCGTCGCTGTTGGCCGGGCTGACCGGGGCCAGTTCGGCGCGCTGAGCCGGCGCCACAGTCTCGGCCAGGCGGCAGAACCGGTCTTCCGCCGCCAGGCCCGGCGTGGCGTCCTCCAACCTCGGCGCATAGGCACCCAGCGCCGCCTCACGCGTGGCGAAGGCTGGACCGACCGCCTCGCTGACGAAGGCCACGTCGCGCCCGGCCAGACTGCGCGCCTGGCTTTCGCGCGCCGCACGGCCGCGCGGCGCGGCCAGCGCCGCCTCGCCATTCGCCGCCACCGGATAAAGGATCGCTGTCATTGATCTGATCATCGCCGAAAAGCGGCGATAACGGAAACGCGTCGCACGTGCGAGGGTGCGAGGCTCAGCCTATGTTCGTCGCAGACTGATTCGCTTGTCGACCCGGGCGGGCGTCGATGGAACCTCGATGAGTCAAACCGATCTGATCCTGCTGGCCGCCGCGGGCGCGGCCTCGCTGGTGATCTGCGTGATCCTCTGGACCGTGGCTCAGCGGCGCGTTGGGCTGGCGCGAGCAGCCATGCTGCAGGACCGGCTGGGTGCGCTCGAGGCGCGCGCCGAAGCCGCCCAGGCGTCGGCTGAAGCCTTCGATTCCGCCCTGCTGGCGGTCGAGGAAGGTCACGCCATGCTGGCCTCCGGCCGCGAAAGCCTGGCGATCTGCGCGACGGCGCTCGGCCTGACAGCCCCCGATCCCCAGACCCTGGTCAATGCGCTGATGCGCGCCGACCCCGATCACGCCAGGCGGCTTCGGGCCCTGTTCGAACGCGGCGAGCCCTGCGCCTTCGAGGTGCGCGGGTCGGGCGGCGTGGTCTCGGTGGAAGGCCGCGCGGCCGGCGCGCTGGCCTGGCTGCGGCTATCGGCGGTGAGCGGGGACGACTCCGGCCTGCCGACCGCGCCGCGCTTCGCCGCCCTGCTGGACAGCCGCCCGACACCGGCCTGGCTCGCCGCCGCCGACGGGTCGCCGATCTGGGTCAACGCCGCCTGGCTGAAGGCGGTCGGTCACGTCAGCCTCGATGAGGCCGCGGCCGCCGGCGCAAGTTTCGACAAGGCCGCCGACGCGCTGGCCAGCGAAGCCGCCAACCTCGGACGGGTGCGCGACAGCGTGCGTTGGGCGACCCTCGACGGCCGCCGCCGCGCCTTCCACATCACCGCCCAGCCGCTGGAGGGTGGCGGCGTCGGCGTGTGGACCGAGGACACCACCGAGACCGAGGAGCTGCGCGAGGCGATCAAGCGCCACGCCGCGGCCCATGACGAAACCCTGAACCACATCGCCGACGCGGTGGCGATCTTCAACCAGGACAAGCGGCTGACCTTCCACAACACGGCGTTCGCGGAGCTGTGGGGGCTGGAGCCGGCCTGGCTCGCCGAGCGCCCGACACATGGCGAGGTCCTGGACCGGCTGCGCCAGCGCCGGCGCTTGCCGGAGACTGCCGACTACGGCCGCTGGAAGGCTCAGGAGCTGGGTCGCTACGAGGCCCTCGACATCGCTCCGGACGACCTGTGGAGCCTGCCTGACGGGCGCACTCTGCGCGTTGTGCGCCAGCCGCACCCGATGGGCGGGCTGCTGCTGCTGTTCTCCGACATCACCGACGAGTTGAAACTCAAGGCGCAGTACAACGCCCAGATCCAGGTCCAGCAGGCGACCCTCGACAAGCTGAACGACGCCGTCGCCGTGTTCGGCTCGGACGGCCGGCTGCGGCTGCACAACGAGGCGTTCGAGCGGTTCTGGAACGTCACCGCCGCCCAGCTCGACCTGGCCGGCGACTTCGAGGGCGTCGTCGAGCTCTGCGTGCCCAGATTGCACGACCTGCAGTTCTGGCGAGACCTGAAGGGCCGCGTCGCCGACCCGGACCCCGAGGCCCGCGCGCCGGTCTCGGGCGAGGTGAAGACCTCGGACTCGCGCATCGTCATGTATCAGTCCCGACCGCTGCCGGACGGGGCGACCCTGATCGCCTTCACCGACGTCACCGACGCCAAGCGGCTGGAGAGCGCGCTGGCCGCGAGGTCTTCGGCGCTGGCCGACGCCGAGCGGCTGAAACGCGACTTCGTCGGCAACGTCTCCTACGAGCTGCGCACGCCGCTCACCACCATCATCGGCTATTCGGAACTGCTGGAGCGGTCGGGTGAAAACCTGTCGGAACGCGGTCGCAGCCACGCCGCCGCGGTGCGCACCGCCGCCACCCAGCTCGCGCGTTCGATCGACGACGTGCTCGACATGGCCCAGATCGACGCCGACGAGATGGCGCTGGACCTGGAGGACGTGCGGGTCGGCGAACTGCTGGACGAGGCCGCCAACCGCTGGGCCACGGAAGCGGTCAGCGGCGAAGTCACGATGGTGGTGGAGTACAAGGACGACATCGGCCTGATCCGCGGCGACGCGCGCCGGCTAGGCCAGATCCTCGACCACCTGGTGGAGAACGCGGTGCGCCAGACGCCGCCGGGTGGCAAGGTGACCGTCTCCGGCCGCCGCACCCTGGGCGAGATCCAGCTTCAGGTGGCGGACACCGGGCGCGGCATACCGTTCCACGTGCAGGCGCACATCTTCGACCGTTTCGTCGGACGCGAGCGCGGCGGGCCGGGACTGGGGCTGGCGCTGGTGAAGGCTCTCACCGAGCTGCACGGCGGCTGGGTGGCGCTGGAGAGCGAACCGGGCGCGGGCGCGGCGTTCACCTGCCACCTTCCCGAAGAAGCCCAGGCCGCTGCGGCGCACCCGGAGCTGGAATTCTAGCTTAGGTCTGGCTTTCCGGCAGGCGGACGATCAGTCCGTCCAGTTCATCGCGCACCTTGATCTGGCAGGACAGGCGGCTGTTGTCGGCGACGTTGTCGGCGAAATCCAGCATCGAGGCTTCCATCGGCGAGGCCGGGCCGACCTTGGCGATCCAATCCGCGTCCACATAGACGTGGCAGGTCGCGCAGGCGCAGGCGCCGCCGCAGTCGGCGTCGATATTGGGAATGTTCGACTTGACCGCACCCTCCATGACCGAGAGCCCGGATTTGACGTCCACGACCTGCTCGGCGCCGTCGTGCTGGATGTAGGTGATGCGAGGCATGTCGACCTTGTTTGGCGCCCGAACTCAGGCGGCGACCTCTTTCATGGAAATTGTGCTGTCGGCAAGCTTCGCGGGCGACACCGCCTTGCGGTTCTGGATGAGTTGGCGGCCGGCCATGAACTCCGCCGGCGCATTGACGGCCTCGACCGCCTGCACCTGATCGCCCTTAAGGTGGAACACCGCGAACTTCGCGCCGGCGACATCGCCGCGCACCAGGATGCGGTCGGCGTCGAACGCCATGCCCGCGATCTGCAGCTTCAAATCGTATTGATCCGACCAGAACCACGGGGTTTCCGCCGTCGGCGCGGGTCGTCCGGTGATCGAGGATGCGGCCTGCTTGGCCTGCTCCAGGGCGTTGGGCACGCTCTCCAGCCGGAACATCCGGTCATATAGAGGCAGAGGACGGTGGGCGACGTCGCCGATCGCATAGATCGAGGCGTCGGAGGTGCGGGCCTCCAGATTGACGACGACGCCGCGCGCGCACTCGAGGCCTGAGTCGCGGGCGATCTCGTCGTTCGGAGCCGCGCCGACGCCGACCAGCGCCACGTCGCAGGCGATCGTGCGTCCGTCGGTGAGCGTGACGCCGGTCACCTTGCCCGCCTCGCCGGTGAAGCCGGTGACGCTGGCGCCCAGCATGAATTCCACGCCCCGGCTCTCGTGATAGGCCCTGAAGAAGTCGGAGAGCACCGGGTCGGCGACGCGGGCCAGCAGGCGCGCCTCGCGCTCGATCACGACCACATCGGCGCTCAGGGCGCGCCCGGAAGCCGCCGCCTCCAGGCCGATGTAGCCGCCGCCCACCACCGCCATACGCTTGCCTGGCCCGAGCGCCGCCTTCAGGCCCTCGGCGTCGGCGGCGGTGCGCAGGAACAGCACGCCGTCCAACTCCGCGCCGGCCACGGGCAAAGCGATGGCGCGTGCGCCCGTGGCGATGATCAAGACGTCGTAGTTCAGAGCGCTTCCGTCCGACAGCTTCACCGTCTTCGATCCGCGCGACAGTTCCACGGCGGAGACGCTGGGTCGGAAATCGATGTCGGACTCGGCGTAGAACTCCAGCGGCTTCAGGGCGAGCGAGTCGGCGTCGGCCTCGCCTTTCAGCCAGGCCTTGGACAGGGGCGGCCGCTGATAGGGCGGGATCGGCTCCTCACCGATCAGGGTGATCGGACCGGCGTGGCCATAGGCGCGCAGCAACGCCGCGGCCGTGCCGCCCGCGTGACCAGCGCCCAGGATGACGACATGCGCTTCGGTGTCACTCATCAGCTATCCCTCCAGG
Organism: Phenylobacterium sp.; assembly: GCF_030697305.1. Classification (GTDB taxonomy): domain Bacteria; phylum Pseudomonadota; class Alphaproteobacteria; order Caulobacterales; family Caulobacteraceae; genus Phenylobacterium. The sequence goes on along the minus strand of NZ_JAUYQL010000087.1, from coordinate 23,060 downwards.
GGCGCATGTGTCGCCGTTCGGCGGCTCAGACGACCCGGTCGACCAGCATCTTCTTGACCTCGGCGATCGCCTTGGCGGGGTTCAGTCCCTTGGGGCAGACCTGGGCGCAGTTCATGATCGTGTGGCAGCGATAGAGCTTGAAGGGGTCCTCGAGCGCATCCAGCCGCTCGCCCGTCGCCTCGTCGCGGCTGTCGATCAGCCAGCGATAGGCGTGCAGCAGGGTGGCTGGGCCGAGATACTTGTCGCCGTTCCACCAGTAGCTGGGGCACGACGTCGAGCAGCAGGCGCAGAGGATGCACTCGTAGAGGCCATCCAGCTTCTCGCGATCCTGCGGCGTCTGGATCCATTCCCTCTCCGGCTCCGGCGTCTCGGTGTGTAGCCAGGGCTCGATGGAGGCGTACTGGGCGTAGAACAGCGTCAGGTCGGGGACCAGATCCTTGACCACCGGCATGTGCGGCAGCGGGCTGATCGCCACGTCCTTGCCGGGACATTCCTCCCAGCCGTGGGTGCAGGCGAGCGTGTTGCGCCCGGCGATGTTCATGGCGCACGATCCGCAGACGCCCTCGCGGCACGAGCGCCGGAACGCCAACGTGGTGTCCATGGTGTTCTTGATGTGGATAAGCACGTCCAGGACCATCGGCCCGCAAGCGTCGACGTCGACGTCGTAGGTGTCCCAACGGGGGTTCTGCGACTCCTCCGGATCGTAGCGGTAGACCTTGAAGGTCTTCACTCGCTTGGCGCCGGCGGGCGCGGGGTGGTGGCGTCCCTTGCCGACCTTGGAGTTCTTGGGCAGAGCGAATTCGACCATCAGACGCTTTCCTTCACTCTGGCCGGGGGCTGAGCCGCACCGTACCAGTCGATCCGTCGGGTGAAATACATGACCGCGGCGATGGCCGCGAAACTGGCGAGCGCGCCGACCAGCAGCGCCAGGTCTTCCAGGCGCATCAGCACATAGATCAGCGCGTAGAGCAGCGAGAACGCCGCCAATGCGATGACGCCCTGGCGGCGGCTCTCGAACACCCAGCCGGCGTATAGCGAGATCAGCCCCACCGTGGCGCCGGCGGCGATGATGAACGCGCCGTCGAAGCCCAGATGCTCGGCGATCGACAGCAGCAGCAAATAGAAGACGATTTGGGCCAGGCCGATCAGCACATATTGCGCAGGGTGCACGCGCTTGCCCTGGGCGGTCTCGAACAGGAAGAAGGCCAGGAACACCAGGCCCACGAACATCAGGGCGTACTTCAGCGAGCGGGCCACCGACTGGTAGGGATCCGCCGGCTCGACGAAGGAGACGCCCAGGGCGGTCGGCCCAAGTCTGGTCAGCGCGTCCGATGTCCCCTGGGCGGGTACGCCGCGGGCGATGAAGGGCACGCTCCAGTGCGCGGTGAACCCGTCGGCCGCCACGTGGCGCTTCTCTGGCAGGAAGCCGCCGTCGAAGCTGGGGTGCGGCCAGTCGCCCTTGGCGTCCAGGGTGGTGGTCTTGCCGAACGCCAGGATCGCCAGCCGCTCGGCGCCGGTGAATTTCAGCTTGGCCGCGGCGTTGAACTTCGCGTCTGGCGCGGCGACGCCGGCGGCGCTGGCGCCGAAGAACCGCAGGCCGCGATCCTGCACAGAGCGCGACTTCTGCTCGGGCGCGTTAAGCGCGCTCTCCGAAAGCACCGAAGCCGGCGACATCGGCAGGCTGCGCCCGGCGGCCTGCAGGGTCACATCAGCCTTGGCGCCCCGGGCGTCGGATGCGCCGATCAGGAATTCCGCGCGGTTCCAGTCCAGCACTGCGCCGAGCGGCGCCTGGCCGGCCGCGCCGGTCAGGTCGAACGCCGCGTCGAAGGCGATGTCGGCCTGATAGACCGGCACCTCGAACAGCGAACGACGGCGCAGCTCGGAGTGGGCGGTGACCTTGGCGTCACCCTGGGTCGGGAAGATCACGAACACGCCGGCGGCCGGGGGTTGGCCCTTCTCGAGCGGCGGTGCGGCGTAGGGAACGGCGAGCACCGGGCCCAGGAACGTCTGCTGCCCGCCCACGAGGCCGCCAACGTCGCGGACCACCTCTTCGGCCCGGTTGGTGCGATCGCTGAGCAGGGCGAACACGAACAGAGCCGGGATGCTCATCAGCAACGCCAGACCGCAGACGAGCAGCAGCTTCAGCCCCATGGAACGTCCAGGGACCCAGGCTGAGACGGCGGCGGCGGTGCGCTCGGCGGTCATTCTTCGGGCGGGTTCAGTACACCCGCGCCTTGGGCGGGATGTATTCGATGTCGTCGGTCATGGTGAAAGAATGCACCGGGCGATAGTCGATCGCCACCGCGCCGCTGGCGTCGTCGAACCAGGTCAGCGTGTGCTTCATCCATTCGGCGTCGTCGCGGTCGGAGAAATCTTCCCGCGCGTGGGCGCCGCGGCTCTCGGTGCGGTTCACCGCGCCGTGGACAGTGACGATCGCCTGGCCGACCAGGTTGTCGAACTCCAGCGTCTCCACCAGGTCGGTGTTCCAGATCATCCCACGATCGGTGACCTTGATGTCGGCGCGGCGGTCATGGACCTTCTGCAGGCGCTCGACGCCGGTCTGCAGGGTCTCGCCGGTGCGGAACACCGCGGCCTCTTCCTGCATCGCGCGCTGCATGTCCAGCCGCAGCTCGGCGGTGGGCGAGCCGCCGTTCGCGTGGCGCAGCCGGTCGAAGCGGTCCAGGTGTGCGGCGGTCATCTCCGGCTTCAGCTCCGGCTGGGTCGCGCCAGCCTTGATCACCTCCGCGGCGCGCAGGGCGGCCGAGCGGCCGAACACCACCAGGTCGATCAGCGAGTTCGAGCCCAGCCGGTTGGCCCCGTGCACCGAGACGCAGGCCGCCTCGCCTACGGCCATCAGGCCGGGGACCACGCGGTCAGGATCCTCGCCCACGCGGGTCACCACCTCGGAGAAGAAGTTCGTGGGGATGCCGCCCATGTTGTAGTGCACCGTCGGCAGCACCGGGATCGGCTCCTTGGTCACGTCGACGCCGGCGAAGATCTTGGCGCTCTCCGAGATGCCGGGCAGGCGCTGGGCCAGGATCTTTGGGTCGAGGTGGTCGAGGTGCAGGTGGATGTGGTCCTTGTTCGGGCCGACGCCGCGTCCCTCGCGAATCTCCAGCGTCATCGCGCGGCTGACCATGTCGCGCGGCGCAAGGTCCTTCACGGTTGGCGCATAGCGCTCCATGAACCGCTCGCCCTCGGAGTTGGTCAGATAGCCGCCCTCGCCGCGGGCGCCCTCGGTGATCAGGCAGCCCGAGCCATAGATGCCGGTCGGGTGGAACTGGACGAACTCCATGTCCTGCAGCGGCAGGCCGGCGCGCAGCACCATGGCGTTGCCGTCGCCGGTGCAGGTGTGGGCGCTGGTCGCCGAGAAGTAGGCGCGGCCGTATCCGCCGGTGGCCAGGATCACCAGCTGAGCCTGGAAGCGGTGCATGGTGCCGTCGTCGAGCTTCCAGGCGGTGACGCCCCGGCACGCGCCGTCGACCATGATCAGGTCGAGGGCCATGTACTCGATGAAGAACTCCGTGTCGTGCGCCAGGCTCTGCCCATACATGGTGTGCAGCATGGCGTGGCCGGTGCGGTCGGCCGCAGCACAGGTGCGCTGGATCGGCGCCTCGCCGAAGTTGCGGGTCATGCCGCCGAAGGCGCGCTGATAGATCTTGCCTTCAGGCGTGCGCGAGAACGGCACGCCCCAGTGCTCCAGCTCGTAGACCGCGGCGGGCGCGTTGCGGACCATGTATTCGATGGCGTCCTGGTCGCCCAGCCAGTCCGACCCCTTGACGGTGTCGTACATGTGCCAGCGCCAGTCATCCTCGCCCATGTTGCCGAGCGAGGCGGAGATGCCGCCCTGCGCCGCGACGGTGTGCGAGCGGGTCGGGAACACCTTGGTCACGCAGGCGGTCTTCAGCCCCGCCTGGGCGCAGCCCAGCGCCGCGCGCAGCCCGGAGCCGCCGGCGCCAACCACCACCACGTCGTACTTGTGATCGATGAATTCGTAAGACGCCATGGGACCGTTCAAGCGCCTCCCAGCGCGACCTTGAGGATGGAGAACACCGTGAGCGCGCCGCCCAACACGCAGACGAACAGGTTGAGCAGCAGGATCGCGGCCTTGTTCAGGGCGCCGTGGACATAGTCCTCGACGATCACCCGCATGCCGCCGTGCATGTGCCAGAAGCTGATCGCGGCAAGCAGCGACATCAGCACGCCGTTCAGCGGATGCGACAGCCATTGGATCGCGCCGATGTAGTCGGTGGAGGCGAGCGTGACGACCGCCCAGACGCCCCACACGGTGAGCGGCACGAGCGCGACCGCGCCGACACGCTCGGAGATCCAGTGGCTGACGCCGTGGCCTGCTGCGCCGAGGCCGCGGGCTCGCGACAGCGGAGTGCGGTAGCTGGTCATCAGTAGAAGACTCCCGCGATCCAAGCGAACAGCCACAGCGCGACGCTGGCCACGACAGTGAACACGATCACCGCGATCCCCGAGGCGTCGGCCGACTTGATGTCCAGGCCGCGCCCGGTGTCCCACACCAGGTGGCGGATGCCGTTGGCCAGGTGGTAGGCGACCGCCAGCGTCAGGCCGAACAGCACCAGCTTGCCGAAGATCGAACCCAGCAGGCCCTGGTAGAAGTTGTAGGCGTCCGGCCCGGACGCCAGCGCCACCGCCCAACCCGCCAGGATCAGCGCGCCCACGTACAACGCCACGCCGCTGGCGCGGTGCAGGATCGAGGTGAGCATGGTGATGTGCCATCGCCACACCTGCAGGTGTGGCGAAATGGGTCGTTCGCGCGGCGGCGCGGGGGCGTCGGTCATGGGACTCCCTGATAGTCCGGATAAGTCTTCGAGGCGGCTCCGCTTTTAAGCCCCGTCCCCCCGGTGTCAACGCGCGGACGGGCGCAAGCAGCCTCAGTCGGGCTCGCTCAGCCACTCGGCTGATCGCATCTCCTGCAGCCGTGAGGCGGTGCGTTCGAACTCGAAGGCGCCCGCGCCCTGCACATAGAGGTCCTGCGGCTCAGCTGCGGCCAGCACGATCAGCCGGCTGCGCGCCTCGTACAGGGTGTCGATCAGAGTGACGAAGCGGCGCGCCTCCTCTCGGCGTTCCGGCGTCAACTGAGGGAGGTCGCCCAGGAACACGGTGTGGAAACACGCGGCGATCGCCAGGTAGTCGTTGGGGCCCAGCGCCACGCCGCACAGGCTCGCGAACGAGGCGCGCAGCAGGCCGCCGCGGGCGTGGGGCAGGTGCACCTTGCGGCCCATCACCTCCAGCGTCTCGCCCACCTCCGCCTCGCCTGAAAGCATGTCGCGCCACAGCGCGTCGAACGCCGCTTCATGCGCATCGTCCAGCGGCGCGAACCAGACGCCGGCGGCGCGCAGCCGGTCCAGCCGGTAGTCGTGCGGTCCGGCCACCCCCACCACCTCCATCCGCGCCTTTAGCAGGTCGATGAAGGGCGTGAAGAGCTGGCGGTTGATGCCGTCCTTGTAGAGCTGGTCCGGCGGGCGGTTCGAGGTGGCGACCAAGGTCACGCCGCGGGAGAACAGCGCCTCGAACAGCCGGCTCAGGATCATCGCGTCGGCGATGTCGGTGACCTGGAACTCGTCGAAGCAGATCAGCCGGCCCTCGCCCGCCAGCACGTCGGCCACCGGCGGGATGGGGTCGTCGCCCTTGTGCTGGCCAAAGGTCTCGCGGCGGGCGGCCGCATCGCCGCTGCGCCAGGCGCCGATCAGCCGGTGGGCCTGGGCCATGAACACGTGGAAATGGACCCGGCGGGCGTCTGCGCCCGAAAGGGTTTCGAAGAACAGGTCCATCAGCATCGACTTGCCGCGGCCGACGGGTCCCCAGAGATAGACGCCGCGCTGGCTCTGAGGCTTTCGGAAGCGGGCGAGCAGGCCGCCGCCGGCGGCCTCGGCGAGGTCGGCCTCGAGCCGTACGAGCGCGCGCAGCGCTTCTGCCTGCGCCGGATCGGGCCGCACTTCGCCGGCGTCGATTCGGGCGCGATAGGCGGCTTCCAGGGGAGACGGCATCCCTCCCCGCCTAGCGCGGGACGCGCGCGATCACAACCGCCGCCCTTTCCGGCGCTTGCGCCGCCAGCGCCCGCCGGAGCATCCTTGCGCCAATGACCCTCGCCGCCGCCAGCGGGTCGCGGCCCGCCCACGGCGACGCCCACGACCACATCGTCGACCGCCTGATCGCGGAACGGGCGCCAAGGCTTGCGGCCAGCGTCGCCTGGCCGCTGCTGCGGCCAACCCTCTATGCCCTGCTGGGCTATCGCAAGGCGCGCGGGCTTGCCGACGCCATCGCCCCGATCGGCGGTCGCGCCGCGCTGGAGCTGATCTCCGCAATGCTGGACCTGCAGGTGACCGCGCGGCGCCTGGAGCGCGTTCCACCCCGTGGCCGCGTGATCTGCGTGGTCAACCATCCCACCGGCCTAGCCGACGGCATCGCCGCTTACGACGCCCTGAAGACCGTGCGTCCCGACCTCGTGTTCTACGCCAATTCCGACGCCCACCGCGTGGCGCGCGGCTTCGACGAGGTTCTGATTCCCGTTGAGTGGGTCGAGGCGAAGCGGACTCGAGAGCGCACCCGCGTGACCTTGAACCTGACCCGCCGGGCCCTGGAAGCCGAACGCGCGCTGGTGATCTTTCCGGCCGGGCGCCTGGCCCGCCGCGCGCCCGACGGCACGCTCGCCGATCCGCCGTGGGCTGCGAGCGCAGTATCGCTGGCGCGCCGATATTCCGCGCCTGTGGTCCCGATCCATCTGGAAGGGCCGGCCTCCACCCTGTTCCACCTGTTCAACCGCTTCTCCAGCGAGCTGCGGGACATCACCCTGTTCCACGAACTGCTGAACAAGCGAGGGCGGACTTTCACCCTCACCCTCGGCCCGTTGATCGCGCCGGGCGCGCTCGACGGCGAGGCCGCCGAGGTCAGCGCGGCCCTGAAGCGCTACGTCGAGCAAACCCTGCCCCTCGACCATGACCGGCCGTTCGCATGAGCGCCGCCCGCGAGTTCGGACTAGCCGACGAGGCGGCCACCGCCAGGCTGGGGGCTGCGCTGGCCGCGGCGCTGCGTCCGGGCGAGGCGATCTGCCTGAGCGGGCCGCTGGGCGCCGGCAAGTCGACGCTGGCCCGCGCCCTGGTCCGCGCCCTGACCACGCCGGACGAGGAGGTGCCCAGCCCGACCTTCACCCTGGTGCAGTTCTACGAGGGCGCGAGACTCAAGATCGCCCATTTCGACCTCTACCGGCTGAGCTCGCCCGACGAGGCCTACGAGATCGGCCTGGACGAGGCGCTGGACGACGGGGCGGCGGTCATCGAATGGCCGGAACGCCTGGAGGGTCGCCTGCCGCGCTCGCGACTCGATATAGAGATCACCCTGGAGGGAACCGGTCGCCGCGCGCGGCTGGCGCCCCGCGGCGCCTGGGAAGGACGCAAGCTTGAGTTCTGATCGCGAAACGCTGAAGGCCGAATTCCTGCGCAGCGCCGGCCTGGGCGCCGCGCGTCGCGAACCGCTGAGCGGAGACGCCTCTACGCGCCGCTACGAGCGCCTGTATCCGGCCTCGGGCGGCAGCCTGATCTTCATGGACCAACCGCCGGTGGAGAGCGATCCCTGCCCGCCGGACGCGACGCCCGAGCAGCGCCGTGCGGGCGGATACAATGCGCTGGCCCGGCTCGCAGCCGGCCGCGTGGACGCCTTCGTCGCCGCCGCCGGCTGGCTGCGCGCCCAGGGACTGTCGGCGCCGCGCATCGAGGCCCACGACGCCGGCCACGGTCTGGCGGTGCTGGAGGACCTGGGCGACGACCTCTACGCGCGGCTGATCGAGGCCGGCGCCGAGGAGTGGCCCCTGTACGACGGAGCCATCGAGGCGCTGGTGCGCCTGCACGCCATCACCCCGCCGGCCATGCTCAGCGCCGATGGCGCCGACTGGCCGCTGCTGGACTACGACGCGGTGGCGCTGCGCACCGCCGGCGACCTGTTCGTCGAATGGCTGCCCAAGCTGAAGACCGACCTCACGTTCGGCGCGGACGCGACCGCCGAATGGGACGCCCTCTGGACGCCGATTTACGCGCGGGGCGCGGCCGGGGCTTCGGTCTTCTGCCATCGCGACTACCACGCCGAGAACCTGATCTGGCTGCCGGAGCGCGAGAGCGCGGCGCGGGTGGGTCTGCTCGACTTCCAGGACGCCCTGCGCGCCCATCCGGCATGGGACCTGTCGATGCTGCTGCACGACGCGCGCCGCGACGTCTCGGCCGATCTCGAGGCCGCCGCGCTCGACCGCTACTTCGCGCTGCGCCCCGACGCCGACCGCGCCGCCCTGACGGCCGACTACCACTCGCTGGGCGCGCTCAACATCAGCCGCATCCTCGGCATCTTCGCCCGCCTGGTGACCCGCGACGCCAAGCCTCGCTACGCGGCTTTCATGCCCAGGCTGTGGGAATATCTCGACCGCTGCCTGGCCGATCCGGAGCTTGCGCCCCTGAAGGCCTGGTTCGACCGCCACGTGCCGCGGGACGCCCGCCGGTGAGCGATCCGACAACCGCCATGGTGATGGCCGCCGGGCTCGGCAGGCGCATGCGACCGCTCACCGACAGCCGTCCCAAGGCGCTGATCGAAGTTGGGGGCAAGGCGCTCATCGACCACGTGGTGGATCCGCTGCTGGCCGCCGGCGTCGAGCGCGTGGTGGTCAATGTGCATGCCCATGCCGATCAACTGGAGGCGCATCTGAAGCGGCGTCGGGATGCGGAATTCCTCATCTCCGATGAACGGACGAGGCTCCTGGAAACCGGCGGCGGCTTGAAGCACGCCCGCGCATTGCTCGGCGATGGACCCATCTGGGTCGCCAATAGCGACTATGTGTGGGTTCCTTCGGGACCAGCCGCGCTGAAACTCATCGCCAACGCCTGGGATCCAGCCCGGATGGACGCCTGCGTGATCGTGACGCCGAAAGCGCGCACCCTGGGCTTCGACACCCCTGGTGATTTCTTCGCCGACGCAGATGGCGCGCTCACGCATCGCGGCGATCACGCTGAAGCGCCGCTGCACTGCTTCGGCGTGCAGATCATGGATCCACAGGCCGTCTACGCCGACCCTCGCGAGATCTTCTCGCTGTTCGACTTCTGGTTAGCCGCCACCCACGCCCGCCGCCTTTTCGGTGTTCAGCCTCCTGGATTGTGGATGCAGGTCGGAGACCCGCGCGCGCTAGCGGAGGCCGAGGCCCGGCTGCGGTGACCTGGGACGCAATCTTCGGCCGTCCCGGACCGCGCTGGTTCAACATCCCGGCGCACCGGCCGTTCGCCCTCGACTTGGCGAAAGGGCTGCAGGCCGCGCTCGTGGACCTAGGGCCGGAGGCGCTGTCGCAGGCCGTGGTGCTGACGCCGACCCGGCGCGGCGCGCGGGCGCTGGCCGACGCCTTCCTGGCCGCCGCTGAAGGCCGTGCGGTGCTGCCGCCGCAGATGCGCCCGCTGGGCGACCTGGACGAGGGCGAACCGCCGTTCGAGCCGGGCGACATCGCCATCGACCTGCCGGCCGCCATCGAGCCGCTGCGGCGCAGGTTCGAACTCACCCGGCTGGTCCACGAGCAGGCGCACCTGCTGGCCGGCGGCGCGCCGGGCGCGGCCCAGGCGCTGGAGTTGGCCGACGCCCTGGGAAGCTTCTTCGACAGCCTGCAGATCGAGGAGATCGACGCCCAGGATCGGTTGGACGAACTGGTCGAGGCCGACCTCGCCGAACACTGGCGACTGTCCAGCCGCTTCCTCGAGGCGGCGCTTCACGCGTGGCCGAAGCGGCTGCACGCCATGGGCCTGGTGGACGTCAGCGCGCGCCGCGTCGCCCTGTTGCGGCGCCTGGCGCAGAGCTGGCGGGAGCATCCGCCGCCCGGCGTGCTGATCGCCGCGGGATCCACCGGCACCGCGCCGGCCACCGCCGACCTGCTGGCGGTGATCGCCGCCGCGCCGCTGGGCGCGGTGGTGCTGCCGGGGCTCGATGAGAGCCTGGCGAACGACGCCTGGGACAATGTCGGCGAACAACATCCGCAGGGCGCCATGCGCCGTCTGCTGCTGCGGGCCGAGGTGGATCGCGGCGCGGTGGCGACATGGCCGGCTTCGGCGACTTTCCAGGCCCGGGGGCGGTGGCGCCGCCGGGTGGTCAACGAGGCGCTGCGACCGGCCGAATCCACCGCCGACTGGCTGGGCGTGATCAACAAGCTGCGCCTTGAAGGTGAGAAGGAGGGGATCGACCCGATCGCCGCGGGCCTGGAAGGCCTGAGCCTGATCAGCGCGCGCAGCGGCGAGGAGGCGGCGACCGTTGCGGCCCTGCTGCTGCGTGAGACGCTGGAGACCCCGGGGCGCACCGCCGCGCTGGTGGCGCCGGACCAGGGCCTGGCCCGCCGGGTCGCCGCCAAGCTGGCGCGCTGGGGCGTGATCGCCGACTCCTCGGCCGGCGAGGCGCTGTCGGGATGCCGCTGCGGGGTGCTGGCGGGCCTCGTTGCGCGGGCCTGCGCCGACCCGCTGGACCCCGTCGTCCTCCTTGCGATCCTCAAGCACCCGTTCGCCCGCTTCGGGCTGGAGTCCGCCACGCTCGAAGCCGCCCGCGAGACGCTGGAGCGCCGCGCCCTGCGCGGGCCGAGGCCCGACGCCTGGGAGGCGCTGGAGGCGCGCCTGGGCGACGCCCATCCTGCCGCGCTTGACCTCGCTGCACGCCTGCGCGTCGTGCTCGAAGCGCTCTGCACGCCCTTCGCGGGGCGCGAGGCCGAGCCGGGCGACGCCGCGCGCGCTCTGGCCACGGCGATGGAGGCGATCGCCGCTGACGCCAGCGGCGAACCTGGCGAACTCTGGGCCGGCCACGGCGGCGAGGGCGTGGGGCGCCTGCTGTCGTCGTTGATGCGCGAAGCCGAAGGTCTGCCGCCGGTCACCGCCCAGCGCTTCGCCGACCTGCTGTCGCGGCTGGTCGAGGGGGAAACGGTGCGGGCCGGCGGCGCGACTCATCCGCGCCTGCGCATCCTCGGCGCCATCGAGGCCCGGCTGGTGCGCGCCGACCGCCTAATCCTGGCCGGCCTGGAGGAGGGCGTCTGGCCCCGAGGGGCGCCGTTGGATCCGTTCCTGTCGCGCCCCATGCGCGAGAAGCTGGGCCTGCCGCCGCCGGAGCGCCGGGTCGGCCTGGCCGCGCACGACTTCGCCCAGGCGGCCTGCGCGCCGGACGTGGTGCTGCTGCACGCCGAGCGCCGCGAGGGCGCGCCGGCGGTGAAGTCGCGTTGGCTGTGGCGACTGGAGACGCTGGCGCGCGGCGCAGGCGTCGCCATCGCCGGACGCCCCGAACTTCTCGACTGGGCGCGCAACCTCGACGCCCCTGGGGAGTACGCCCCGGCCCGACGGCCCGCGCCCGCGCCGCCCGTGGCGCACCGTCCGCGCGTACTGGCGGTGACCCGCGTCGAGGCCCTGACCCGCGACCCCTATGCGGTCTGGGCGCGCGACATCCTCAGGCTGCGACGCCTGGAGCGGCCGGACGAGCCGGTGGAGGCGCGCGCTCGTGGCACCGCCATCCACGCGGCGTTCGAGCGGTTCGCCAAGACCTGGCCGCGCGAAGTGCCTGACGACGCGGCGCAGGTCTTCGAGGGCTACTACGTCGAGGCGCTAGAGGCGGCCGGGATGCCCCGCGCGGCGTTGGCTCGCGAACGCGCCCTGGCGCGCGAGGCGGCGATGTGGGTGGCCGACCTCGAGCGCCGCCGCCGCAAGGTCGGACCGACCCTGTTGATCGAGGCCAAGGGCAGGTTGACGTTCAAGACGGCGGGCGGCCCGTTCACCGTCACCGCCATCGCCGACCGAATCGAACTGACCCCCGACGGGTTCGGCCACATCCTCGACTACAAGACCGGCAAGGCGCCGTCGCAGAAGGTGGTGGACGCGGGCTTCTCGCCGCAACTTACCCTGACCGCCGCGATCCTGGGCGCCGGCGGCTTCGCCGAGGCCGGCGAGGTGATCCCGGGCGACCTGACCTATCTTGAGGTCACCGGCCGCAAGCCGGCCGGCCGCGAGGAGGTGCGCGCCCTGGCCGGCGAGCGGGCGCACGAGGCCGCCGAGCTCGCGCTGATCGGCCTGAAGGACCTGATCGAACAGTTCGAGGACCCGCTGCGCGCCTATGTCTCGCGTACCGCGCCGCAGTTCGTCCACCAGTACGCCAGCGACTACGACCACCTGGCCCGCGTGTTCGAGTGGTCGACCAGCGGAGACGACGGGGAGGCAGACGCGTGAACCTGATCGTCGACGCGGCCATCGCCGACCCGCAGCGTGTCGCGGCCGATCCGACGCTCTCGGCCTTCGTCACCGCCAACGCCGGCTCGGGCAAGACCAAGACGCTGATCGACCGTGTGGCGCGGCTGTTGCTGGCCGGGGCCGAGCCGGCGGCGATCCTCTGCGTCACCTACACCAAGGCCGCCGCCGCCGAGATGCAGCGCCGCCTGTTCGAGCGCCTGGGCCGCTGGTCGGTGTGCGATGACGCCGAGCTGTCGCGTCAGCTTGCGGAGCTGGAAGGTCCGGCGGCGAACGACGATTACGAACCCGCTCGGCTGTCGGCGGCCCGCGCCCTGTTCGCCCGCGCGCTGGAGACGCCGGGCGGCCTGAAGATCCAGACCATCCACGCCTTCTGCGAGAAACTGCTGCGGCGCTTTCCCCTTGAAGCCGGGGTCTCGCCGGGCTTCCGGGTGATGGACGACGTGGCCGCCGCCGCGATCGCCGCGAGCGCGCGGCGCGGCGTCGCGCATTACGCCCTGGAAGGAACCGGCGCGGTCGCCGAGGCCTACGCCCGGTTCTCGGTCGCCCTCGACTTCAACGCCTTCAATTCGATGTTCCAGGCTTTCGAGGCGCGGCGCGGCGCGCTGGCCGCCTTCCTGGACGTCCAGGGCGGATTGCACGGCGCGCAGTCCTGGATCTGGGAGGCCTGCGGGTTCGACGGGCCGGCCGACGCCGAGGCTGAGGCGGCCGAAGCCATGGCGGCGCTGGATGGCGAGCTTTGCCTGGCCGCGGCGGCGGTGCTGGACGCCGGCGGCAAGACCGACCAGCGCTGCGCCGCGCAACTGCGCGCCCTCGCCCAACTCGAGGCCCCGACCCTGGCCGACGCCCTGGCCGTACTGTTCACCGAGAAGGGCGAAGGAACGCCGGCCGCGTGGGTCGCAAAGACCAGCGGCCTGAAGGCGCACGAGGGACTGCGCGGTCGCCTGCTGGACGCGCAGCGGGCGCTGGAGATCGGGCGCGAGAAGGTGCGCGCCGCACGGGTGGCCTGGGACAGCGTCTACGCGCTCACCCTGGCCGACGCCTACCTCACCGCCTACCGCCTGGAGAAGCAGTCCGCCGGCGCCCTGGATTTCGCCGACCTGATCGAGCGCACGGGCAAGCTGCTGGCCACGCGGCCGGCGGCGGCCTGGGTGCTCTACAAGCTGGATGGCGGCATCGACCACGTGCTGGTCGACGAAGCGCAGGACACCGCGCCCGAGCAGTGGGACATCGTCCGCGCCCTGACCGGCGAGTTCTTCTCCGGCGAGGGTCGCCCGCGTGACACGCAGATCGAACGCAGCCTGTTCATCGTCGGCGACGACAAGCAGTCGATCTATTCGTTCCAGGGCGCTGACCCTGAACGCCTGATCCTCGAGACCCAGGACTACATGCTGCGGATCGAGGCGGCGCGGCGGCGTGGCGTGGTGGCGCCGCTGACCGCCTCGTGGCGCTCGACGGTCGAGGTGCTGCGCTTCGTCGACGCGGTGTTCATCGCCGGCGCGCCGCCGAGGCTGGAACCGCTGCGCCACGAGCCGATGCGCGCCGACCATCGCGGCTGTGTCGACGTCTGGCCGCTGGTGCAGGAGATCCGCGGCGAGGACCGCGGCGCCTGGGACGCGCCGCTGGACGAAGAGGCCGAGACGGGAGCCAACCGCCGCCTCGCCGAGGCCATCGCCTGCGAGATCGGCGATCTGGTGGCGCGCGGCGACGCGGTGTTCGACAAGGACTCCCAGGCTTGGCGCCCCGCGCGGTTTGGCGACGTGCTGATCCTGGTGCGAAAACGCGGCGCGCTGTTCGAGGACATCCTGCGCGCGCTGAAGCACGCCCGCGTGCCGGTGGGCGGGGCCGACCGCTTGGCGCTGTCGCAGCACATCGTCTTCGACGACCTGATGGCGCTCGCCCGATTCGTTCAGTTCCCACGCGACGAGCTGAACCTGGCGGCGCTGCTGAAGAGTCCGCTGTGCGGCCTGGATGACGACAGCCTCTACGCGCTGGCCCACCGCCGGGAGGAGCAAAACCTCTGGGACCTGCTGCATGCGCGCGCGGCTGAACGGCCGCACTGGCAGGGGGCCGCCGCGCTGCTGGCCCAGGCCCGCGCGCTGGCGGGGGAGCGGCGGCCTTTCGAGTTCTTCAGCCGCATGCTGTCGTTGCGCGATGCGCAGGGGCGCTCGACGCGCAGCCGGTTGCTGCGCCGGCTGGGCGGCGAGGCGGAGGACGCGTTGGACGAGTTCCTCAACCAGGTGCTGGCCGCCGAGGCGCGCGGCGTCGACGACCTGGAGAGCCTGGTCGCGGCGTTCGCCGACCTAGACATCGTCGTCAAGCGCGAGATGGGCGACGGGCGCGACGAGGTGCGGGTGATGACCACCCACGGCGCCAAGGGGCTGGAGGCTCCGATCGTCTTCCTGCCCGAAGCCGCCGCCCAGGCCGGCGCGCGAGGCTCGCCGCTGATGGAGACCGACAAAGGTGGCTTCCTGTGGAGCGCGTCCAAGGCCGCCGACTGCGAAGCCTCGGCCGCCGCGCGCGAGCGCCGCGCCCGCAAGGAGGACGAGGAGGCGCTCCGCCTGCTGTACGTCGCCCTCACCAGGGCCCGGGACAGACTGGTGATCTGCGGGCGGATCGCTGCGAACCGGCGCGAAGAGGGCCTGAAGGGCTGGTGGCCGCTGCTCAAGGCCGCGCTCGATCACGAGCAGGTGGCGCCGCACGTGCGCCCGGCGGCTTGCGGTGCGGTCACCGCCCTGCGCTTCGGCCCCGACCCGCGCGCGCTGGGCGCGTCGCAGCGTAGCGACTCCGGTCCCTCCGCATTGGCGTCCTGGGCAGGGGAAGACGCCGAGGCCGAAGGTTTCGCGCGCTTCGCCCAGCCGTCCGAGACCGCATCCGACGCCGGTCGCGCGCCCTCCCCGCTGATCGAAACCGCCGGGCTGGGGCGTTTCCGGCGGGGCGATTTGATCCACCGCCTGCTGCAGATCCTGCCCGACCTGCCGGCCGCCGATCGCGCCGCTGCGGCCGCGACCCTCTTGGGCCGCGAGACCGACCTGAACGACGTCCAGCGCGCGGAGATGGCCACCGCCGCCCTGTCGGTGCTGCGGGATCCCCGCTTCGCCGAGGTGTTCGGACCCGGCAGCCGCGCCGAGGTTGCGATCACCGGCGGCGCCTCTAGCCTGCCGGCTGGCCTGGCGATCTCGGGCCGCATCGACCGGCTGGTGGTGCTGCCAGACCGGGTGCTGGTGGTGGACTTCAAGACCAACCGCCCGTCGCCAGCGACCATCGAGGCGGCCGACCCCGCCTACATCCGCCAGATGGCGATGTACGCCGCGGTGCTGGGCGAAGTGTTTCCCGGACGCGTGGTGGAAGCGGCCCTGGTGTGGACCGACGGTCCTAAGCTGATGCCGGTTCAAGAAAACCTGATGGCCCAATCGCTGGTCGAGCTTGGCCGCAGTGGTTGATACCGCGGCGTCACCCGCTTACATGCCGGATCGGGAAGGCGGTCGCCGCGTTGATGGTCCGGCCGCGAGAGGAGCCTCTAAATGAGCACCGTGCAAATCACCGACGAGTCCTTTGATCGGGACGTTCTTCAGGCCGATGGGCCGGTGCTCGTCGACTTCTGGGCTGAATGGTGCGGCCCCTGCAAGCAGATCGCGCCGGCGCTGGAGCAGATCTCCGAGGAGCTGGGCGGCCAGGTGACGGTGGCCAAGCTGAACATCGAGGAAAGCCCCACCACGCCGTCCCGTTACGGCGTGCGCGGCATTCCGACGATGATGCTGTTCAAGGGCGGCCAGATGACCTCGATGAAGGTCGGCGCCATGCCCAAGCAGAAGATCCTCGAATGGCTCTCCGAAGCCGGCGTGCAAAGCGTCGCCTGAACGGAGTGCGCCCGCCCCCGGTGAAAGCCGGGGCCGGCCTCTAGGTCGGCCAGGTCTCGGGGCTCAACGCCAGGACTTCGCCGGCGAAATGCAGCCCACCACAGATGATGATGCGCGGCGCCGGACCCTTGGCGGCGAGCGCGAGGTCCAGTGCGGCTTGCACATCCTCCGCAGGCTCGGCCTGCAACCCCACCTCGACAGCCGCATCAGCCAGCGCCGCCGGGGTCATGGCGGTGGCGGACTCGAACGTCGTGGTGATGATCCGCGCGCCCAGCGCCGCCACCGCCTGGAAGAAGCCCTGCGGGTCCTTGCGGCCGTACATCGCCACGATCAGCGTCAGCGGCCGGGGATCGCGCGCGGCCATCCGCTGGGCGGTCTCGGCCAGCGCCAGCGCGCCGTGCGGATTGTGCGCCCCATCCAGCCATAACTCAGCGCCGCGCGCCTTGGCCGGTGCGCCGATCGGGCCGGTCGTCAGGCGCTGGAAGCGTGCCGGCCAAACCGCATTGGAAATCCCCGCCATCGCCTGATCGTCGATCCGCTCGCCGGCGAAACGCACCGCGGCAGCGACCGCGAGGCCGGCGTTCTCCACCTGATGGCGACCGCCCAGGCTCGGAGCCGGCAGGTCGAGCAAGCGGTCGGGGGTCTGCACCACCAGACGGCCGCGTTCCTCCCAGGCGTCGATCTCGCGGCCCATCATCCACACCGGCGCGCTCAGCGCCTCGGCTTCGGCCTCGATCACCTGGGCGGCCTCGGGGCGCTGGCGGGCGACGATCGCCGGGCGCCCGGCCTTGATGATCCCAGCCTTCTCCCAGGCGATCTTGGTGAGCTCGGGCCCCAGCATCTCCAGATGATCATAGTCCACCGGGGTGATCACGCTCACCGCGGGTGCGGGAAACACGTTGCTGCTGTCGAAACGGCCGCCCAGGCCAACCTCAATGACGCAGAGATCGGCCGGCTGGCGACCGAACGCCTCGAAGGCGATAACCGTCAGCATCTCGTTGAAGCTGATCTCCTGGCCGGCGTTGACCGCGATCACCTGGTCGATCAGCTCGCGTAGCTCCGGCTCCGACACCAGCGTGCCTGCAATGCGGATTCGCTCGGCGAAGCGCACCAGGTGCGGCGAGGTCAGCACATGCACCCGCAGGCCCGCCGCCTCGCCGATGGCGCGCAGGAAGGCGCAGGTCGATCCCTTTCCGTTGGTGCCGGCCACGTGGATCACCGGACCCATGCGGTCCTGCGGTCGGCCGAGCTGTTCGAGCAGGCGTTCGACCCGCCCGGTCGACAGGTCGATGAGCGAGGGGAACTGCTCGCGCAGCCTCGCGATCAACGCGTCGAAGGCGCGGATCTCATCGTACATGCCAAGCGGGTCCTAAGGCGGCGGTCAGGCCGCCTGGGCGCGTGAGCGGCCCATCATCAGCGTCTTGAGGATCGAGCCCAGGACTTCGGGCAGTTCCTTGCGGGACACCACCTTGTCGACCATGCCGCGTTCCACCAGGAACTCCGACTTCTGGAAGGCGGCGGGCAGGGTCTCGCGGATGGTCTGCTCGATCACCCGGCGCCCGGAGAATCCGATGGTCGCGTTTGGCTCGGCCAGGTGGATGTCTCCCAGCATGGCGTAGGACGCCAGCACGCCGCCGGTAGTGGGATCGGTCAGCACGACCACATAGGGCAGGCCCGCCGCCTTGACCTCGTTCACCGCCAGGGTGGTGCGGGCCATCTGCATCAGCGACAGGGTGCCTTCCTGCATCCGGGCGCCGCCAGATGCGGTGAACACCACGAACGGCACGCCGCGACGCACGGCTTCCTGCGCGCCCTTGATGAAGGCTTCGCCCGCAGCCATGCCCAACGAGCCGCCCATGAAGGCGAAATCCTGGACCAGCACGATGGCCGGCTGACCCTGGATCTGGCCGAACGCGATGGCGACGGAATCCTGCTCGCCGGTGGACTTCCGCGCGGCTTTCAGCCGTTCGGCATAGGGGCGCTCGTCGGGGAACTTCAGCGGGTCGTCGGCGACCACCGGGGACGCGATCTTCTCGAACTTGCCGTCATCGAAGGTGTAGCGCAGGCGTAGTTGCGTGCCGATGCGCATGTGGCTGCCGGACGGGGTCACCCAATGGGCGGCCTCCAGGTCCGAGCGGTAGATCATCTCGCCGGTGTCCGGACACTTGACCCACAGGTTCTCGGGTGTCTCGCGCTTGGCGAAGGCGTTGCGCACGCCAGGGGCTATCCGCGCCAGCCAGCCGCGACGTTCTCTCGGGGTTTGGGGCCCCTTGCCGGGCTTGTCGTCTTTTTGGTCAGCCATCGCCATGGTTCTAAACCGTCAGGCCGAATCGGGCGGAACGGACAGCCTTAGCTAACGATTCTACTTTTGAAAGCACGCTCAAGGTAACGTCTTCGTTCATCTGCAGGCCTCTGGCCACCTCTTCGACGAGGGCAGAGCCTACGACCACGGCGTCGGCGACGCGGGCGACCGCCGCCGCACGCTCCGGCGTGCGGATGCCGAAGCCGACCGCCACCGGCAGGCCGGAGATGCGGCGCACCCGCTCCACCGCCGGCGCCACCGCGTCCGCATCGGCTTCCTTGACGCCGGTCACCCCGGCCACCGAGACGTAGTAGACGAAGCCCGAGGCGCGGCGGACGATCGTGCCGACACGCGCGTCGTCGCTGGTCGGCGTCGCCAGCATGATCAGCGACAGGCCGGCCGACTTCAGGGCGTCGGCGATGGGATCGGCCTCTTCCGGTGGAACATCGACGAGGATCACGCCGTCGACGCCCGCCTCGGCGGCGTCGCGTGCGAAGGCCTCGACGCCCCAATTCAGAACCGGGTTCATGTAGCCCATGGCGATGATCGGCGTAACGTCGTCACGGGTGCGGAAAGCGCGAACCATGCCCAGGGTCGCCTTCAGGGTCATGCCGGCGGCAAGCGCGCGCTGCGCGGCGCGCTGGATCGGCGGCCCCTCGGCCATCGGATCGGAGAACGGCATGCCGAGCTCGATGATGTCGGCGCCGGCGCCGGGCAGGCTGTTGAGGATCTTCTGGCTAGTCGCCGCATCCGGGTCGCCGGCCATCACATAGGCGACGAACGCTGCGCGCCCCTCGGCCTTCAGCGCGGCGAAGCAGGCGTCGATACGCGCCGTGGTCAAATCGAACGTCCCAGGTAGTCGGCGACGGTGGCGACATCCTTGTCGCCGCGGCCGGACAGGTTGAGCACGACGATGCCGCCCTTGCCGACCTCGGCCGCCACATCGGGGAGGCGGGCCAGCGCGTGGGCGGATTCGATCGCCGGCAAGATGCCCTCCAGTTCGGCGCAGAGCTTGAACGCCTCGAGGGATTCGGTGTCGGTGGCGGTGAGATAGATCGCGCGGCCGACGTCGTGCAGCCAGGAATGCTCCGGTCCGATGCCGGGATAATCCAGGCCGGCCGAGATCGAGTGGGCCTCGGTGATCTGGCCGTCGACGTCCTGCAGCAGGTAGGTGAGGTTGCCGTGCAGCACGCCGGGGCGCCCGCCGTTGATCGCAGCGGCGTGCCGGCCGGTGTCCATGCCGGAGCCCGCGGCTTCGACGCCGTAGAGCTTCACGCTCTCGTCGTTGAGGAACGGATGGAACAGGCCGATGGCGTTAGACCCGCCGCCGACGCAGGCGACCACCGCGTCGGGCAGCCGGCCTTCGAGCGCCAGAACCTGGGCGCGCGCCTCGCGGCCGATCACCGCCTGGAAGTCGCGCACCATCTCCGGATAGGGGTGCATGCCGGCCGCCGTGCCGATCAGGTAGTAGGTGTCGTGGACGTTGGTGACCCAGTCGCGCAACGCCTCGTTCATGGCGTCCTTGAGCGTCGCCGACCCCGAGGTCACCGGGACCACCTGGGCGCCCAACAGGTTCATGCGGAACACGTTCGGCTTCTGCCGCTCGACGTCGACCGCACCCATGTAGACCACGCAGGGCAG
This sequence comes from Phenylobacterium sp., assembly GCF_030697305.1. Taxonomy (GTDB): domain Bacteria; phylum Pseudomonadota; class Alphaproteobacteria; order Caulobacterales; family Caulobacteraceae; genus Phenylobacterium. Next base: position 3,000 of record NZ_JAUYQL010000087.1, on the reverse strand, counting down.
GCCGAAACGCGCGCAGACGGTGGCGGTGGCCACGCCGTGTTGGCCGGCCCCGGTCTCGGCGATGATCCGGGTCTTGCCCATCCGCCGGGCCAGCAGGATCTGGCCCATGCAGTTGTTGATCTTGTGCGAGCCGGTGTGGTTCAGCTCCTCGCGCTTCAGATAGATCTTCGCGCCGCCGTAGTGGGCGGTGAGCCGCTCGGCGAAGTACAGCGGCGAGGGTCGACCCACGTAATGGGTGAGGAAGCTGTCGAGCTCGGCCTGGAACGCAGGGTCCGCCTTGGCCGCCAGATAGGCCGCATCCAGCTCATGCACCAAGGGCATCAGGGTTTCGGGCACGTAGCGGCCGCCATAATCGCCGAACCGCCCCTGGGCGTCGGGATAGGCTGTGTAGTCGTTGGGTTTTGCGGTCACGGTCACCGGCGCGCTCGACCTTCAGCTTCTGCGCACGGCGTCGAGAAAGGCCGTGATCAAGGCCGGGTCCTTTAGGCCGGGACCACGCTCCACGCCAGAGGAAACGTCGACGATGGGCGCGCCGGACGCGGAGATCGCCTCTCCGACATTCCAGGGGTCGAGGCCGCCAGCCAGGAACCACGGCCTGGCGAATCGGCGCCCGGCCAGCAGGGTCCAGTCGAACCGCGCTCCGGTGCCGCCGGGCAGTACGGCGTCCTTCGGCGGTTTGGTGTCGAACATCAGGTGGTCCACCGCGTCCTCATAGGTCTGGGCGCGCGCGACGTCGGCGGAGTCCGAGATCGGCATGGCCTTGATGACGGCTGCACCCGTGCGACGCCCAGCCTCAAGCGCGCGGGACGGCGTCTCGGGTCCATGAAGCTGGATGAAATCAGGTTTCAGATCGCGCGCCACCTCGTCCAGCAGTGCGTCGGAGGGATCGACCAGCACAGCAACGATCCGCGCTCGGCCGCGCGCCGGCGCCGCGAGCCGCACCGCCGCGTCCACCGTGACGTAGCGGGGACTTGCGGGAAAGAAGTTCAGCCCGATGTAGGCCGCGCCGCCGTCCAGCGCAGCGCGCACGGCGTCTGGCGTGGAAAGGCCGCAGATCTTCGACTGGATGCGCGCATCGCTCATGGCCGGGGATTAGGGGTTTCCGCCGCCCGGGGACAAGGGCCGCGGCCAACTCATCGGTCGATCAATAGAAGAATGAACATTCATTTATAATACTGGCGACGTCGATGGCGCTATCGTTCGCGTTGGGCAGGCTCAGGCTTTGGGTTTGCGCGGCGCAGGCTTCCGCGCCGCCGGCTTGGCGGCGACCGCAGGGGAAGGCGCTGCGACGGTGGGCGCGGGTGCGATGCCGCGCAATTCGTCGCGGATTTCGATCAGCAGCGCCTCGGTCGGGGTCGGACCCGGCGTTTCCTCGGCGCTGGCCGCGTCTGCGCGGCGGATCACATTCACCAGCTTGACCAGCAGGAACACCGCCCAGGCGACGATCAGGAACTGGATCACGGTGTTGATGAACGCGCCGTACTGGATCGCAACCGGGTCGATCGCCGGCGTCGCCGGGTTGTCGACTTTGAGGATCCATTCCTTGTGTGAGAAATCGACGCCGCCGGTGAGCAGGCCGACCGGCGGCATGATCACCTGTTCCACCAGGCTCTTGACGATCGAGTTGAACGCCGCGCCGATGATCACGCCGACCGCCAGGTCGATGACGTTGCCGCGGGCGATGAACTCGCGGAATTCGCTGAATATGCTCATGCGCTCACTCACTCGTCGGCGTTCAGGCGCTCGCGCAGCTCCTTGCCGCTCTTGAAGAACGGGACATGCTTGGCGCGCACCTCGACCGGTTCGCCGGTCCGCGGATTGCGCCCGGCGCGCGCGTCGCGCGAACGGACCGACAAAGCCCCGAAACCACGCAGTTCAACGCGGCCTCCATCCTCAAGGGCATGAATCATCCGCTCGAGGATCACGCCCACCACGCGCTCGATGTCGCGCTGGGTAAGGTGCGGGTTCTCCTCGGCGAGGCGAGCGATCAGTTCCGATTTTATCATACGGGCCTGCGGTTGTGGAGCGACGGACCATGGTCGAACCGCGCCGCCAGTTCAAGGCGCAAAGCAGCGCTCTCGGCGGGACGCGCACCGGCGCCGAAACGCCGAGCGATCGCCCAACGAAAAGACCCCGCCAGGCGCGAGCCTGACGGGGTCTATTACAGTTCAGGCGGACTTCGCCCGCGCAGAAAGCTCTATTCCTTCTGAGCCTTCTCGCGCAGGGCTGCGCCCAGGATGTCGCCCAGCGAAGCGCCGGAGTCCGAGGACCCGAACTGCTCGATGGCGGTCTTTTCCTCGGCCATTTCCAGCGCCTTGATCGACAGCGAGACGCGGCGAGCGGCCTTGTCCCAGTTGGCGATCTGAGCGTCCACGCGGTCGCCGACGGCGAAGCGTTCCGGGCGTTGGTCGGCCCGGTCGCGCGACAGGTCGGACTTGCGGATGAAAGAGCTCATCTGAGCCGCGTCCTCGCCGAAGCGCACTTCGATGCCGCCGGTCGTGACCTCGGTCACGGTGACGGTCACCGTCTGGCCCTTGCGATAGGTGTCGCCCGACATCGGATCGCCGGCCAGTTGCTTGACGCCCAGGCTGATGCGTTCCTTCTCGACGTCGACGTCGAGCACCTTGGCCTTGACCATGTCGCCCTTGTTATACTTGGCGATGGCTTCTTCGCCGGCCGCGGCCCAGTCGAGATCCGACAGGTGCACCATGCCGTCGATGTCGTTGTCGAGACCGATGAACAGACCGAACTCGGTGGCGTTCTTGACTTCGCCTTCGACGGTCGAACCGACGGGGTGGGCCTCGATGAAGGCCTCCCACGGATTGGCCATCGCCTGCTTGAGGCCGAGCGACACGCGACGCTTAGACGGATCGACGTCCAGGACGACAACTTCCACTTCCTGGCTGGTGGAGACGATCTTGCCCGGATGGACGTTCTTTTTGGTCCAGGACATTTCGGACACGTGGACCAGGCCTTCGACGCCGGCTTCCAGCTCCACGA